>CALACZ010000105.1 GCA_937890735.1 uncultured Bacillota bacterium
CCATGCTTTTCAGATTTTGGGTGTTTCCCGACTGCACATTTCTTGACATTTCCAGTTTGTCTGGTCATTACTGACCCTCTCCGTCCATCGCTGCGCTCGGATACCTCCCCCAAAGGGGGAGGCAAGGGTGCGTACCATTTCGCATTGGTGCACCCAAATCTGCAATGTTGTGCCGCGCGGGCGGGGTAGAACCCCGTCCCTACGGCGTATTTGCTGGTGCAGCGAAAAACGCAGGAGGCTCAGCCTCCTGCGTTTCCTATCTCACAAAAACGGTTCTTTTCCCAGCCGGTGCACGCACACCTCGTCGATGACGGCGTTGGTGCGGTGGGTGAGCAGGAACACGGCGATGTCCGCGATGTCTTCGGGCTGGATCATGCCCTCGCCGGTGAGGTCAGGGCGGGAGATCTTCACCATGTCGGTAAACACGCCGCCGGGGCTGATCATGTGCACGCGCACGCCGTTTTGATATTCCTCCGCCGCCAGCGCTTTTGTAAAGCCCGCCAGCGCGTGCTTGGACGCGGAGTAGGCGCTTTGCAGCGCGTAGCCCTTGTGGGCGTTGACGGACGCGATGTTGAGGATCGTCCCCGCGTCCGACTGCCGCAGATGGGGCAGGCAGAGCTGACACAGCGCGAACGGCGCGCGGGCGTTGAGGCGCATGATCTGATCATACTGCGAAAGCGTCGTCTCGCCGAACGGCGCGGAGAGCGCCATGCCGGCGTTGTTGATGAGAATATCCAGCCGCCCGAAATGCGCGAGCGTTTTCTCGACACTTTCCCGCAGATACGCGTCGTCCGTCAGGTCGCCGGGGAGCAGCAGCACGTCCGTCGCCGCCGCGTCCGGCAAAACCGCCGCGAGCTTTTCGGCGCTTCTGCCCAGCAGCGCCAGCCGCGCGCCCTCCCGCGCCAGCGCCCGCGCGAGGGCAGAGCCGATGCCGCCGCTCGCGCCGGTGATGAGCGCGACCCTGCCGCGCAGAGCCTGCGCGCTCACTTTAGAAAATTCTCCACGGGTGCGAGGTCGAGCTTGTCGCACGTCTTGAGGAACGCGTACAGCTCCTGCGTGATCTGCCGCACGCCGCCCACGCTGTCGGATTCGATGTTCAGCGGGATGACCGGGTCATGGAGCGACAAACGCAGTAAGAACCAGCCGTCGCCGTGGGCTTTATCGAGGCTCACGCGGATGCCCTCGTGGTTGTCGGGCGCGATGGTCCAGCCCTCCTGCGCGGCGGAATACGCCGTCAGGCGGTCGATAACGTCCTGCCCGTAGGCGCGGAAATCCTCGGCGAGAATGTTCATGCGGAACTCATGGCTCTCGGCGGGCTCGGCGAGGTCGGCGATGAGAGACTCGAGCGTGTAGCCCTCCTTTTTGCCGCGCGCCAGCTCGATGAGCAGACATGTGACAAGATACGCGCCGTCGTCGAGGAAGTAATTCTCCTTCAGCGCGCCGTGCCCGGAGGTCTCCATGGCGAGCTGGCTGTCATGCCCCTCGGCGTTCAGGCGCAGCGACTCGTTGATGACGTTGCGGTAGCCGCGCTTGAAGCGGTGATGCACGCCGCCGTGCTTTTTGATGAACGCCGCCAGCCCCGTGGACGTGATGGAGTCGGTGACGATGGTCGTGCCCGGGTGCTCGCGCAGCAAAATCGCCGACAGCATGGCGATGATGCGATTGCGGTTGAGCTCCGACCCGTCGGAGAGCACCGCGCCCGCGCGGTCCACGTCCGTGTCAAAGATGATGCCGAGGTCGGCGTGCGTCTCGCGCACCGCGTCCATGATGGACTGCATCGCCTGCTCGTTTTCGGGGTTCGGGATGTGGTTGGGGAAGCTGCCGTCGGGGTCAAGATAGCGGCTGCCGTCGGTGTTCGCGCCGAGAGGTCTCAGGACCTTGTCAACATAAAAGCCGCCCGCGCCGTTGCCCGCGTCCACCACGATGCGGAAGCCCGCCAGCGGCGTTTCGCAGCCCGCGGCGTCCCGCACCTTTTTGCACAGCAGCGCCGCGTATGCGTCCATAAATTCGCCCGTTTCCACGCTGCCGGGGGCATTGCCGGTGTGCTCGTCAGAGCCTGCGTATTTCAGGATCGCGGCGATGTCCTGCTTTTCCAGACCGCCGTTTTTCGTGAAGAACTTGAAGCCGTTGCGGTTAAAGGGCAGGTGGCTGGCGGTGATCATCACCGACGCGTCATAGGCGTAGCCCTCCGTGACGGTGCACATGAACATCGCCGGGGTGGACGCCATGCCGAGATCGGTCACGGTGAGCCCCTCCTGCGCCATCGCCTCGCAGATCCACGCGCTCAGCTGCGCGCCCGAAAGACGCGAATCGCGCCCGACTGCCACGCGGTGCGCCGACGCGTCCCGCGCCTTCAGCCACAGGGCAAAGCCCCGCCCGATGTCGCGGCACGCCTGCTCGGTCAGATTGATGTGCTGACCCTCGATGCCCTCCAGCGCGACGCCGCGGATGTCGCTGCCGTTTTGCAGTTTGGAATAGTCCATACTCGTCTCCTCCGTCCGAATTTTTTCAGTTGCCCACATCATACCACACAAATCAAACAAAAGCAACAAAAACACCGCTTCTTGTTTTGAAGGAGGAAAGTCCAAGCAGGTAAAAAAGCCTCGCAGAGTTTCGCCGCCGCAGCGGCGAAAACGATTCGGATCATTTTTGCCGGCGGCGTGTACGTCGGCAAAAATTCTGCTCACGGAGCGGAGTGTGGAATTTGTGTGCCTACGCACACAAATTATGCGCGCAGCGCAGTGCAAGCCTTTTCAAACGAAAACCTGTTTTCGTTTGAGAGCGTTTCAAAAAGAATTTTTGAAACGCTATTTTGGCAGATAGCCGAGCTCCTGGAGGTACGCGACGGTGCGTGCCGCGTCAGAGCTGAGATTGTAATAATAGGGTCGCTTGCCGCCGTCCGGGCTCAGCAGCACAAAGCTGACGGAGGTCTGCTGCAAACGCTCCTCGGCTACCTGATACGCCGACGCGACCGTTTCGGTCGTCGGCTCGGCGCTGACCTCCGGGTAGCCGTAGGCATTATCCCCCGTGCCGAACGCGCCGTCCAGCAGATCGGGCAGGATGCAGTCGTTATACAGCGCCGCCGCCTCGCGCGAGCTGAGCGTCAGATCGCTGTAGCACCAGCTTTCGATCTCATCGTCATAGACGATCGGACCGTCCAGCGTGCACGCGAGGACGTTCTGCTCCGTAACGGTAAAATTCGGCGCGTACATCGCCAGAACCACGCTCTGCGTCCGCATGAGCGCGTTCGCGCGGTTGTAGGCGCTGTCAGGGTCGGCGGCGGTGGAGGCGCTGCACAGGAACGTGTAGGAGCGGGCAAACGAGCTGCCGTCCTTCAGCGTGTAGCGGAGGTAGATATTGGCGTTCCACCACGACGTGTCGGTGTCCGCGGGCGTAAGATTTTCCTGCGCGCCGCGCGTGTCCACAAAATACTGGTGCAGCGCGATGGTCTGCGCGATGGCGCGCTCGTCGGTGACGGGGGTGGACACACTATAATACTGCCCGACTTCCACGGACGCGACATCGTCTGCCTCCGGCACGCGGCGGGCATAGCCCGTGAGGTCGAGGCGCACCGCGCCGAGCGCCAGCGTCACCAGCGCGCAGCAGATGACGAGCCCCTTCCAGCTCTTTTTGAGCACGCGCGCCGATTTTTGCAGCAGCATCTGCGCCGCCAGATACCCGATGAGCGTGCCCGCCAGCATGGAAAGAAGCGTCGGCAAAAAGTTTGTCTCGATCTGCCCGTCGGTGATGAGCGAGACGATGACCACGCCGATCACCAGCGCGCAGCCGAACGTGAACGCGTACAGGAACACCGGGCGCAGCCAGCGCACCGCGATCACATCGCCGCAGCGCTCCATCTCGCGCGTTTTATAAAGCGCCAGCGCCAGCGCGCCGAACAGCACGCCCACGGCGGCGAGGATGAGCAGATAGCCCCAGCCCTCCACGCAGTAGCCGGTGATGTCATTTTCGGCGTTCAGCACCGGGGCGACCGAGCCGCTGCCCAGCAGATACCACGCCGGGGCAAACGGCGTCAGATGGATGCCGCTGCCGTTCGGCATTCCGTAGACGAACGCCTGCAAGACTGTGCGGATCATCAGCTCCACCACGGGCACGGCGAAATTGAGGATGATGTACACGATGGGCATCATGACGGCGCTTCCGACGATCATGCAGCACAGCACCGCGAAATTGTAGAAAAACAGGAAGCTCAGCACATTTTCGGCGAACATCTGCGCGCACACGCCAAGCTGCGGCGCGCCGAGCATCGCCGTGGCGGCAAGCGTCGCGGCGGAGATGAGCAGCATCGGAGCAGCGTAGACCGTCAGCCCCGCGAGATAGTGCGTTGCGAACATCCCCTCGCGCCGGACGGGCAGCGCGGCGTAGAAATTCGCGCTTTTGCCCGTGAACAGGTAGTAAAACACGAGCCACGCCGCCGCCAGAGCGTAGATGGGCGAGCCGAGCGAAGCAAAAATATGCCCGACGCTCAGGATCTGCTGCTGGATCAGGACCGCGACCTCCGCCTTTGCCATCCGCTCAAAATACTCCGCGAAGTTGGACAGCGGCAGCGGCAGCGCCACGAGCAAAATCAGCAGGAATAAGATCCACAGCGGCGCGGCGCGGCGCACATCGCGCCGGAAAATGGCGCGGTCAAAGCACGATGTTTTTGATGTCATAGTCCACACCTCCCAGCTCGTAAATGAAAATTTCTTCAAGCGACAGCGGCAGCAGATCGCACAGCAGCGGCTGGCACTGCGCTAATTTTTCCGCCACCTCATGCTGCTCGCCGCGCACGATGAGCGTCTGGATGCGCCCCACGGTCTGCTTGTGCAGGATGTTTAAGCCCTCCGGCAGCGGATGCTCGGTGACGAGCTGGACCTTGACGATGTTCTCCTGAAGCGCGTCCAGAGAGCGCTCGAGGAGCATTTTGCCCTTGTGCATGATGCCCACATGGTCGCACACGTCCTCGAGCTCCCGCAGGTTGTGCGACGACACCAGCACCGTCATCCCGCGCCCGGCAACGTCCTCCATAAGAAGACTCCACACCTGCCGCCGCATCACGGGGTCAAGCCCGTCCACCGGCTCGTCCAGCAGCAGATAGTCCGGGCGGCAGCAGATGGCGAGCCACAGCGCCGCCTGCTTCTGCATCCCCTTGGAAAAGCGGCGGATGGGGCGTTTTTCGTCCAGCGCGAACACCTCGCCGAGCTGTTTGTAGCGCGTGTCGTCAAAGCTCGGATAAACGCTCTTATAAAGCCGCATCAAATCGCGCACGCCGTCGCTGCCCTGGCAGAACAGCTCGTCGGGGATCCACGCGAGGCGGCGCTTCACCGCAAGATTTTCATAGACCGGCAGCCCGCCGATCGTCACGCTCCCGGATGTGGGGCGCAGCACGCCCGCCAAATGCCGGATGAGCGTCGTTTTGCCCGCACCGTTCGGTCCGACCAGCCCGTAAACAGAGCCGCGCGGAACGTGCAGGCAGAGCCCGTCCAAAGCCCAAAAACCGTCAAACGATTTCGTCAGATTCTGTACATCGATCATGTTCTCACTCCTTTTCCTGCGTCCATTCATCCAGCAGCGCGTGCATGGCGCTGATCTGCATTCCCGCCGCCGCGAGCTGCTCCGCCGCCTGCCGGAAGCCCTCGATGGCGCTTTGCAGCGCCGCCGCGTCCGCCTGCGGCTGCTCCGCGGCAAACGACCCCTTGCCCGCGATGGATACGATCGCCCCCTCCGCCTCCAGCTCGCGGTAGGCGCGCTGGATGGTGTTGGGGTTGATGGCAAGCTCCGCCGCCAGCTCGCGCACGCTCGGCAGCTTTGTGCCCGGCGCGAGCGCGCCGGTGAGGATGAGCTTGCGCAGTCCGTCCTTCACCTGCGTGTAGATCGGGCGGGCGTCCCGATAGTTGATCGAGATCATACGGCGTGACCTCCTTCCAAAACTGTATTAGCTGTAGTAGTACAGTTAGTATAGCGACGCGCCTGCGGTTTGTCAAGCCCCCGCCGGAATTTGACAGAAAAATCGAAAAAAATTGCAAAAATGCCGAAAAAAGATTTGCAAATTCGTTTACATAACGTTTACAAAACGATATTTTTGCCGATGAAATGGCGCGAAAACGCGAAAAAACGAAACATACAGGCAACCAAATGGAGCGTTTCGACCGAAAAATACGGAAAACGCGCGCGATAATGCGGAAGAATGCCAAAAATAGTGGAAATCCTGAAAAAGTTGGTGTATAATGGCGCTATCTGGTTACATTGGGAGCGCAGCTATGAAAAACAGATCCAAACAGCGGCGAGACCCCCGTGCCGAGCGGTACAGGCAGAAAAAGCGCGCGGATTTTCTCAAATATCTGCGGCAGAATACCTGGCTGCTGCTGGTGGCGGTGCTGGTGCTCATCGCGCTGGTGCTGTTCATCTGCGTTTTGGCAGGCAGCAGCCCGGACGTGGTGCAGCCGCCGAAGCAGCAGAGCGCCGGGCGCTATACCGCCGCGTATGTCCGCGCCGACACGCCGCAGGTGGCGTATTATAATGAAAATATGGAGCAGGCGGGCACGGTCGCCCGCGGCACAAAGCTCACCTACCAGCCGGAGGATACGAAGCAGCTGGACGGCAAAACGTATTACGCCGCGTATCTCGACGGGCTGCAATACGGCTACATCTGCGCCGATAATCTGACGCAGGACGAGGGCGATGTGGTCGCGGAAGAGACGATCTACGTCCGCACGCCGCAGAATCTCCGTCTGACCGCCGACGGCACGCAGCTCGGCACGCTGGTCGAGCAGGGGACGGAGCTGCGCGTCGTGGGCTATGATTCGATCCAAAACGGCGTGGTGCATATGTATGAGGTGCGCGTGGGCGGCGAGGCGGGCTATATCAGCGGCGCATACACCGCCAGCACGCTCGAGGCCGCCACGGGAATTTATGACCGCTTCGGCGTTTACGCCGTGCACGCCGCGCGCGAGGACCGCTACGGCGGCGGCGACGCCGGCAGTCTCGACTATTACCCCCGCGCCAAGGGCGATTTTGAAGACAATGTCATGCCGGACGAGGTCCGCGCGCTGTATATGACCTGCGACGCGGAGGTCATCGCGCAGGTGGACGAGTTCATCGCCTACGCCGATTCAACGTCCATCAACGCCTTCGTTGTCAATATCATCGACGGCACGTCCATCGGCTACCCGTGCGAGACGTATCAGACCTACTCGCCCACGGCGAACAGCTTTGCCAACAATACGCTTGAGGAATATCGCGCCGCCATCCAGAAAATTCGCGACGCGGGCTACTATGTGATCGGTCGCATCACGGTCTTTAACGACTCGTTCTTTGTCGCCGACCACCCCGAATATGCCATCAGCGACCGCAGCGGCGACCCGCTGTATGTCGCCGGCAGCTACTGGCCCAGCGCCTACTGCCGCTATGTGTGGGAGTATAAGGTGGAGCTGGCGCGCGAGGCGGTGGAGCGGATGGGCTTCAACGAGATCCAGTTCGACTACGTCCGCTTCCCCGACGGCACCTACAGCTATGAGGAGAGCGGCAACATCGACTTCCACAACGAATACGGCGAGACCAAGGCGCAGGCGATCCAGCGGTTTTTGATGTACGCCTGCGACGAGCTGCACGATCTGGGCGTTTACGTCGGCGCGGACGTGTTCGGCGAGACGAACGGGACGTATGTCACGTCCTACGGGCAGTA
>CALACZ010000106.1 GCA_937890735.1 uncultured Bacillota bacterium
GCTGGCGGCGGGCTGCGTGGACGTCAAGCGCACGAGCGGGCAGCACCCCGGCGGTCTGGTCGTTATCCCACAGGAAAATGAAATTTGGGATTTCTGTCCCGTGCAGCACCCGGCGGACGATAAGGACTCCGAGTGGATCACGACGCATTTTGAATACCACGCCATGGAGGAAAACCTCCTCAAGCTCGATATGCTGGGACACGACGACCCGACGATGATCCGAATGCTCGAGGATATGACGGGTGTGGATGCGCAGAAGATCCCGCTGGACGATCAGGACACGATGTCCATTTTTACCTCCAGCAAAATTCTCGGCTTTGAGGACGATCCCATCCTCGGACCGGTCGGCTCGTGCGCCATCCCGGAATTTGGCACGGGCTTTACGCGCGGGATGCTTCAGGAGACGCAGCCGACGAAATTTGACACGCTCATCCGCCTGTCGGGCTTTTCGCACGGCACGGACGTGTGGCTCGGAAACGCCCGCGACCTGATCCTGTCCAAGACCGCGACGGTCGGCGAGGCGATCGGCTGCCGCGACGATATTATGCTCTATTTGATTCGCTGCGGAATGCCCGAAAAGCGGTCGTTCAAGATCATGGAGGCGGTGCGAAAGGGCAGGGGACTGCCCGAGGGCGCGGAGGAGGAGATGAAGGCGGCGGGCGTGCCGGACTGGTACATCGGCTCGTGCAAAAAGATCAAATACCTCTTCCCGAAGGCGCACGCCACGGCGTATGTGATGATGGCGTTCCGCATCGCGTGGTTCAAGGTGCATGAGCCGCTGGCGTTTTACGCGGCGTATTTTTACCGCCGCAGCCAGAAGGGCGGCTTTGACGCGGCGGTGATGACGCGCGGCATCGAGGCGGTCAAGCAGAAGCTCCAGCAGATCAAGGACGATGAGGACGCCACGGCGAAGGATGAGGATCTGCTCACCACGCTGGAGGTGTGCTACGAGTTCTATCTGCGCGGCTTCACGTTCGCGCCCATCGACCTCTACCGTTCGCACGCGACAAAGTTCCTCATTGAGGACGGGCGGCTGCTGCCGCCGTTCGTGTCGGTGTCGGGTCTGGGCGAGACGGCGGCGTGGGACATCATGGAGGGGCGCAAGGGCAAACAGTTTATCTCCATCGAGGAGTTCTCCGCCGCGTGCCCGAAGGTGTCGAAAACGCACATCGAGGATCTCAAGCTCGCCGGCGCGTTCGGAGACCTCCCGGAGACGAGCCAGATCACGCTGTTCTGAGTAAGGGCAAAAGCAAATACAGCGATATAGGGGCGCGGCGCAAAATGCGCCGCGCCCCAATTTTTGCCTTGCGGGCGGTTTTGCGGGCAAAAAATCAGCCCGAAGTTGGATATTTTGCGGCGGCGGATGCGATTCCGGGCGTTACAGCTGCGTTACATCGGGAATCCGGCGAAAACGCGTTTGAAACTTGCTGAAACGAATAGTAAACGATTACATAAAACGCTGTGCGAATTAGACAAAAAGCGACGGCGGTTTTGCGATAGTATTCACGAAAATCCGCGGTGGTACTTGCAAATGTTTTGTGGCAAGTGTAGAATATTGTCATGCTTAGCCGAGCGCTTTA
This sequence comes from uncultured Bacillota bacterium, assembly GCA_937890735.1. Lineage (GTDB taxonomy): Bacteria > Bacillota > Clostridia > Oscillospirales > Oscillospiraceae > CAG-170. The sequence continues at coordinate 1,581 of CALACZ010000106.1, forward strand.
TTTTGGGGCAAAATGTAAACCTTTACATTTTAGGAAACGGGCGCTGGCAGAAGAAACGAAAGGAGAACAAAAATGAAAAAACTCATCGCTTTGATCCTTGCACTGTGCGTAGTTCTGTCGCTGGCAGCCTGCGCGGCAAAGACCGCTCCGGCGGCGGACAGCACGCCGGCTGCCTCGGATGCGCAGACCAGCGCGCCGGAGGCGGACGCCTCCGCCGATGCCGACGCGTCCGACGCGACTGCTGACGCAGAACCCGCTGCCGACGGCATCGACTGGGCGGCAAAGGGCGCTGCGTGCGTGAAGCCGAACCCCGTTGACGAGAACGGCAACTCCATTTTCGGCGGCTCGACCGAGCCCGCCAAGGCGCCGACCGGCATCAAGGTCGCGCTCGTTCCGTCCGATTCCGCGCTGAGCGGTCCTGTCACGCCGCTGGCTGCCATCGAAGAGGTCGGCACGCATTTTGACTGGACCTGCCAGTGGTTCAACGGCAAGGGCGACCCCACCGAGCAGAACAAGGCAATCATCGACGCCGTTTCGTGGGACGCTGATGTAATCGTTTGCGCGTCCGTGGACGCCGCGAGCGTGCAGCAGGGTCTGACCACGGCGAAGGAAGCCGGTATCCCCGTTGTGAGCACCTCCAACGGCACGGATGAGCCGAACGTCGGCACGAACACCGTCAGCGGCGACCAGCTCGACTTTGAGTTTGACGTGGGCGTTGACTATGCCGCCATCGGCGTTGCCATCGCCGACTGGATGGTCGCGGACGCGGGCAACGAAGGCAGCATCGCCGTGTTCGGCGCGAAGGAATATCCGTCCTGCATGGCGACGGAATACGGTCTGTTGGAAGAGCTGGCGCTGTCCAACATGGAAGTCAGCGAGGTCATGTACTTCACCGGCGGTCAGGTCGGCGATACGCTGAACCGTCAGGTCATCGGCTATCTCCAGGCGAACCCCGACACCAAGTATGTGTTCCTGCCCTACGACCCGGCTGCCATTCAGGTCTGCCAGGCGCTGTCCACCGCGGGCTATGACGATGTGAAGGTCTGCTCCATCCTCGGCACTGCCGCGTTCCAGGAGCTCATCGCTTCCGGCAGCTGCGCCGCTGCGTCCTCCGCTTACGACATGGTGTACATGGGCTGGGGCTGCGCGGATCAGTTCATCCGTCTGCTCAACGGTCAGGAGCTGTTCTCCCCGCACGGCGAGCGCACGCCGTACTGCGTCATCGACGCGACGAACTACACGGGTGAGGACTGGGTCTCCACCTACGACTATAAGACCGATTTCCTGAACCTCTGGTCCTGAGAAAATCATATGAACTGGCGGCTGTATAGGGGGACTCGATCCCCCTATACAGCCATTTAGGAGGGAGTCCTTTGAAAAAGAAATCTGCTGGAAAGCAACCGTCGTCCATCAGGAATTATTATATGCTGATCCTTCTGGTCGTGCTGTGCGTGGCATTCAGCGCACTGTCGTCGAACTTCCTGACGGTGACAAACTGGTCGAACCTGCTCATCGTGCAGGCGACGACCGGCGCAATGGCGCTCGGCGCGATCTTTGTTCTGATTTTGGGCGAGTTTGACGTCTCACTCGGCTATATGATCTCCTTCTGCATGATGACCGGCGCTGTCCTTTCGGAAAAAGGTGTCTCCGGCGTCGGCACGATCCTGATCATGGTAGCCACCGGCGCGGTGTGCGGACTTTTGAGCGGTCTTTTGACGGTCAAGGTCAAGATCAGCTCCTTTATCTCCACCCTCGGCGTGGGTATTTTACTGTTTGGTCTCAATCTGGCGATCAGCAACGGCGAGGTCCACTCGTCCAACATCCCGGCGATCATGACGGCGATCGGTCAGAAAAAGCTGCTTGGGATCGGACTTTGCTTCTGGATCTTACTGCTGTTCTGCGCAGTGATATACATTCTGCTCAACCATACGACGTTCGGGCGCAACCTGTACGCGGTGGGCGGGTCTGAAAAGATCGCGTTCCTCGCGGGCGTCAAGACCGACCGTGTTCGCATCCTCGCGTTCGTGCTTTCGGGCGCGTTCACGGGTCTTGCATCCGTGTTCCAGCTCGGTCAGGCGGGCGCGGCGAATCCGTCATCCGGTCCGAACCTGCTGATGCCGACCTATGCCATCGTATTCCTCAGCGCAACGGCGTTCACGCCCGGCGTTTACAATGTGCCGGGGCTGCTGCTGTCGATCGTGCTGCTGGGCGTCGGCATCAACGGTCTGAACCTCATCGGCGCGCCGTCGTGGGCGGAGTTCGTGTATAACGGCGGCGTTCTGATCCTTGCGGTATTCCTTTCTCAGCTCGACCGCTACAAGAAGAAGCCCAGAAAAACGCAGCTCGGCGCAGCCGTGTCACAGCCGCAGGCGTAAGGAGAAGAGACGATATGGCTATCCAAGTAAATCATATTACGGTTTCATTTCCGGGAATCCGCGCACTGGACGACGTTGCACTGTCGTTTGAAAACGGCAGAGTCCACGGCGTCCTGGGCGCGAACGGAAGCGGAAAATCCACGCTCGTCAAGGTCCTGACCGGCGTATATCAGCCGGACGAGGGCTGCGGGAGCGAGATCTGCATCGACGGCAGCACCGTCGCAAAATTTGCCGATCCCGCCGCCTCCCGGGAGCTGGGAGTCAGCGTGGTGCACCAGGAAGCGCCGCTGATCCACTCGCTGAGCGTGGCGGAGTCCATCGCCCTGTTTAAGGGCTATCCGAAAACAGCCGCAGGTCTTGTGGACTGGAAAAAGCTTGAGCAGAACGCGCGCGAGCTGTTCGCGTTCCATGAGATCCAGGTCGATCCGAAGCGCAAGGTCAGCAGCCTCAGCGCCTCCGAGCGCGGCATGGTGTCGATGGCGATCGCGCTGGGCAAGGACGAGGACCTGAAGAAAACGAAGGCGCTGATCCTGGACGAGGCGGACGCTTCGATCCCGGAGGGCGAGGCGGAGCGCTTTTTGGAGCACGTCCGCCGCATCGCGGAGTTCGGAATCCCGGTCATCATGGTCACGCACCGGCTCAAGGCGGTGCACGCCATCTGCGACGATGTGACCATCCTCAACGACGGCAAGGTCACGTTTACAGGTCCGATCGCCGGCATTACGCAGGAGCAGATCATTGCCAAAATGCTGCGGCAGGATCAGATCGTGCCGGAAGCCGAGGAAAAGACCGCCGGCAGCGAGCTGCCGAAGCTCTGGGAGCTGGGCGGACGCGGTGGCGCGCAGAGCGCGTCGAGCGAACCGGCGCTGAGGGTCGAAAACCTTGTCGCCGACAATCTGGAGGGACTTTCGTTTGAGGTCGCCTGCGGCGAGGTGCTCGGCATCGTCGGCATTGGGGACAGCGGCGTGAGTGAGCTGCCGTTGGTGCTCTTCGGCGACGGACGCATCGACGGCGGCAGCATTTCCGTCTACGGCAAGCAGCTGCCGCGGCGCATGACGCCCCGCCGGGCGATCCGCAGCGGGCTGATGCTCCAGCCGGCGGACCGGCTGCGCCAGGGTGGCGTGATGTCCCTGTCGCTGCGCGACAATTTGCAGATGCCGGACGAACTGAGCTTCTGGCACAAGGGCAAAAAGGACCGCGCGGTCGTAGACAAGGCGATCTACGAATTTGACGTGCGCCCGCGCATGAGCAATATGCCGTTCGGCAAGTTCTCCGGCGGCAACCAGCAAAAGGCGATCATCGCCAAATGGCTGAAGCTGCACCCGTCGGTGCTCATTATGGACGACCCGACCTACGGCGTCGATCCGGCGGCGCGGAAGAAAATTTTCTCGTCGATCGAGGATGCGTCGGCAAACGGCGTTGCCATCGTGGTGTTCTCCACAGAGCCCGAGCAGCTGGTAAACGTCTGCACGAGGATCATCGTCCTCAGCGGCGGCAGGATCGCCAAAGAACTTTACAAGGCTGACGGCAGCCTGACGCGGGAAACGATCGCAAGGTGGTGCTACGCATGAAAAAACAGACAGTACAGAGCGCGCAGGCGCAGAAATATAAGGATTACAGCCTCTTTTCCCGGTATGGCATCTTGTCGATCATCGTTCTGTTCGTGATCTGCTTCTCGCTTGCCTCGCCGGCATTCATGACGGCGCGCAACTGGTCGTCGCTCATCGTCGGTCAGGTCGCCGTGGCGTGCATCGCGCTGGGTGCGATCCTACCGATGATCGCGGGGGAATTTGACTTCTCCGTGGGCTACACCATCGGTCTGCTCGCCATCATCGGCGCAAATACCGCGCAGCACACCGACAGCGCCGTGCTCGTCATCGCGTCCGTGCTGCTCTCGGGTGTCCTGATCGGACTCATCAACGGCTGCATCTCCGTGCTGCTGAGGATCAGCTCGACGGTCGTGACGCTTGGCATGGGGCTGGTGTATTACGGCGTGAATATGGCGATCTCTGACGGGCGCACCATCACCGGCAACATCCCCGAGATCCTGAAAACCATTGCCAAGACCAAATTCCTGAACTTTAACCTCTCCGTCTGGATCATTGGCGCCATGGCGCTCATTTTGTGGTACGTCATGGAGCGCACGCCGTTCGGCAAGCAGGTCTACGCCGTTGGTCTGTGCGAGCGTGCGGCGTATCTGTCCGGCATTCGGACGAGGTTCACCAAAATTTTGCCGTTCGTGCTCTGCGATGTGTGCATCGCCATGGGCGCGCTGTTCCTGCTGGGGCAGGCAGGCTCTGCCGCGCCAAACACCGGCCCTTCGTATCAGCTTTCGGCTTACGCGGTCTGCTTCCTCAGCATCACGACGCACAAGGCTGGCAAGTTCAACATCCCGGGACTTATGCTGTCGATCCTGATGCTCGCCATCGGCTTTAACGGCTTGAGTCTGCTCGGCGGTCCGTTCTGGATGGAGTCCGTGTTCAACGGCATCATCCTCATCGTCGCCATTCTCACGACGAAGTCCGACGCGCGGAGCGTCACCATCGGATGAGACAAAACGCCCCGGAATGCGCAGGCATTCCGGGGAAGAAGGATTTTTTTCAGCCGATCCTGCGGCATGAGCCGCGGATCAGGAGCTCCGGCTCAATGATGACGTTGCGGTCCACATTCGTGCTGCCGCTGCACACGTCAATGACGATGTTTGCCGCGAGCGTGCCGAGATAGGCGGACTTCTGGTCGATGGTCGTCATCGGCGGGGTCGTGTAGCCGGAGATGGTCGAGCCGCTGAAGCCGACCAGCGACATATCGATCGGCAGGCGCAGACCGTTGTCAAACAGACCGTAGTATGCGCCGATCGCCATCTTGTCGCCGCCGGTCACAATCGCGGTGGGCACGACGCTGCCGCGCAGCAGCAGATCCACGCCCTTTGCCCCGCCTGCGTAGTCGGGGCTGACCTCCACGGTCAGCGGCTGGATGTACTGCTCCAGCCCGAGCTTGGTCATGGCGTTCACATAGCCGATGTTCTTGTAGTAATGCGTGACGATGGATGTTGTGCCGTTGATAAACGCGATGCGCCGGTGACCGAGCTTGTAGAGATAGTTGACCGCCTTGAAGATGCCATGCGTTTCATCCATACGGACGCAGTAGAGATTGCAGTTGTTCGTATAGTCGATGGCGACGATGGGCACGGACAGCGCGGCGTTATTGATGAGCCGGTCGCTCTCCTCATTCGGGCGGCGCGAGCCGAGCATGATGATGCCCGCCACGCGCTTTTCCATCATCAGATTCACCAGCGCCTGCTCGGTCTGCGGGTCGTGATTGGAGATCGCCAGGAACATGGCGTAGCCATGCTGCTGAAGCTCCGTCCCGATGGCGGAAATGACATCGGTGGTGAAGATGTTCGTAATGTCCGGCACGAGCACGCCCACGACGTAGGACTCGCTTTTTTGCAGCGAGCGCGCAATGTCGTTCGGGTGGTAGTTGAGCGCGGCGATCGCCCGCTGCACCGCCTCCCGCCGCTCGTCCGAGACAAGCTCCGGCGAATTGATCGCGCGCGAAACGGTCGCGGTCGATACATTCGCCATCGCGGCGACGTCTTTAATGGTAACCATCTGCACGCCCTCCTGCAAACTCTTTGGCTGATAAAACAAATATACGACATTTACCACGAAAAGGCAAGCAATTTCCCGATAAACCACTCAGAACACATGGGAGGAATACCATATGCGCGTAAAGTATAATGTTGACACGCACCTGATCTTTCAGATCGGTGACCCGGTCGATCATGCCACAGCGCCGTTTCTGCATAACGCCATGTACGACCTGGCAAACGTCAACGCCATCTGCACCCCGGTTTTTGTGCCGCGCGGGCATCTGCCGGAGTTTATCCAGGCGGTCAAGACCATCGGCGCAAGCGGCTTTGACATCACCATGCCGCACAAGAGCGACATCATCCCGCTGCTGGACGAATGCGACGAGGCAAGCCGCGTGTTCAACTGCGTCAACCACGTCAAGCTCGTGGACGGCAAGCTCATCGGCATCGGTCTGGACGGCGTGGGCATGGGGCTCGCCATTGCGGACGTGACCGACACGCTCGAGGGCAAGTCCGTGCTCATCCTCGGCGCGGGCGCGGTCTCAGGACCGATCGCCGCCGACCTGTGCAGCCGCGGCTGCACGCGCGTGACCGTCGCCAACCGCACAGTCGAAAAGGCGGAGCACGTCGCCAAGACGCTTGAAAGCGTCTATCACATCGACACCGCCAGCGGTCCGCTTACCGAAGAATTTCTGGAAAAGGCGGCAGCGGAGGCGGACATCGTCGTGCAGTGCACGTCGCTGGGCATGATGGGCTCGAACCAGAATTATGAATCGCTTGCCTTTATGGACAAGCTGCGCCCCGGCACGGTGTGCGCCGACGTCCTGTACCCGACCAGCGCGTTTTTGCAGCGCGCCGAGGCGCTCGGGATGACCACGGTCAGCGGTCTTGGGATGCTGCTCAACCAGCAGATCGCCATGATCGATTTCCGCTTCGGCATCAAGCTGCCGCAGGAGTGCCTGAAAATTGCGGAGGAATCGCTCGTCTGCGCCGTTGCGCTCAGAGACCTCCGGGATAAGAGGATCGCCAGTGAAAATCATGCCAAAGAGCGTCATTGAGACCATCATCCGGCGCAGGAGCGTCCGCCGCTACACCGCCGAGCAGATCACCGACGGCGAGCTGGAGGAGATCCTGAAGGCGGGACGCTACGCCCCCAGCGGCGGCAACAGCCAGTCCACGGTCTTTATCGTGGTGCAGAACCGCCAGACGCTGCGGGAGCTGTCACTGCTGGCGGAAAAGGTATTTGCGCAGATGGAGCTGCGGGATGATCTCTATCAGAGTCTGCGCACGAGCATCAAGCTGTCAAAAAAGGGCGGCTACGACTTTACCTACGGCGCGCCGACGCTCATCATCACCGCCAACAGGCGCGACTACTGCAACTGCATGGCGGACTGCGCCGCAGCAGTCGAGAATATGCTGTTGGCGGCGACGTCGCTGAACCTCGCCTCCTGCTGGGTCAACCAGCTCACCTGGCTGACCGACCACGCGCCGGTGCGCGCGTACCTCAAAAAGCTGGGGCTGGGCGACGATGAGCAGGTCTGCGCGGCGGCGGTGTTCGGGCATACGGATGCGCGCGGCTTCCCAGCGCTCGACCGCACGGGAAACCCCGTCATTTATGTGAAATAATTCACGATCCATACAGAAAACGAGGCGAATTTCAACTATGCAAGTAAAAACTGCGATCCTGACGGCGCAGCAGACCATCCGGCTCGGAATGACCGAGCTTCCCGCACCGAAGGCGGACGAGGTCACCATCCAGCCCGAATATGTGGGCGTGTGCGGCTCGGACGTACACTTCTTTGAGTTCGGCTGCATCGGCGCGTGCAAGGTCGAGTATCCGTTCGTGCTGGGGCACGAGTGCGCCGGCGTTGTGACGGCGGTCGGCAGCGGCGTGGACACGCTCCATGTGGGCGACCGCGTGACCATCGAGCCGGGCATTCCGTGCGGCAGATGCAGCTTCTGCCGCGAGGGGCGCTATAACCTCTGCCGGCAGGTGAAGTTCCTGTCCACACCGCCGTACGACGGCGTGCTGCGCGAGCGCTTTAATCACCCGGCAGACCTGACCTACCGTCTGCCGGAAAATGTCTCCACGATGGAGGGCGCGCTGATGGAGCCGCTGGCGGTGGGCGCATATGCCTGCAAGCGCGGCGGCGTGCATCCCGGCAGCCGCGTCGCCATCCTCGGCGGCGGGTGCATCGGGCTGATGACGCTGCTTGCCTGCAAGGCGGCGGGCGCGTCGCAGATCGTGGTGTCCGACCTCTTTGACCTGCGGCTTGACAAGGCGAAGCAGCTC
>CALACZ010000107.1 GCA_937890735.1 uncultured Bacillota bacterium
CCGTCGCCTCGCGCACGGTGGCGCAGAAGAGCGCCATCCCCGCGCTGGAGGGCATCCTCCTGAAAGCAGGCGAGTTCAAGGTCATGCTGACGGGCTACAATCTGGAAACGGGCATCACCGTGGGGCTGGACGCCGATATTACAGAGCCGGGCGCGTGCATCCTGCCCGCGCGGCTGTTCTTTGACATCATCCGCAAGCTCCCGGACGATACGGTGAGCGTGCAGGTGGATGAGAGCTACAAGGTCTCCATCCGCGGCGGCATCTCGTCGTTCACCATCACGGCGACCAGCGCCGACGATTACCCGGAGCTGCCGGACGTGGAATCCGACAAGGGCATCCGCATCCCGCAGCAGGAGCTGCGTGAGATGATCTCCGGCACAATCTTTTCGGCGAGCGAGAATTTCGCGCGCCCGGTGCACACCGGCTGCCTGTTTGAAATTGAGGATGAGAGCGTCACGGTCGTGGCGGTGGACGGCTACCGGCTGGCGCTGCGGCGCTGGTTCCCGGAGGAATCTCTCCAGCGCAAGCTCCGCTTCGTCGCACCGGCGGCGGCGCTCAAGGAGTGTGAAAAAATTCTGACCGACGACACGGATGACGCCGTCGTCTACCTCGGCACGAAGCACATCCTGTTCAAAATGGGCGACGCGACGCTCGTCTGCCGCATTCTCGACGGCGAGTTCCTCGACTGGCGCAAGGTGCTGCCGCAGGACAATCCCATCCGCGTGACGGCGAACGTCTCACAGCTCACGGATTCCATCGAGCGCGTGGGACTCATCATCTCCGAAAAGCTCAAAAGCCCCGTGCGCTGCCGCCTGGGTCACAACGAGGTCGATTTCCGCACGACCAGCACCATCGGCGAGGCGCACGACGTGTGCCCCATCGCAGGCGACGGCAAGGACCTCGAGATCGGCTTCAACTGCAAATACCTGCTGGACGCGCTGCGCGCCGTGCCGACGGAGGAGGTCTCGCTGGAGCTCATCAACGGGCTGAGCCCGATCGTGCTCAATCCGTGCGACGGCAGCGGAAAATTCTCGTATATGGTGCTGCCGGTGCGGCTGAAGGCGGGGGAATGAGATGAAGGTACGGGTCACGAAAAAGCTGTCGGACGCGCCGATCGACATCCCCATCACGACGGAATTTATTAAGCTACAGGACTTTCTCAAATTTGCAAACGCCGTGGAATCCGGCGGCATGGCGAAAAATTTCATAGTCAACGGCGAGGTGCAGGTGAACGGGGAAGTGTGCACGCAGCGGGGCAAAAAGCTGCGCCCGGGCGACACGGTCACGTTTTTGAGCAACACCTGGCGCGTGGCGGAGACGGACGCATGAGGCTCGACCGGCTGCGGCTGTATGATTTCCGCAATTACGAGCACCTGGACGCCGAATTTGTGCCGGGTGTCAACCTGCTCGTCGGCGACAACGCGCAGGGCAAGACGAATCTGCTGGAGGCCATCGGGTATCTTTCGACCGGGCGCAGCTTCCGCACGGCAAAGCCGCAGGAGCTCATCCGCTTCGGCGCGGAGTTCTGCGATTTGCAGGCAGAGCTGACGGGCGCGGAACGCGAGCAGACGCTGCGCGCGGTGGTTTTTGCAGCGCGCAGACCAAGGCAGCTCTACATCGGCGGCGTGAAACAGAAATCGGCGGCGGGGCTGTCGGGCGTCTTAACGACCGTACTGTTCTGCCCGGAGGACTTGCAGGTGCTGCGCGGCGGCGCGGCGGGACGGCGCAAGCTCCTTGACACGGCGCTGTGCCAGCTCCGCCCGGCCTACGCGGCGGCGCTGGCGGAATACGGCAGGCTTCAGGAGCAGAAAAGCCGCATTTTAAAGGATCATGCCGTCATGCCGTCGCTGCTCGAGCCGCTGCCGGAATATAATTACCGCATGGCGCAGGTGGGCGCGGTGCTGATCGAGTACCGCGCGCGCTATCTTTGTGCGCTGGAAGAGGCGGCGGCGGGCTATCACCGCGAGTTTTCGGGCGGGCGCGAGCAGCTCCGGCTGCGCTATCAGACCGTTTCGACCATCGACGATCCGTTCGCACCGCGAAAAGAGCTGTTTGAGGCGATACTCCTGCACCAGGAGCGCCATTACCGCGCGGAGCTGGAATCCGGGCAGTGTTTGACCGGGCCGCATAAGGACGATTTTGAGGCGCTGATTGATGGGCGCGCGGTCAGGAGCTTTGGCTCGCAGGGGCAGACGCGCACGGCGTCCATCAGCCTGAAGCTCGCCGAGCGGGAGCTGCTGCGGCGCGACACGGGCGAAGAGCCGGTGCTGCTGCTGGACGACGTGCTGTCGGAGCTGGACGCGCGGCGGCAGGACTTTGTGCTCAATCAGATCCGCACCGGGCAGGTGTTCATCACCTGCTGCGAAACAGACCGCCTGACGGATCTCGGCAAAACGATGCACGTCGCGGCGGGCACGCTGCGGGAGGGGTAAAATGTTTCGGGAAATTGGACTGGAGCTGTCGGTGCGCGAGAGCGCGGTGATCGGCATTTTTGATCTGGATAACGTGAGCTGGTCCAAGCAGTCCCGCGCGTTTTTGTCGCGCGCAGAAGAAGCAGGCGAGGTCGTGGAAGCGACCGACTCGCTGCCGAAGTCGTTTATTCTGACGCAGGAATACGGAATGCAGCGGGTGTATCTGACAAAAAGCAATGCGTCGGTGCTGCAAAAGAGGTTTGAGGAATAGGGCGGATTTGCAGTGCACCCTTCAAAGCCTTCCCCTTGAGGGGAAGGTGGCAGCCGAAGGCTGACGGATGAGGAGAAGGGTAGTACGTTTTGAGCTGTTGCCACGTTTTGGTTCAGAAACGCGCAGCGGCTCAGAAATAAGAACCCTTCCCCTCATCAGTCCGCTCCGCGGACAGCTTCCCCCCAGGGGGAAGCCTTTGGAGCGCGGCGCTTTAATCGTAAATGCAAGCTGAGAGGAGCTTTTTATGAGCGAACAGAATCAAACGATGGAACAGGAATATGGCGGCAGTCAGATCCAGGTGCTGGAGGGGCTGGAGGCGGTGCGCAAGCGCCCGGGTATGTATATCGGCTCGACCAGCAGCTCGGGGCTGCACCATCTTGTCTATGAGATCGTCGATAACTCCATCGACGAGGCGCTGGCGGGCTACTGCCGCCACGTCCGCGTGACCATCAACGAAGGAAATACCATCACCGTGGAGGATGACGGGCGCGGCATCCCCGTGGACATTCAGCCGCAGACCGGCAAGCCGGCTCTGGAGGTCGTGTTCACCGTGCTGCACGCGGGCGGCAAGTTCGGCGGCGGGGGCTACAAGGTCTCCGGCGGTCTGCACGGCGTGGGCGCGTCGGTCGTGAACGCGCTGTCGGAGTGGCTGGAGGTCGAGGTCTGCCGCGACGGAAAAATTTATCAGATGAAATTCTCGCGCGGCGAAATTACCCAGGAAATGCGCGTGATCGGCACGACCGACAAGCACGGCACGACCGTCACGTTTAAGCCCGACGGCGAGATGTTCGACACGCTGGAATACGACTACGAGATCCTCCACACACGGATGCGCGAGCAGGCATTCCTCAACGCAGGTCTCCATATTTCCATCGCGGACGAGCGCCGCGAGGCAGCCGAGCGCCCCGAAAAGGATCGCCGCGACGCGATGTGCTACGAGGGCGGCATCCGCGAGTTCGCGCGCTGGTATAACCGCCACAAAACGCCCCTGCACGAGGACGTCATCTATATGTCCGGCAAAAAGGGCGACGATTCGGCGGAAATTGCCGTGCAGTATAACGACTCGTATTCCGAGACGATCGTCTCGTTCGCAAACGACATTCACACGCCGGAGGGCGGTATGCACGAGGAGGGCTTCAAGCGCGCGCTGACGAACGTGCTCAACAGCTACGGCGTGCAGAAGGGCATCCTCAAAAATGACGACAAGGTCTCCGGCGACGACGTGCGCGAGGGTCTGACCGCCATCGTGTCCGTGAAGCTCACCGACGCGCAGTTCGAGGGGCAGACGAAGGCAAAGCTCGGCAACGCGACCATGCGCACGCTGGTGAGCTCCGTCGTGTCCGAGCAGCTGTCGATCTATCTGGAGGAGCACCCCGCCGTGGGTAAGCTGATCCTCGAAAAGGCGATGATGGCGAGCCGCGCGCGCGAGGCGGCGCGCAAGGCAAAGGACGCCATCCGCCGCAAAACGGGTCTGGAATCCGGGCAGATGCCCGACAAGCTGCGCGACTGCAACGACCGCGACCCGGCGCTCACCGAACTCTACATCGTCGAGGGCGACTCCGCAGGCGGCTCGGCGACGCAGGGGCGCGACTCGCGCTTCCAGGCGATTTTGCCGCTGTGGGGCAAGATGCTGAACGTGGAGAAGGCGCGCGCCGACCGCGTGTACGGAAACGACAAGCTCCAGCCCGTCATCACCGCGCTCGGCGCGGGCATCGGCGATGAATTTAACCTGGAGAAGCTGCGCTACCACAAGATCATCATCATGGCGGATGCCGACGTGGACGGCAGCCATATTCGGACGCTGCTGCTGACGTTCTTCTTCCGTTTCATGCGCCCGCTCATCGAGCAGGGCTATGTCTACTCCGCCGTGCCGCCGCTTTACAAGCTCACGCGCGGCAAGACGCAGCGCGTGGCGTACTCCGACCCGGAGCGCGACCAAATTTCCGCCGAGCTGCGCGCCGACAACCCCAACGCGAAGATCGACATTTCGCGGTTTAAGGGTCTTGGCGAGATGAACCCGCACGAGCTGTGGGAAACGACGATGGACCCCACGACCCGGACGCTCCGCCGCATCACGCTGGACGACGCCGTGGCGGCAGATCAGATCTTCACCGTCCTCATGGGCGAGGCAGTCGAGCCGAGAAAAGAGTTCATTGAGGAAAATGCGAAATATGTGGTGAATCTGGATATTTGATAGGATTGGATGCGCCCCCGCGTTTCGTCGTAACGTAGGGGAGGGGCTTGCCCCTTCCGCGCGGTACGGCAATGCAGGTTTGGGCGCACCAATGCGGAAACGGACGCACCTGTAGGGGCGGACGCCTCTGTCCGCCCGGCGGTACGCACCCACGAACACGGATGTACCAATGCGAATCCGTACAACGTTTGTAGGGGTCGATGCCCACATCGACCCGCGCGGTAGGCGCGTCCGTTTTTACGCTACGTCGCGGCAAATTTGCGATTGCCCCACGGGCGGACAGAGGCGTCCGCCCCTACAGGGATTTGCGGATTTGTCGCAAATCGTCCGTTTTTTCGGTGTATTTCAATATGATCTTAACTCCTGCGTTTGAAAAGGAGACGTTTTATGGCACACAAGAAAGACTACAAGCCCGAGGACATTCTGTTCCCGGAGCAGACGATCGTGGAATCGGAGCTGGTGCAGGAGATGAAAAGCTCCTACATCGACTACGCCATGTCCGTCATCGTGGGGCGTGCGCTGCCGGACGTGCGCGACGGTCTGAAGCCCGTGCACCGGCGCATCCTCTACGCCATGTACGAGGATAACCTCACCGCCGACAAGCCGTTCAAAAAATCCGCCACGTGCGTTGGCGACGTGCTGGGCCGGTATCATCCGCACGGCGACGCGTCGGTGTATGACGCCATGGTGCGCCTGGCGCAGGATTTTTCCATGCGCTATCCGCTCGTGGACGGGCACGGCAACTTCGGCTCGGTCGATGGCGACCCCCCGGCGGCGTACCGCTACACCGAGGCGCGGATGTCCAAGCTCTCGAACGAGATGCTGCGCGACATCGAAAAGGACACCGTCGATTGGGACCCGAACTTTGATGAATCGCGCAAAGAGCCGCGCGTGCTCCCGGCGCGCTTCCCGAACCTGCTGGTCAACGGCTCGGCGGGCATCGCCGTCGGCATGGCGACGAACATCCCGCCGCACAACCTGCGCGAGGTCATCGACGCGTGCGTCTGCGTGCTCGACAATCCCGAGGCGGAGCTGGCGGATCTGATGGAATACGTCAAAGGTCCTGATTTCCCGACAAAGGGCGTCATCATGGGGCGCAGCGGCATCCGCGCGGCGTATGCCACGGGCCGCGGCAAGATCACCGTCCGCGCGCGCGCCGAGTTTGAGGAATACGGGCAGAACCGCGAGCGCATCATCGTGACGGAGCTGCCGTATCAGGTCAACAAGCGCCAGCTCATCGCCGCCATGGCGGAGCAGGTGCGCGAAAAGCGGCTGGAGGGCATCTCCGACATCCGCGACGAGACCGACCGCAACGGTATGCGCATCGTCGTGGAGCTCAAAAAGGACGCAAATCCGCAGGTCGTGCTGAACCGCCTGTTCGCGCAGACGCAGATGCAGACGACGTTCGGCGTGACGATGCTGGCGCTGGTCAACAACCAGAAGCAGCCGAAAATTCTGTCGCTGCGGCACATTCTGGATGAATATCTCGCCTATCAGGAGGAGATCATCACCCGCCGGACGCAGTTTGACCTCAAAAAGGCACTCGAGCGGCAGCACGTTTTGCAGGGTCTGCTCATCGCGGAGGAGAACATCGACGAGGTCATCAAGACCATCCGCGAATCGTATGATGACGCGAAGGAGCGCCTGATGGCGCGCTTTGACCTGTCTGAAATTCAGGCGCAGGTCGTGCTGGATATGCAGCTCAAGCGTTTGCAGGGTCTCGAGCGCGAGAAGCTGCAAAACGAATACGACGAGCTGGAAAAGCGCATCGAATACTACCGCGAGCTGCTCGCGAGCGAAGAAATGCTCAAGGGCGTGCTCAAGACGGAACTCATCGCCATCCGCGACAAGTTCGGCGACGAGCGCAAGACCGAAATTCAGGACGTCGAGGACGAGCTGGACATCGAGGACCTCATCGAGGAGGAGCAGTGCGTGTTCACGCTCTCGCACGCGGGATATATCAAGCGCGTCCCGGCGGCGACGTACCGCGCGCAGCGGCGCGGCGGGCGCGGCGTGACCGGCATGACAACGCGCGAGGAGGATTTTGTGGAGTCTGTGTTCTCCGCCTCCACGCACGACTATCTGCTGTTCTTCACGAACCGCGGGCGCGTGCACCGGCGCAAGGGCTATCAGATCCCCGAGGCGGGGCGCACCGCGAAGGGCTCGAATATCGTCAACATCCTGCCGCTGGAGGCGGGCGAGCGCGTCACGGCGGGCATCACCGTGCACGATTTTGACGAGGATTATCTGATGTTCGTCACGAAAAACGCGACGGTCAAGCGGCTGGAGCTCTCGGCGCTGTACACCGCGCGCAAGGCGGGCATCCGCGCGCTGACGCTGGGCGAGGACGACGAGCTGATCGCCGTGCTCAAAACGAACGGCGAAAACAACATCATCCTCGCGACCGCCGGCGGCATGGCGATCTGCTTCAGCGAGACCGACGTGCGCGTCATGGGGCGCGACGCGGCGGGCGTGCGCGGCATGGCGCTGGGCGCGGGCGACTACATCGTCGGTGCGGGCATTGCCGAGCCGGGCAAGGAGCTGCTGACCGTCACGCAGAACGGCTACGGCAAGCGCACGGCGCTGGAGGAGTACCTGCGCGGCGACGACGCGGGCGAACGGCGCGCGCAGAGCCGCGGCGGCAAGGGCCTTAAAAACTACAATCTCACCGCCAAGACCGGGCAGGTCGCGGGCGTTGCCATCGTGGACGACAGCGACGACGTGATGCTCATCGAAAACGGCGGCGTGCTCATCCGCATGGCGGCGGCGGACATCAACACCTACAAGCGCGGCACGCAGGGCGTCATTCTCATGCGCCTGGGCGAGGGCAATCAGGTCATCTCCGTCAGCCGCGTGGACCGCGAGGAGGATGAGGCGGCAGAGCCCGCAAGCGAGACCCCGGAGGAGCCGGCATGAAAACCGTGACCGTCTACACCGACGGCGCGTGCTCCGGCAACCCCGGTCCGGGCGGCTGGGCGGCGATTTTGGAATACGGCGGCGTGGAGAAGATGATCTCCGGCGGCGAAGAGGTCACCACGAACAACCGCATGGAGCTCACGGCGGTCATTCAGGCGCTGCTGGCGCTGAAAGAGGCGTGCGTGGTGGAGCTGTATTCCGATTCCAAATACGTCATCGACGCGCTGGAAAAAGGCTGGGCATGGGGCTGGCGCAGGCGCGGCTGGGTGAAAGCCGACAAAAAGCCCGCCCTCAACCCCGACCTCTGGGAACTGCTGCTGGGCTTAGTCAGCCAGCACGAGCTGCACTACCACTGGGTCAAAGGTCACGCCGCGAACGAAAAAAATAACCGCTGCGACGAGCAGGCGGTCAGAGAATGGCAGAAGTTTAAGTAAAAAAGCGAAGAGAGGCATTTGCCTCTCCTCGTTTTTTGCACCGCATCCTCAAAGCCTTCCCCTTGAGGGGAAGGTGGCTCGCGCAGCGAGACGGATGAGGAGAA
>CALACZ010000108.1 GCA_937890735.1 uncultured Bacillota bacterium
GCGTGGGTCTGACAGCCCACCGGGCTGTCATTCAACACCACGCCGCCGCTTCGCTGCCTTGATCACCAAGGGAAGCCTTTGCATTGTGCAAGCCCGGCAGGACAGAGTCCTGCCGGGGCGCAGTTTCAGATCACATGATATTCCTTCAGCAGCTTCTCAAGATCGGTATGCTCGATCTTCTCCAGCGCTTTTTTGAGCACGACCTTTTCGGCGAGGTTCAGCTTCATGTCGGTGATGGGCTTGCCGTCGCGCAGCTTGACGGTCGCGTTCAGCAGATCGCGCACGTCATACACGCTCCCCCAGACCTCCGGCACGCCGCGGTCGATGTTCAGCAGCGTGTACACCGACTCCATGCCGGTGCGCATGGAATATTCGGTGGTGAAGATGGTGTCGCGCGGTGTCTCGGCGAACTGACCGAGGAAAGCGAAGTTCACAGAGCCGTCGGGCACGACCTTCGGGCGGTCGCCGTAGGCACGCGGCATGAAGAACGCGTCAATATACGGCATCATGACGGGCACGGTGTTGGCACTGTTCGTCGCGAGCTCTTCGATCTGATCCTCGGGCACGCCGATGTGGTACAGCCACTCCATGCAGATCTCCTTGCCGGTGCACTCACGCATGGGCTTCTTGACATAATCGCCCGGCTTGTCGGTGAAGAGCGAGTAGACCCAGACGAGGCAGTGGTCCTTGGGCTGCGTGCGGAACTGCGGCTGGCGGTTGATGGTCCAGCTCATCAGCCACGAGGAATCCTTCACGGTGACGATGCCGCCGGTGACGACATGGCCGGTGAACGGGTCGCGCTTGCAGATGTTCTTGATATAGGGGATGATCTTCTGGTCGAGCGTTTCGACGGTCGCGCTCATCCAGTTCGTCTGCTCGGGGTCGTGGCAGAACTTGTCGGGATGACCGAACGACGCATCCTGCGCCGCGATCTTGCGCCACATATCCCAGCCGCCGCCCGGCTTCAGCTCGGTGTTAAACGCGGCGGGCGTGTTCTGGCTGCCCATGGACGAATTTTCGACGCAGCCGCCGTTCGTGATGAACACCAGATCGTTTTCCGTCAGGTCGATGTGATCGTCCTTGCCGTCGAGCACGATGTCGATGCGCTTGGCAAGCTTGTGTGCCGGATCATGGCAGTCAAATTCGACGTTCACGACCTGCACGCCGTAGTGGAACTGCACCTTGTGGCTCTCCAGATACTTCACCATCGGCAGGATCATGGACTCATACTGGTTGTACTTCGTAAAGCGCAGCGCCGTAAAATCGGGCAGACCGCCGATGTGGTGGATATAGCGCTGGATATACAGCTTCATCTCCAGCGCGCTGTGCCAGTTTTCAAAGGCGAACATCGTGCGCCAGTAGAGCCAGAAGTTGGAGTTGAGGACTTCATCGTCGAAGAAGTCGGTGATGCGCTTGTCCTGCAGGTCCTCGTTCGGGGTGAAGAAGAGCTTCATGATCTCCATCGCGCCCTTGTCGGAGATGTCGAACTTGCCGTCGGTGTGCGCGTCCTGCCCGCGGTTCACAGTCGCGCGGCAGAGGGAGTAGTTCGGATCCTCCTTATTGAGCCAGTAATACTCGTCCAGCACGCTCACGCCCTCGGTCTCGATGGACGGAATGGAGCGGAACAGATCCCACATGACCTCGAAATGGTTGTCCATCTCGCGTCCGCCGCGCATCACATAGCCGAGATTTTCAAACCTGTAGCCGTCGCACGCGCCGCCGGGCAGCGTGCCCTTTTCCAGAATGTGCACACGCTCGCCCTTCATCTGCCCGTCGCGCACCAGATAGCACGCTGCCGTCAGCGCGGCAAGACCGCTGCCCACGATATAGGCGGATTTGCCGTCCACGCCTTCCGGCTTTTTGGGGCGCGCAAACGCTTCATAGTTACCGCTGGAATAATACATACAAAATACCTCCATCCAAATTCAAACGCAGTGTGTTTTTTCTTCTTGCCCATACGATACTACTCTTCCCCGTTTTGCGCCATAAACAGAAAAACGCCCGCGATAAAATTTTTATCGCGGGCGGGGTATGTGTAAAAATTTTTATCATTCCGGCGAATTTGATAAAGGCTTGTCGGTGCGCAGGCGCTCCAGCGCGGTATCCACGCTGCCGCGGATCACCTGATCGAGCCGCTCCACGATGCGCTTCGGGTCGTCCTTCATGTCCGATTTGATCCAGTCGAGCATGAGCCCGACAAACATATACTTATAAAGCGTTGCGATGAACCCCTTGTCCTCCGGGCGCACGCTCATGCCCTGCGCCTGTTCTTCGACCACGCCCTCCAGAAGATCGTAGGTCAGGCGGTAGAGATAGCTCTCCACCTGCTCTCGGCTGACAGAGCGGTAGACGTTCAGGATAAAGGGCTTGTTGTCCAGCACCGCCTCAAAAATCTGCAGCAGCCCCTGCTGCCACGTCTCATAGGTCTTTTTGCCCGCCAGCGCACGGCTGGCATCCTCCTCGCAGCACCACTCCACAAGATCGTAGATGTCCTTGAAGTGGTAGTAAAACGTCATGCGGTTGATGCCGCAGTCCTCGGCGATGTCGTTGATCGTGATCTTGTTCAGCGGCTTTTGCAGCAGCAGATTTTTCAAAGACGCCTCCAGCGCCCGCTTCGTGACCTGTGACATAGTATGATCCTCCAACTGCCGTTCTGCTTTGATCGTACCACATTTCCCCCCAAAACGCAACCCGCCCGGAATTTCAGAAATAATGACTCGTGAGAACAGGAAGCATCTGCTATAATAATAAAAATGTTTTGATTTTCAAGGAGATGGAGTATCCATGAAACTTGGTATCGAGGGCGATTCACCTGATTTTATATCTCAATATTGCTCCATAAATACCAATATTTCTCGATTTCAGCGTGTTTTCCGCACAAACAGCCACTATATAACTTCATGCAATTCCATACTGCTCCACGCCGAAATGGTGTAAAAATGGTGTATGGAAAATCGGATTGCAGGCGCGAAAATGACACACTACTACCCCCCAAGAAATCGAGCAAAAATTTCTAACGAAGCACACAACCATCGGCATGACCGCCCAGCGGATATGTCGATGGTTGTTTTATTTTTCTGCTTGATTTTTTACATCGAAAGTCTCCGGCAATAGCACGGTATTGTGACTAAATCCATCCCTTTCAACAATGCTGAACCAGCTTGGTTCTGTGCTGCACATTAAACGCGGCGCAGGGCTTTTTCCGTTTCTTGACGGTTTTGAACGACCCATTCGATGCCATATACGCAGGACGCGCCTTTGCACTTCGCGGGATCGTACAACAACCAGCAAAACCGTAAAAGGTCACGCGAAATCGCGCACGAGCTGAACTATACCGTGAATCGCGGAACGATGTAATCTATATACGTAAGCGGTAAATACTTTATGAATCCGGCAAGCATTGATTTTTCATGCCTGATTTCAAGCCCTTTTGCCAAAAGCTCTGCGAATCCGAAAGCGTTTACGGCTTCATTAAATTCAATTTCTTATCTTAATTCTTTTGTCGAATTTTGAGTTCTATCAGATATAGCTTATAAATTCACAATTTCACCATTGAAATTCACCTGTAAATGTGTTACACTATACTCAGCCACGGAAAGGGGGCAAGGACTTATGATCAAACGCGAACTGTATATGAGCCGTATCCGTCCGTTTATCGGAAC
>CALACZ010000109.1 GCA_937890735.1 uncultured Bacillota bacterium
ACGGCGAGCTGAGCTGCCTGACCGGCATGACCGTCTCGACCGAGGGCGTCAGCGTCCTGATGATCAACCAGAACTGGCTCGACCAGCTCGGGCTGGACGTCCCCAAGACGCTGAGCGATGTTGAAAACGTCGCCAGAGCGTTCAAGGAAGCCAAGCTCGCGGGCGACGCGACCGTCCCCATTCTCGGACCGTCCAACGCCAACCGCCTCTATTCCACCTTTAACGATAGTGCAAACTGTCTCATGGGTCTTGATGCCGTATTCGGCGCAATGGGCGCATACCCAGGCTTCTTCTACGAGAAGGACGGCGGCATTGTCTACGGCTCTCTGACACAGGAGACCAGAGACACGCTGGAGCTGCTTCAGAAGTGGTATGCTGAGGGGCTGCTTGACCCGGAGATCGGCATCCGTACCACCGGCTGGGAGCCCATCAATTCCAACAGCTGCGGTATGTTCTTTGGTCAGTGGTGGGACATCGGCTTCGGCAACCCCGCCTCCTTTACCAACGACCCCAACGCTGACTGGCGCGCCTACCCGATCTACAACGACCAGGGTGACTGGACCATCAAGCTGCCCGACGTCACCGCTGGTCAGCGCTTCTGCATCAACGTCAACGCCTCTGACGACGCGGCGCGCGCCGCGATCATCGCCGTGAACCTGCTCAATGGCGAGGAATCCAACGACATCAATACCAGCACGAACGAGGACGTCGCGTGGTATCCGCTCCGCCTGACCGTTGCGGCGGAGGACTTTGTTGACCGCGCCTATCAGCACTGCCTTGCCGTTCTGAACGGAGAAGAGGACATTGACCTCTACAAAGGCAAGCTGGCATACAACGAACTCTGGCAGTCCTCCCGCTATATCCATGAGATCATTCCCGACTACACACCCGGTCAGGAGCTTGGACGCAAGGACTTTGTCATCTCCGATGATAACGCCAACTGGCAGGCGATCTATTCCTGGCTGATCGGCGATAAGCCGTATGCGACTGTCGATCCCGCCGAGACCGTCTACCCGGCTGTCAGCTACATGACGCAATCCATGGAGCTGTATTGGGATAACCTGGAATCGGCTGAAAAATCCATGATGCTCTCCGTCATCACCGGCGAAAAGGACATCAGCGCGTTCGACGAGTTTGTGGACCAGTGGTATGCCGAAGGCGGTCAGACCATTCTGGATGAAGTCGCAAGCGAAGTGAACTGAGCCTCCCCGGAGCAGTCCGGTTTTTGCCGGACTGCTCCGTTTCTTTCATCCGCCCGGCGCGCAAGCGACTGAAAAGCTGTCGCCGCTCCGCCTAATGAACTGTATTAACGTTGGGAGAAATCGATCATGTCCAAAAAAAGCGCTCTCAAGCCGCCGGTCTCCCGGCAGGTGCGCATCGGCCGCGTCCGAGAACAGGCGAACTACTGGATCATGTGCCTTCCCGCGATCCTATGGCTTGTGTTTTTCCATCTGTACCCCATGCTTGGCAACTGGATCGCCTTTGTGGATTACACCCCCAAAAAAGGGATCTTCGGCTCGACCTTTGTCGGTCTTCAGCATTTTAAGTATCTGTTTTCGCTGAAAGACGTGCGCAACGTCATCTCCAACACTGTGATCATCGCGGTCGCAAAGATCATCCTGAACCTGTTCGTTCCGCTCATTTTCGCACTAATGCTCAACGAAGTACGCAACGTGCGTTTC
Organism: uncultured Bacillota bacterium; assembly: GCA_937890735.1. Taxonomy (GTDB): domain Bacteria; phylum Bacillota; class Clostridia; order Oscillospirales; family Oscillospiraceae; genus CAG-170. The sequence continues at coordinate 1,683 of CALACZ010000109.1, forward strand.
AAAAAGTTCGTACAGACGATCGTATATCTGCCGCATTTTATCTCGTGGGTCATCCTGGCGAGCATTCTCTCCAAGATTTTCGGATATACCGGCGTCTATAATCATATCATGGGTCTGTTCGGCAAAGACCCGCAGGTACTGATGTCTAACTCCACCTTCTTCCGCTGGTTCATCATCCTCGGTGAGGTGTGGAAGGAGTGCGGCTTCAACGCCATCATCTACCTTGCCGCGCTGACGTCGATCAGCCCGAACCTCTATGAGGCAGCTGCCATCGATGGGGCAAATCGATGGCAGTCCATGCGCTCGATCACGCTCCCCGCGCTGCGCCCGACGGTCGTTCTGCTGGCAACGCTCGCCATGGGCAACGTGCTCAACGCCGGCTTCGATCAGGTCTTTAACCTCTATAATCCCATGGTCTACGGCGTCGCGGATATTATCGACACCTGGGTCTACCGCATCGGTCTTGTCAATATGAACTACTCGCTCGGCACCTGCGTTGGTCTGTTCAAGTCCGTTATCAGTATGCTGCTTCTGACAAGTTCGTATGCCCTGGCATACAAATTCGCAGATTACCGCATCTTCTGAGGAGGCATGGGGACTATGGTTGAAAATCGGACAAGGACCGCTAAAATCGCAAATGCGGTCATCTATGCGCTGCTGGCGCTGGTCGCGCTGAGCTGCCTGTACCCGCTGTGGTATACGCTCTGCCTCTCCATCTCCAAAAAATCCGCCGTGGATGCGGGTTGGGTCTCCGCCTATCCGATCGGTTTTTCTCTGGCAAACTATAAAAAAATCGTCTCCGACTCCGTATTCCTGAACTCCGTCTGGATCTCCGTGCGCCGCGTTCTGGTCGGCACGCCGCTGACACTGGCGGTCATCGTCCTGGTCGCCTATCCCATCTCCAAATCCGCCCGGGCCTTCCGCGGACGCAATTTCGTGATATGGCTGCTGGTGTTCTGTATGCTGTTCGGTGCGGGGCTCGTGCCGTGGTACATCAGCATGGTCAAGCTGAAAATGATCAACAACTTCTGGGGTCTCATCCTCAGCACGGGTCTGCCGATCTACTACGTCATTCTGGTCATGAACTTTTTCCGCAGCATCCCGAAGGAGCTGGAGGAAGCCGCGATCATGGACGGCGCGGGGCAGTGGCGGCTGCTGATCGACATCGTGCTGCCGTGCTCCCTGCCGGTGCTCGCCACGATCACGCTGTTTGTCGGCGTCAACTACTGGAACGAATACTATAACGGTATGCTGCTCTCCACGACCGACACGTTCTATCCGCTCATGACCTACATCAAATCCCTCGTCATCCCCATCAACACCTCCGTCAGCATGACGCCGGAGCAGCTCAAGGAGATGGCAAAGCTCTCAAACGACGGGCTCAACGCCGCCAAGGTGTTTGTCGCGCTCGTGCCGATGCTGGTCATCTATCCCTGGCTTCAGAAATATTTTATCAGCGGCATCATGATCGGCTCTGTGAAGGAATAACACGCTTTTGTACATAGAAAGGAACATCTATGCTGAACATCAACACCAAAGAGAACTGGCGTCGTCCGTTCACGCCGAAGCGCTATCTGCACGGACCGTTTTCGGAATACCTCTACACGCTCTGGGCGGATATGAAGCTGCTGTGCGGTCCTGTTGTGGAGCAGACCTGCGGCTATCGCTCCGCTGGCGTCAAGCTCCTGCTCGGTAGAGAGCTGGTCAGCCCGGAGTTTGAAGCGGTGCAGACCATCGCGCGCGAGGACGGTCTGCCGCTGCACGCACTGCGCTATGAAACACAGGACATCCGCATCGACATGGAGGCATTTTGCAGCACCGGCTCGCGCGTCCCGAGCGGCTTTTTGAAGCTCACCGTGACGAATCGGACGCACCGAACCTATTCCGACCAGCTCGCGCTCCTGCCGCGCACCGGCAGAGAGGATCACCTCGTCGGCATGGAGGTCGATGGCTACGCACATTTTGACGGCAACGAGCACAACTGGGGTTTTCTGGAGACAAACTGGATGTTTACAGATGGTCGCCGAATGAGTGACGGCGAATACGAGATCCTGCTCGAAAAATGTGGCTTTACGCCGGTCTGGCAGGGCGATGAGGACGGGCTCGTCTGGTATCAGCGCAGGCTGCTGCGCCTTGTCTATACGCTCGCTCCGAAGCAGAGCTGCACGCTGACCCTGCGTCTGCGTCCCGCCGCCGGTGCGTCGGAGGCGTTCTGCTACGAAACCGAGCGCGCGGCTGCCGAGGATTTTTGGCAGCGTCAGCTTGCGCGCATCCACTGCGTCCCCGACAGTGAGGCGCATATGGACATCGTCCGCAACCTCACTGTGCAGTCGCTTCAGATGTTCTCCTACCCGGTCGGAAAAGACTATGTCCTCGCCCGGCAGGGCGGCTTGCAGCGCATTATCTGGCCGGCGGAGGCGTGGGAGTTCCTCGTCATGCTCAATAAAATGGGCGATTTCGGCGAGTATACCGAAACCGCGTATGACACCTATTTTGACGTCCTGACCGTCTCCGGCGGCGCGGACGACGGCTATCTCGCCGCCGCCAACGGCTGGGCGGGCCATACCGCTGCTGCGGTGCTCGCCTGCTCGGATTATCTCATCCATTCGGGCAGCCGCCGCGTCTGCGAAAAATACGCCGAAAAGCTCTACCGCGCCTTCTGCTGGATGCAGCGCAAGCGCCACTCCACCTATGAGATGGACTGCATCGGCAAGGGCATCTTCCCGCCGATGAAGAGCAGCGACTGGCCTGGTGAATACCAGAGCTGGTGCATCACCGACTGCACGAATCTGCAAAGCTACGACCGTCTGGCGGATGCGTTTGCGCAGTACCATGATCCGCGCGCGCAGGAAATCCGCGACGCGCACACAGACTATATGACCTGTATGCGCAAACTGCTGGACGCGGAAGTCGCCAAAAACACGCGCGGCGACGAGATCCTGCTGACCAACAAGATCGGCATCGAATTGACCGATCCGCCCAGCGGACCGTATTTTGACGATGGACCGCGCGATCTGCTGCTCGCCGGCGTGATGGACGCGAACAGCGAGACGATGGAAAAGGCGGAGCGCTATTTCCGTCGCCGCGGCTGTATGCGCAACGGTCTGACGGGGCTGATGAACGACGGTCTCATCTTCCAGGGACACAATGCTGACCCGTGGGCGGGGCATACCTGGTATACCTCCTCGGGCGACAAGGGCTGGTTTTTCGCATGGCTCAAACGCGGTGAGCGTGAAAAGGCGTGCCAGACGCTCGAAGCGCAGATGTATTACGGCATGACCGACGCCTATTACATGATGGAGCGCTACGCCGACAACGACCCGTACTGGGTTCCCTGGTGTCCGAACGCCAGCGCGAATGGGCGTCTGCTGCAAATGCTGTTTGCATTCTACGGTGAAAAGAAGATCTGAGCAAAAAATCGCGGTATGTTTTCCATCGGAAAGCATACCGCGATACGAGAATATTGATATTTTGAGGGGATCGTTTGTGGATATTTCTGAGATCGACCAGAATTATAAGAATATTTTCCGCTCCGCGGGCATGACGACCTATTCGGTCAACGAGCCGCCGTTTACGCTTTACGGACTCTGCCGCGAACCGGGCGATCAGGATTTCAAGCGCCTGCCGCACCACTTTGCGCAGACGCTGAAAAACGACACGCTGCGGCTTTTGTATCGGAATACTGCCGGGCTTCGCGTCCGTTTCCGCACAAACAGCCGCCGCATCCTGCTCAAATGCGAGCTGCCGGAGGTGTGCAGCACTGCCGATATGGCGCTTGCAGGCAGCAGCTGCTTTGACCTTTATGCAGACGGCAACTATGTAAATGTGCTGCTGCCCGGTCTTGATCTGGACGGCTATCACGCCGAGAATCGCATGGGCGAGCATGGGTACAGCTCGGGATATGAATTTCCCGACTGCCGGATGCGGGAGATTCTGATCCATTTCCCACTGTATAACGACGTCAGCGCGGTCTATATCGGTCTGGAGGAAGCTGCGCAGCTCCTTCCTGCCCCGCCGTATGCCCACCAAAAGCCCGTCGTCTTCTACGGCAGCTCCATCACGCAGGGCGGCTGCGCCTCGCATCCCGGCAACTGCTATTCTGCGATGCTCTCCCGACGGCTAAACGCGGATTTTATCAACCTCGGCTTCTCGGGCGCTTGCCGTGCTGAGCCGGAGATGGCGGAGTATATATCCGAGCTGGATATGCGCGTTTTTGTCTATGACTACGATCACAACGCACCGGACGCGGACTATCTGGAGCAAACACACCAGCCGTTTTTTGAGATCGTGCGCAAAAAGCAGCCGGAGCTGCCGATTGTCCTCATCAGCGCCGCCGACAATTATTTCCCGGACTGCCTGCGCCGCCGGGATATTATCCGCAGAACCTACGAGTGCGCCACCTCCGTCGGCGATCGCAACGTCTATTTTGTGGACGGGCGCACGATCTACCGAAACGTCGGTACAAACGAGTGCCTCGTGGATGTCGCGCACCCGAACGATCTCGGCTTCTGGTGTATGGCGAACGCGATCGAGTCTGTGCTCGCACCATTGCTTCGCTGACCCGTCACTTCTTTATTCCTCAATACCCGCCGCGCCGGTGCTCAGCCCCGGCGCGATTTTTTTGAATATTTTCCACAGCATTCTCGAATTCAGATACGCCGCCAGTGCAAAGCCGACCAGCAACCACACGATAAGCATCCGAAAGAAAACCTCCGGCACAGTCAAAAACAGGATCACCGGCAGCAGATTGAGCACTGCCATCAATATCGTCCGCGGCAGGTTCGCGATGCTCAGCAGCAGTGCGTTGCGCAGCGTCCGCAGAACGCCGTCCCGAAACATCGCCACATAGGCGAACACATACGCATAGAGAAAAATCAACAACAGCAGCGGCAGCAGGCAAATAAACGGCATGACTGCTGAACCCGGCAGTCTGCCGCTCAAAAGCAGCCACAGATTGACCGCGCACAGCGCCGTCGGGATCAGCAGGACCAGCCAAACGAGCGTCGCAGGCTTAAATTCCCGCCGGAAAGTCCGAAAAAACTCCCGGATGACCGATGCATCCGTCTGCGCCGCGATGTTCAGGCACACGCGGTACAGTGCCGTCGTGGCTGCGCCCGCTGTCACGACGGGGATGCACAAAATAATCCACAAAATATTCAAGATCATCAGATCCGCCACGCGCGATAAAAACCGCATCAGCGGCGCATCCGGATCAAACAGACGACTCACAGAAATTCCTCCCACAATCATACCCGCCGCCAACACCTCATCCAGCGACCTCCTGCCACAAGTATACCATATGACTGCACACTTTGCACCCATGTTTGGCAAACTGCGAACGTTTTGCATACCCGGTCGCAAAAGGTGCTTTGCTCTGCGCAAAAGCCGCCGCGCATCAGGTCAGCTTTGACGTGCGGCGGCTTTTGAATATTGCGGTCGATCACGCCTGGGTGATCTCCGTCCGGCAGGATGTAAGGATGCCGTCTGACTGGAACAGCACCTTGGCGGTTTCTGCGTCGGGGGCGAGGAGGGAGAAGCCTGTGCCGGTGGGGCAGGCTTCGTAGGTCGTGCCGTCCAGCAGTACATAGACGGGCGAATCCGCGTCCGGGGATGCGCCGTCAAACGCGGCGGTATAGCACACCAGCCCATCCCAGTCAGACGCGCTTTTTGTGAGCGCGATCGTCTGCCCAGACGGCGCGGCAGCGTCCGCCGTGACCTCCCGCGCCGGCGCGGGGAACTCCGGCGGGCGCGTGCACAGCCAGCGCAGATTGCGCTCGACCAGCTCCACCGCTAAAACGTCCGGCTGCGCGTCATCCAGCAGCGACAGATCATACGGCATGGCGCGCGAGAAGGTCGCCGTGCCGAACGACTCCGCCATGTCCTCATGCAGCGCGTTTCCGAACGAGTCGCGGAACAGCAGCAGACTGCCCGCCGCCGTGCTGGTCGTGCGGATGAGCTGATCGTCCGCGCCGCGCACATCGCCGTCATACGAAAACGTTCGCGCGCGCGCAAGCGACAAGCCTTCCTCCTGCCGCCTGGACGCGGGATAGAGCATCTGATACAGGTCGCCGGTGTGCGCCTGCATGGTAAACACCTCGTCTGCCAGCGTCCCCTCGCGCCCCAGCGCGCGCAGGATCTCATCGTGCGCCAGCGCCGAGCCGTAGCCGTTCCAGTGGCTGTCCGTGCGGTAATACGTCAGCGCGTCCGCGCCCAAAAGCGCCCCGCGCACATCGCAGTACGCCACCTGCTGCACATCCAGCGCCGCCAGCAGCCGGTCAAGATCGGACGCGCCCCCGGCGCGGACATAGCGCGCGGGCATCGCGTCCGGGTAGAGCGTATTTTTATTGGGCGCGCAGATAAACAAAAACTGCGCGCCATGCGCCGCGGCATACTCCTGCACAAGATACAGATTGCGCGCCGCGCACCAGAGCTCGCGCTCCGTCATCGGGTCGCTGCCGGTGTAGTCGCACAGCGTGTCGGCATAGTAAAGCCAGCCATCCGCGCCGAGCAGGACATCGTCCACGGCGGACTGATGAAACACCGCCGTGTCGAGCCGCGCATTGGCGGTGATGAGTTCCTGCCGCAGCCCGAACGTGTCCGCAAAATAGTCCGCCGCGTCGGACAGCACATCCCAGTTGACGCGCCCCGCGGAGATCACGCGCGGCTTTGCCGCCGGGCGCTCATTCGCCCCCGGCGCGGACGGCCCTGCCAGCAGAAACACCGCCAGCGGGATCGCGCAGAGCGCGAAAAACAGGATGCAGAAAAGTCGCTTTAGTCCGTTCTTTTCCATGAAAAACCCTCAAAATGCCGCGTAAATAAACGGCTGGAACGCCCCGGCGCTCATCGCCAGCAGACTCAGCGCAAACAGCGCCAGCGCCAGCACGCCGCGCGCCGCCATTGCGCCGCGCCGGGACGAGATTTTCTTCCAAAGCGCCCCCACCGGCAGGCAGAGCAGCACGCCGAGCGCACACAGGGTGAGCGTCCGCGCATCCAGCGCCGCTGCCAGCGCGGCGCGGCAGGCGGCATTTGCCGAAAAACCCGTGAACATCGCCCGCACGAGCGCCGCCGCCTGCGAAAGACTCGCTGCGCGGAACAGCGCAAAGCCGAGCACCACCACGAGCAGCGCGTAAAGATGCCCGTACCAGCGCCCGCGCAGCTTCTGCGGCAGCTTCAGCGCCGTCTCGAGGCAGCTCCACAGCCCGTGCCACACACCCCAAAGGAGAAACGTCAGCCCGCTGCCGTGCCACAGCCCGGTCGCCAGGAAAACAACCATTTTATTGCCCATCGTGCGCAGCAGCCCCTTGCGGCTGCCGCCGAGCGGAATGTAGAGATAATCCCGAAACCACGCCGAGAGCGAGATATGCCACCGCCGCCAGAACTCCGTGATGCTGGTGGCGCAGTACGGGTCGCGGAAATTTTCCGGCAGGCGCACGCCAAACAGCAGCCCCAGCCCGATCGCCATATCGCTGTAGCCCGAAAAATCGAAATAAAGCTGCAAGCAATAGCACGCCGCGCCCATCCACGCGCACAGCGCGTCATAGCCCGTCTGCCCGTACACGGCGTTCGCCAGCTCCGCCGCCGCGGCGGAAAGCAAAACTTTTTTGAACAGCCCGCCCGCAAAGCGGCAGATGCCGTCATAGGCGCCACTCCAGGTCGTCCGGCGCGCTTGCAGATACGGCTGCACGGCAGAGAATTTCATGAGCGGTCCGGCGGTGAGCTGCGGGAAAAACGTCAGATATTGCAGCACGCGCCAAAAGCTCCTTGTGCCGCTCTCCGGCGCGCGGTACACGTCCACAATGTAGCTGATCGCCTGAAACGTGTAAAACGAAATGCCCAGCGGCAGCGCGCCGAAGAATTTATACGCCCCCAGCACAGCGAGGTCCAGCACGATGCACCCCGCCAGGATCGCCCGCCTCCCGCGCGTACACACGCAGAGCCACCGCCCCACGGCATAGTGCAGCACGCACGAGGCAAGCAGCAGCGGCAGATGCCGCAGGTCGCCGAAGGCGTAAAACACGAGCCCCGCCGCGACCAGCAGCGCGTTTTTGAGCGCGGGCTTCCGCAGCAGCGCATACAGCGCCGCCGTCAGCGGAAGAAACGCAAACAGAAAAATCGGGGAAGCAAAGTTCATGGGAAGCTCCTCATGTGGCTTTAGGGGAAATAATATTGGAATCCGTTGTAGAGACCGTCCTCGCCCTCCGACATACGGAACGCGTCGATCGCGCCGCGATCGAACTGATAGAGATAGGCATATTCGAGTTGCACATCGTACAGATATGTCCCGTCCGCCTCGTCGATCATCGTCCACGCGTGGTCGTTGTCTGCGCGGGATTCCTGCCCCGCGACGACATACGCCTGGTAGCCCAGCCGCCGCGCGCAGTACATGAACAGCGCCGCAAAGCAGTAGCAGTTGCCCTTGCCCTGCCGCAAAAACAGCTCCGCCGCCGCCTGCGCCCAGTCGGTCGTCCCGGCGGCGTAGTGCGCCGCCGAGAGATAGCGGTAATTGTCGCGGATGTAGTCGAATGCCGCGCGGAGCCTATCCTGCGCGGGCGCGCCGGGATCGCCGCAGGCGGTCAGCAGAAGCTGCCGAACTCCCTCGTCGATCTCCGCGCTGCCGCTCGTGTAGCGCCCGTCCGCGTCAAAGGTCAGGTAGCCGTCCGTGCCGCCTGCCAGCAGCGTGAGGTCATCCTGCACGTCGTAAAGCGCCTCGCCGTCGTCAAACAAGCCGGTCTCCGGCGAGCGCAGTGCGTAGCCATCCTCGCCGGTGTGGTAGTAGAGCGTATCGCCGCAGCGGTTCACGCCGCGCGCAAAGCGGTATAGCGTGCCGTCCGGCTGAACATACAGCAGCAGCCCGTCCAGCTCCGTCAGCCCGGATGCCGTGACCGGCTCGCCGCCGGAATAATAGCGCGCCGCGCCGTCCTGCTCCGCGATGCCGTCCGGGATCGCTTCCGGCGCATCGGGGGCATCGGCAGCCGCCTCTTCGGCAGGCGCGGTCGAAATGACCGGCTGCGCCGGCGTTTCCGCCACGGCGGCAGGCTCGCTTGCGGCGCTGCATCCGCACAGCAGCAGCGCCAGAAAAAGCGTCAGAATAAGCCGCTTCCTCATTGTGCTCCCTCCTGCGCAGCCGGCGCGAGGGTGTCAAACGCCGCCTGAAGCGCCGCGCAGTCCTCGCCCGCGGGGTAGATCGCGCTGACGCACCACAGCGTGCCGTCCAGCTCCACGAGCTTTACGCGCGCATCCACCTCCGGCGCGCCGCCGTAGGCGTCCGCGTGCAGCGACGCGTCAAAAACGCCGTCGCTGTCCTCCAGCACCGTGACCGCAACGTCGTCGGTCGCGGGCGCGGCATAGTAATACGCCTGAAGCGCCCCCACGCAGATGCGCGAGAGCTCGGCGTCCTTCAGCATTTTGAGCGTTGCGCTCAGCGGCTGCACATCCAGCCGCGCCGTCTGCCCCTCCGCCAGCGGCAGCAGCGATTCCAGCTGCCCCGAGCGCGTGGGATGGAGCTGCGCATCGTCATAATAAAGCGTCAGCGTGCCGTCCGCGAATTTTACCGGCGTGCCCTCCGGCGTCTGCGTGTCCGCAGACGTTTCCGGCGATGCAGGCGTCGTATCCCCGGCAGGCTGCGCGGTCTGCGACGTCTGCGCGTCCTGCGGCTCGTCACTCACCGTGCTGCCGGAGATATTCTTCACCTGCCGCACGATGAGGATCACGCTCACGGCAACCAGGACCAGCGCCAAAATCAGCAGAAAATACGGCTTGTGCCGCTTGAGATAGCGCCCCGGCGTGACTTTTCGTTCGTTTGCCATAGTCAGTTCCTTTCAGCCGTCAGGCTCTCCGGCGCGTCCGTCCGGCAGTACAGCGGGAACGCGTTGCGGTCCTGCGCAAACAGGATGATGGACTTCATATCCCGGTACAGAACGTCCGAGGTCGCGTAGATGAGCCCGTCGTTGCCGGTGTCGGTCGTGCGGAGCTGATCCCAGTCACGGTAGCGGCTCGGCTGCACATAGGGGTCGGCAACGAGGAAATAGCCCTTGCCGTCGATCTCCGTGTAGTCGCAGAGCACCATATAATGCTCCTGACTGGTAAACGCGCCGCTCACCACATGGATGATGGCAAGATAGCCCTGATCAGCGATCTGGTCGGCGAGGACGGACATATCGACCTCGCTCTTCTGATAGATTGTGGGCGCTTCCAGCGTTGTGCCGTAGCGCTCATATTCGAGATTTTTATAGTACCGGGCGATGCCCTCAAAATACTCGTTCGGCAGACCGTAGCTCACGGGGTAATCATCCTGAAGGGCGTAGGTGCGCATCCAGCGCGGCGTGATCTCGACCTTGTGATAGGTAGAGAACACCATCGCCGCGCACGCGCAGCCGCAGCCGCGGTCCTTGAGCGTCGCGCCGTTGCCTTCAAATTCAAAGATCTCGCCCGCCCAGTCCGGGTCGGTCTGCGCAAAGTAGTAAAGATCGTCCAGCTTGCCGCTGCGCGCGACCGTGCCGTAGGTGCCCGACTTCGTCAGGCGGTATTTGTACATCGCCTCGATGTCGTGCCGCATATCCTCGCTCAGCGCGGGGAGCTGCGAAAGCAAAAACATCGTCAGCTCGTCGATGCAGGGCGTTTTGTCCTCCAGTCCGCAGAACAGGTAGATCGTGCGGAACAGCTCGGCGAGGTGATCGTCAAAATACGTCTCCACCGGCTCGTCCGCGCGCACCTGCGTATAGGTGACGAACTCATTTTTGGGATACGTCGTATCGGAGTACAGCGCCCGCTTGACCTCGCGCACGCGCGCGTCCGACTGCCCGGGCTCGATGGCGTATTCCGACTCGTCATAGCGCTCGATGATATAGCGCGGCAGCAGCACGCGGTGAAACGAAACGCCGTCGTATTCAAACGTGTCGCTGCCCAAAACCATCGGCTGCCGCAGCTCGGCAAGGATCGGGTCGGTGTACGCATCGCGCGCGGCAGACGCCGGGATACAGAGCGAGCACAATGCCGCCATCAGCAGCGCCAGCGCCGTCAGGCGGCGAAAAGCCGTGTGTTTCATAGAACCCCTCATTTCAGCTCTGCGGCATCACATCGTAGACGCTCTCCGAGCCGTCCACATCGCGGTAGGTATAAACCGTAAATCCGTCATACTGCCACTCGCCGTCCTCGCCGTCGCCGAGGCAGGAGGAGGCATAGCTGCTGCTCTGCGGCGCGCCGATGGCGTCGGTCAGCGCGGCGGCATCCTGCCCGATCATGCTCTGCGCGGTCTCCAGCGGATCGGCGTCCTTGCCGCAGGCGCACAGCGCCAGCGCCAGAACGAATGTCAAAACCAGCGTCAAAAACTTTTTCATAGGTCCTCCTAAAACTCGCTGTAAATAAACGCGACGCCCTCCGCGTCCGAAACCAGCCACACCACAAAGATCGCCGCCGCCAGCAGCGCGCAGGCGAGCGCCAGCGTGTACCAGCGGGAAAAGACGAGCGCTTTAAGCCGCGCGCCAAAATTCTGTAATCGCTTTGTCAACGGCAAGCCACCCCTTCCAGCCAAGATGCATGGTGTCGCACAGGAAATACGGCTCGTATTCATACGCCGTCAAATCCAGCAGCGTCACGTTTTCATACTGCGCGGCGATTTGCCGCACATTTTCGTAATATTCGCTCCGCTTTTCAGCGGAAAAGCCCGTGTAGTCGCTCCATTTGCCGTTCAGCGGCACATGGACGAACAGCACGTCCAGCTGCTTTGCCGCGCACACGTCAAACAGGCAGCGCAGGTCGTCATATTCCGGCGACTGCGCGTAGCTCAGCGCCGCGTCCTTGTCCTTCTGCTGCGCAAGACGGCGACCGACGTAAGTATTGTAGTAGCCGTCCTCCATGTAAAAATCGTTGCCCGTGACCATCTGCTCCGCCTGCGCCAGCGCCGCTGCTTCCTCCGCCTGCCAGTCGATGTCGGCAGACGCGGCGGTCTTTTCGGCAGGCGCGGCAGCCATCGCCCTGCGGGCGGACGCGAGGTCGCGTGTGTCCAGCAGCCATTTTGACAGCGCGGCATAGGGCGCGAGCAGCGCTTCCATCGCCGCGTTTTCGCTTGCTGCGGCGCGGCTCATCAGTCCCGCCGCCGTGTGCGTTTGAAGGTCAGCGCCGTACTGTGCATTATATTCGCAGGTCAGCTGCTGTACGCGCGCGGCGAGATATTGGCGCGATTCCTCCGGCAGCGATTTGTCGGCAAGGAGCGAGAGCATCTGCTGCTCGGAAAAATTCGCCATAAACAGGTCCGGCGCAATACCGTCCGGGACATACGACTGCGGCGCGGTGATGAGGACGATCTGCTTGCCCGTCAGACTGTCGCCCGACGCGGCGATCGCCATCGCGTGCACGAGCGACTGGCACGAGCCGCGCCCGATGAGATCCACCTGAAAGCCGCAGCGCCCGCCTGCAAAGAAATTCGCGGGATGCGTGCAAATTTCCGTGGTTTTCAGCTCGCTCGAGCCGAAGATCGTCAGCGTGTCGGGTGACTCCGCCGCCGCCTTCATGAGATACTCGCCCGTGATCTTCTCCGGCACAGGATTGTCCCCCAGCGCGGGCGGATAGTCCGGCATCGTCGCCTCCAGCCCCCAGCGCACCAGCGCCAGCGCCAGCGCCGCGGCACACAGGCACGCGAGCGCCCTGAATAAAGCCTTTCGCATCGCTTATCCCAGCAGCGCGGCGAGCTTTGCGGGCGTGGAAATTTCCTCGCGCGTCAGGTTTGCAACATCCAGCTTCACCTGGAACTGCTCCAGCCGCACCAGCAGCTCGACCAGCCCGAAGGAATCCAGAATGCCCTCCTCAAACAGCTCGGTCTCCGGGGTGATCTCCCCGTCGTCCGCGCCGGTGATGTCGTTCAGAATTTCAATGATCGTATCCGTCATGGTATTTCCTCCTAAATCAGTCGTCCCGAAAACAGTAATAAACCAAAGCTGAACAGGTGGAACGTCACCGGGATCAGCAGCCACGCGGCAGCCGGTTTTTTCTTGAATTTCTTAAAGCCCTTGCACTGCGTATCCAGCACATCGTTCAGGCACATCAAAACGCCGTGATACGCGCCGTAGAGGAGGTAGCCGGGCGTGAGCCCGTGCCACGCGCCCATGACGAGCATCGTCAGAACATAGCCGAGGTACGAGCTCGTGCGGCGACCTTTGAACCACTTTTTACGCAGCGCTGCCATGCAGAAGCGCGTGTATACATAGTCGCGCAGGTACGTCGAGAGCGAAATATGCCAGCGCGACCAGAAGTCCTTCATGTCAAGGCTCAAAAACGGGCAGTTGAAGTTATCCGGCTGCTCGATGCCCATAAGATACGCCACGCCCACCGCCATGCGGCTGTAGCCCGCGAAATTGAAGAACATGAAGAACGTGTAGCCGTACATATAACTGAGCGTCGCCCAAAAGCCGCTCTCCGGCAGCGGCGAAAGCCAGAACTGCCAGATGAGGTTGCCGACGACGAAGTTATAAAACGCGCCCGTCATCAGCCGCCACAGCCCGTTTTGCAGCAGCACGCGGTATTCTTCGCCCGTGCGCACGCGGCGCAGGTCCGCCGCAAAGCGGCGATAGCGGTCGAGCGGTCCTGACGAAACAGACGGGAAAAAGAGGATGAAGCAGCTCACGTCCAGAAAATTCAGCTCCGTGATGTAGCCGTCGTAGATCTCGATGAGCACCTGCACCGCGCGGAACGACATATAGCTCACGCCCAGCAGCGAAATAACGCGCAGCGGCGCGACCCACAGCGACAGCTTCACCGCCAGCAGCGGCGCAAGGCTCAGCGCCAGCGCCAGCCATAAGAGCCACCGCTGCGGCGCGCGGGCGCGCAGGCGCAGATAGCAGAAGATGATCGCCGCCTGCCAGCCCCAGAACAAAGCCAGCGTCAGGAGTCTTGCCGGGCTGTCAAAGATCAGCACCAGCATCACCGCCGTGACGATCAGCGTGCTGCCGCGCAGGTTTTTCCCGCGCAGACCGCGCACGACCGGGGCGATCATGGCGATCAGAAGTACCAGAAAATAATCAAGGCTGCCGAACGGGTTCATGCCTGCCTCCCATCCCGGCAGCCGTCAAAGCTGCGCGGCGAGCTGTTTTTTGTCGATCTTGCCGTTGGTGTTCAGCGGGAAGGAATCGACCGCGAGGATCTTGCGGGGGATCATATAAGACGGCAGATACGCCGCCAGCGCATTTTTGACGCGCCGCGCGCGCGCGAGCGAGCTCTCCCCGTCCGGCTTTTCCAGCAGCACGAACGCGGTGAGCGCCGTGACCTTGCCGTCCTGCATCACCGGCAGCACGGCGGCGCGGGCGATATTGGGCAGCTTCACGAGGTTATTTTCCACGTCCTCCAGCTCCACGCGGAAGCCGTTGAGCTTGACCTGGCTGTCGAGCCGTCCGAGATAGTAAATATTTCCGTCCTGCATCCGGCAGAGGTCGCCCGTGTGATAGCCGCGGCGACCGTCCGGCGCGGTAAAAAACGCGCGCGCGTTCAGGTCGGGGCGGTTTAAGTAGCCGGGGCTGACCGCGTCGCCAAGGAGCAGCAGCTCGCCGTCCTGCCCTTCCCCCAGCGCCTCGCCGTTTTCTCCGGCGATGACTGCCTGCACGTTATAAAACGGCGCGCCGATCGGCAGCGGCGCGTCCGCCGCCAGCATCTGCGGCGTCATCTCCGCGCCCGTTACCAGCACCGTTGCCTCCGTCGGACCGTAGGCGTTCACGATGGGCACGCCCGGAAAGCGCCGGAACATCTCCGCCGCCAGCTTTTTCGTCAGCACCTCGCCGCAGAACAGAAACTGGCGCACCTTCGGCAGAAGCTCGTTTGTAAACTGCGCAGACTGCACGCAGATCTCCGCCAGTGACGGCGTGGACACCCACTCGTCGATCTGCGCCTCGCGCAGAAGCGCAAACAGCGCGTGCGGGTCGGAGAGCGTCTGCTTGTCCGCCGTCCAGAGCGTCATGCCCCGGCTGAGCGCCTCATACAGCGCACAGACCGACACGTCAAACGAATAGGAAATCTCGTTGAGGAACGCCCCGCCGGGCTTCATGCCGCCAAACCAGACGCGCACGCCCTCGTGAAACGCCGCGAGATTTCCCGCCGTGATCTGCACGCCCTTGGGCTGCCCCGTTGAGCCGGAGGTAAAGAGGATATACGCCGTCTGCTCCGGGCGGATCCAGCCCTCGCGCGGCGCGGGCTTACACGGCTGCGCAAATACTTCGTCCAGCGCGTCTCTTTTCAGTACGCGCTGCGCCGTGAGCTTCGCGCCGCAGAGGTCCACGACCAGCTCCGGCTGCGCCTGCGCGATGATCTGCTGCACGCGCTCCGGCGGGAACGTCGTATCGACGGGAATGTAGCCCCGCCCCGCCTTCAGTGCGCCGAACATACACGCCGGGATAGCGCTGTCTTTATGTCCGTAGATCAGGACCGGCGCGCCGCTTTCCGGCAGCTCGCGCTTTAAGTACGCCGCGAATGCGTCCGCGCGGCGGTCAAGCGCCGCGAAGCTGACGCGCTCGTCGCCGTACACGATCGCAATGCGGTCGGTTTTTGCATATTCCGCTAATTTTTCGAGAATGAACATTGCTGCTTCCTCACTCGTCCCACTGGTGCGTCTGCCGCAGAAGCTCGGCGGACGCCATGCAGTAATCGCGCGGATTTTCGGCAAAATGGCTGCCGTACAGCGGGTCAAAGTAGCACCCGCTCCCGCCGACCACGGCGTAGACCCACGCGTGATCGACCGGGGTATCGTCCCCCGCGCGCACAAACGTGCCCTGCACGATTTCCGCCTCATAGCCCATGCGCCGCAGCAGCACCGCCATCAGCGCCGCCTGCGCGTCGCAGTTGCCCTTGCGCTTTTGGAGAATTTCCAGCGCCAGCGTCTCGGTCAGCTCGTCCGTAAAGCCGCCCGACGTGTCCGTCGTCCCGGCACGGTAGGTGATGTCATTGCAGACAAAGTCGTATACGGCGGCGAGATTTTCTTCCTCCGTCGCCTTCGCGCCGCAGCGCTCCTGCAAAACCGCCAGAACTGCCTCATCCAGCGCCGCGTTCCCGCTGGCAGCGCCCGCGGGCGCATAGGGCTTTGCCGCACACGCCGCGCAGAAAACGCAAAGCACCAGTGCCAGCAGCAGACAAATCGTCCGTTTCATAGCGATCACTCCGCGCGGTGCGCGCTCGTAATGCCGATGGCGCACACCGTGTCGTTCTGAAGTTCAAAGTAGATGGACGCTGGGAGCGTCAGATCGTCCGGCGCAGCCAGCGCATACGTCAGCGTGACGCCCGCCTCGGTGTAGGTGCTCCCGTACGCCTTCTCCACGTCCTCCCGGCTCGAGCCGATGGTGATGCCTCTGGACGTGGTCACGTCCGCCGTGCAGTACAGCTCCATCAGGCGGTCAGTATCCCCGTCGGGGTAGGTGTAGAGGATGCAGTTGGGATATTCATAGGTCTTATCCATGCCCGTGTAGACGCAGGAGATCGCCTCGGAGTAGGCATAATCATCCCCGAACGCGTCCAGCAGCGCCGCCACATCCGCGCCGGTGTCTACCGAAACGCCTGACACGGTCAGGCTCAGGTCCTTTTCCGAAAGTGACGCTTCGCCGCAGGCGCACAGCGCGCACAGCGCGGCGGCGATCAAAACGATCACGATGAATTTTTTCATTGCCCGCTCCTCACTCCGCATCGACCACGATCTCCACGCCGTCCTCGACGTAGGTAAAGACCGTCAGCCCGTCATACGTCCAGATGCCGTCGTCGCCCGGGCCGGAGCAGGATTCTTCATACGTCTTTTCCAGCGGCTCGCCAAGCGCGTCCACCAGCTCCGCCACGTCCTGATCGACCAGCGACAGCGCCGTGTCCAGCATGGAGGGTTCGGACACCTCATCGACCGGCTCTTCCGGCACGGCTTCCGCCGTTTCCTCCGGCTGCGCCTCCTCGGCGGGCTCCTCCACGACCACGGGCTTTGCCTCCGTGGGGCTCTTCACCTCCGTCGTCTCCGCCGTCTGAGCGGCGGGCTGGACGGCGGGCTGCGCCGCGTCCTTGCCGCAGCCGGTCAAAGCTGCCGCCGCCAGGACCAGCAGGCAGACCATCCAAAAACTCGCAATTCTTCTCTTCACGTTGCTTCTCCTACCTTATCTATATAGAGTCAGTGCTTCCAGTATCGCGCGGGCGCGTTCTCATACGTCACGCCGAACGCGCTGTAGATGCCGTTATCCAGCCCCGCGCGCAGGTTGTAGTTTTCGATCTGCGGGTCAAAGATGCGCGTCTCGCCGTCGATTTGCAGCTCCACCCAGGCGTGGGCAATGCCGTTCCAGTTCCAGCTGTAGGCGCATTCGCCCACGATCGCCTCCGCCCGATAGCCGAGCTGCCGCGCGATCAGGCAGAACGCGGCGGTGAAGTTATAGCAGTCGCCCTTGCCGGTCGTGAAGATCTTATCGGCAAATTCCAGCAGCCGGTCATGCGGAATGGTCTGGACCTCCGCGCCGTAGGCGGCGTTGCGCCCCAGATAGCGCAGCGCGCGCACGGCGTTATAGCACGCGCGCAGCTTTTCAGAGCGCGTCATGCCGGGGCTGGTACAGGAATTGATAAACGCGCGCACCTCTTCGTCCACGTCGGCGTCTCCGCAGGAGTAAAAGCCGTTCTCGTCAAACGTGTACCCGTCCAGCGCGCCATCCCGCAGCAGCGTGCCGTCCGCCTGCGTGAAGATCACTTCGTCCCCGCACGGGTGCAGCGCGTTATCTGCGTAAATGCGCCCGTCGGCGCAATAGCGGAAATAGCGCTCGCCGTCAAAGTCCAGCAACCCGCTGCCGCGCACGGCGCAGCCGCTCTCATCCACCACATAGCCCGTCCCGGCGCTGAGATATACGCCCGGCGCGCGCGCAAGCTGGTCGAGCGACCCGTCCGCCCACAGCTCCGCGCCGTCCTGCGCGGCATAGTCGTGCGGCAGGATTGCCTCGATGATGTCGACGTAGTACTCATCGTCCTGTGAAACATCCAGCAACAGTGTATTTTCCGCCGCAAAGATCATCTCTTCATCCGGCGAGCGCCCCAGCGCGCGGCAAATCAGCACCGCCGCCTGTGTGCGCGTGATGGATGTATCACCGGCGTCTGCCTCCGGGAACAGTTCGTCGCACGCGCTTTGCAGCGCCTCCGGCGTCCCCAGCGCCAGCGAGACCGCGTCCAGAAAATCCTGCAAGCGGATCGGCTCGTCGGGGGAAAACAGCCACTGCCCCTCCGGGAAATACGGCGCGGCGGCGCACACGGCGCCATAGTACCAGCGCTCCGGCGAAACGTCGCCATACGGGCAGTCTACATCGGTCGGAGGTGGCAGCGCCATATCCGCCGCCGTCAGATTATAGAGGATCTGCGCGCATTCCGCGCGCGTGAGCAGCGCATTCGGGTAAAAAAAGCCGTTGTTGATGCGCATAAAGTGGCGGTGAAAGTCCGTCGGCTGCGGGCGCTTCGCCTCTTCCTCAAAAGTGTCCGGCGCAGCCTCCTGCGCCACGACCGGCTGCGCCTCCGCCGCCTCCTCCACGGAAGCATCCGGCGGCGCGGCGGCATGGCACGCACAAAGGGTCAGCAGCAGAGCGGTGAGCGCACCGCAGAGCCAGCGGCGGTCAAATTCCATAGCTTTGCGGGGTGTCCCCGTCCTTTCTCTGGTCTGATGCCCGCGCCCTCTGCGCCGCAGCGTCCCGCCCGGCAGCCGATAACACGCGCGTCGTACATAATCAGACATATGATAACATTTTTCCCCATAATTATCAAGTATTCACCATCGTTTTTCGCGCAAAAACCGCCCCCGGATACGCGACATCCGAGAGCGGTCTATTTTGTTACGGTTCTCGGACAACGCCGCCTGTCACAAGGACCTCGCCGCGGCCGCAGCAGATGGCGTCCAGACCGCCGGGGACGATGACCTCGCCGCCGGAGACGACCACGTCGCCCTCGCCGAGCCATAGACCCTCCGCCAGATACACCGTGCCGCCCGTGATCTCCACGCGCCCGCGCTCGATGCTGACTGCGCCAGCAGCACGCCGTAGACCCGACTCACGCCATCGGACGCATTCGCCGCCGCGTGCGTGCCGTCCAGCGCCTCCGCCGCAGCGCGCCGCCGTGTCATAATATACCCGGCAGCTTTCGGGCAGCGCGTCCGCAGGCGCTTCCGGCTCGTCCGCCGGTGTCTCCGGCGCGGTATCCGGGGCAGACTCTGCCGGCGCCGTCACGACCGGCGCAGGTTCAGGCTGCGGAACATCTCCTGCTGCGCAGCCGCTCAAAAGCGCCAGCAGCGCCAGAATGCACGCGATCCGCCGCTTCATCGTCACAACTCCTTTTTTGCATCATGCCGCCGGAACGGTCAGCTTCGGCGTCAGCGGGCAGCCGCTTTGCGTCATAAACAGGCACACCGTCCCGCCCGCGCGGACCGTCAGGCTGAACGTGCCGTCCGTGACCGCGCACACCTGCGCGTCCAGCAGCCGCGCGCCGTCATACACCGCCGCGAGCACCGTGTCACCCGTCGCCGTGCCGCCGAGCAGCAGCGCATCGCCATTCTCCTCCGCACGCGTCACTTCCAAGACCTGCCCGTCCTTTTCCGCGCGCAGGCTCACCGTCAGCGGGATGCAGACCTCCGCGTCGAGATAGCGAATTTTGATCTCGCCCTCGCCGAGCCCCTCCGGGAAGAGCACGCAGCAGTCCTCCAGCGAGACCTCCTCGCCGTCCGCCGTCAGTGTGATGCCGGAAAGATCCGGCGTCTGCCCCGGCTGTACGCCGCTGACCGTGCCGGTATAGTCCAGCACCTCGACCTGCCGCGAGAGGTCGCAGTACTCGGCATACAGCCGCTCCGCAAGCGCCTGCGCCTCAGGCGTTTTGCCGTAAACGACCTGGACGCCGGATCTTTTGAACGCAGCATAGTCGATCTCATGCTCGCCCTCGAGCACCACCGCCGTCAGGTTTTCGCAGTTCGAGAACGCGCCCGCCTCCACGGCAACGCCGTCCGCCAGCGTCACAACGCGCAGGTCGTTTTCACCCGCGAACGCGTCCTCGCCGACGCTGCCCGCCAGCTCCTGTGTCACATACAGCGCCGCCTCGGTATTTCTCTGGTCCAGCAGCACCGCCGCGCCGTCCTCGCGCGAGGCGTCCAGGAAGCGATAGCCCTTCAGCACGCCGTACTGCACGTCGTACTGTTCAGATCGCTGCGTCTGCGCCGCCAGCGTCAGCGCCTGCGTGCTGTACACCGCCTGCGAGGGCGCGGCGCGCTTTGCCGCGCGGATGTAGTCCGCAAAGCCGCACTCCTGCTCCAGCCGGTCGCGCCAGGCGAGGCATTCGTCGTGATGGAAGGTGCGGTCGTCATCCGTGCGCAGCTCCGCCGCCGTTTCCAGCAGGATGCACCACGCGCTGCGCTTTGCCTCATACATCGCGCGCAGATCCTTCTTTTCCTGCTCGGTCGCGCCATCAACCAGCAGCTCCTGACACACCTTTGCGTGCGCGTTCGTCATCTCCTGCGCAAAGCACGTCAGCAGCAGCACCTGAACGTGCTTGCCCGCGTCCGCGCGCCCGGTGAGCCTGCCATACACTTCGTTCATGACGTCCATCAGTGCCTCGTAGCTGCCGAGCTGCCCCTTGACGGCGCTCCCGGCGGCATTTTTAACGGCGTCCGCCAGCATTCCGCCCGCCTTTTTCAAAATGAGCTTCTGCGCCTCGCGTGCAAGATACGTCCCGATCTGCCCGTTCTGGATCATGTCGAGCCGGTCCTCGATCTCCCCACGCAGGTCGCCGGAGGTCGGCAGATAGTCCAGCATCGTTTCCATCGCGTCCGTCTGCATATTGGCGTATTGCAGCACGGTGATCAGGTATTTTCCGACCAGATCGGTCGTCTGGGCGATGTCTTTCCAATCGCCCGTGGCTTTGAACGACTCCTTCAGCAGCGGCAGCGACACCGTCAGGAAGAAGTTCACAGCGTTGCGGATCAGCCCCATATCCCACGGGATGTCATACGCCTCGCAATACGCCTTGACCGCATCCAGCATCTCCTGCGTCGCCTTCAGATCGCCGCTGTAGTCCAGCGTTTTCATGATCTTGATGAGGTCAGCCGCCGCCTTTGCCTTTGCGCCGGTCTCATGGAGGGTATAGTCCAGGCACATCCGCCCGATGAGCAGATCCGCCGCCTCCTGCACGAACGCGTCCTTCGTCACATCCACCCCGCTCAGCAGCTTTGTAAGCTGCCCGGCGCTCAGCGTCCACGCGTTTTGGGACGCGTAAAACAGCGACGTCATGAGCTTGCCCTGATCGTACTCGCCGCAGTAATGCTGCACCATCATATCCACCGCCCCGGAAGCGCCGGAAAAGATCGTGCCGATGGGCTGCGCCTGCGTCAGCGCGATGGGGTATTTCTCCATCAGCTCGTTCGTGGACAGCCCGTCCAGCGTAAAGCTGATGCTGATCGGCTTCTCATTATATATCTGCGACTGATCCGTGCGCGCCAGCGTGCTCGTGTCGATCGTCACGGTGTAGCGGTCGCCCTCGAAAAATTCATCCGTCAGCCGAAGCCTTACGGTGTTGCCCGCGCTGATGACCTCAAAGCCCGGGTCGTCATATTCGCCCGTGACGGTGATCCTGTCGGGATCTACCACGGCGATGGGGCAGCCAAAGCGCAGCGTCACCGAATCGGTGCGCTCCGGCACTTTGACCGCGCCGTCCTTGGGGCTGGATGAGACGAGCGTGATGTCCGTCCCGGCGGCCTCGTTTTCCTCGTAGTGATACGTCCACTGCAAGTCGCGCAGCAGGCAGGTCTGAGAGAGGTATGTCCGCTGCGTGTCGTAATACTCCACGACCGTCACGCCGCCGGTGAACTCCGCCTGCGCAAGACCCTTTAATTGCATGGTGTCCGATTCGTTATACAGCGGATACAGCTCGCCGTCCAGACCGATGAAGCCGTGCTCCCCGGTCTCGCAATTCTGACCGTAAACGCCGAAGGGTGTGGAATATGGCGACCAGTTGTCATCGTCCCCGGTTATGATGCTTCGCTCGCCGGTTTTCGTCATCGTGCCGTCCGGCGCAATGATCACCATTTGTCCGCCGGTCAGCCGCCCGTAGGCAACGCCCGTGATGTGCGCTTTTGAGGAGAAGTAATCCTCCAGCGCATCCTCCTCGCCGAGCATCTCCCCGTCCAGCGACCAGAGCGTAGACCGCGGAACGCTGTAATCGCCCACATTGCGCGTGGCGACGAAATACGCGCGCTCCCCGTCCGGCGCGCTGATGCTCGCATACTGCTCCGGCACAAGCTGGCGGCAGCCCTCGCCCAGCACGCCCACGTTTCCGTCGCGCTGCACGAGCATATAATCCTCGCCGCCGTAGCTCACCATCTGCACCGCATCATAGCGGAACGGCGTGATCATCCCGGTGCGCCGGTCGGCGACGGCATAGCGCCCCGTCGCGGGGTTACAAATTTTGATCCACTGGCAGTCGTCCCGCCAGCTGCACAGCTCCGCCGTCAGCCCCGGCGCGCTCACATAGCGCCCGTCGGCGTTCAAAACGCGGTTATTCGCACAGTCCAGCACGAACTCGCGCAGCCGCGCGCGGTCAGTCTCATGCAGGCTGCCATTCGCATCCAAATAATAGGGCGTTGATTCATAGTCCTTGAACACCGAGACCGGCAGCAGACCGCCGTCAAATTCGCCGCTGCTGTACAGCGAGCCCTTGCCCTCCTCATTATCCCAGCGGATGCGCAGATCGCCCGCCTCGTCGATCCAGTAATGGACAGAAGTCTGCCAGCCGTCCGCTACCTTGCGGGCATACGCGCGCCCCTCTACGAAGTTCCCGATGCTGGCGTAGTCGTGCGTGCGCATATCGCCGAGGTTGTCGTACATCCAGACGTTTACGACGCTGTCCTTTTTGAACACGCCGCGATTGGGCGCAACAAGATACGCAGAATCAAATTCCATCGGCACGGTGATGTTGCCGTCCAGATCTGCCGCGCCGACCAGCTCACCGCTTTGCAGCAGGATCATATTGCCGAGCACGACATTGCGCTGCTCATTCTGATCCTGCTCCACATCCCCGCGGCAGCCGTATTGCAGCTCGGTCTGACTGCCCGTCAGCGCGTCGTATTCCCCGGGCAGCAGCGTACGCGTGCGCGCATTATAAAGACGCAATTTCTGGTCTTTGGTCATCAAAACCAGCAGATTCTGAATTTCCTCGCCGCCCTGCTTCTCTTTTACAAGCGGAAAAATACCCGTATACTCCGGCTGGAGCAGCACATGGCTCTCGCCGTCCATCAGACCGTACCAGCACGTTCCGTCGGTATCCGAGTAGTAAAACATCCTCAGACCGTTTTCGTAGCCCGTTCCCAGCATCAGCGTATGTTCGCCGTCCGACGGCAGCGAGTACAGCGCAAAGCGCTCCGAGTCCAGCTCGATCCGCGCCCCGTCCTGAAATTCCGCCGCCGAAGCCAGCGTCACAGCAGCCACCAACATCACCGCCGCCAAAAGCCCCCGGAGTATCCGCCTCATATTGATTTTCCTCCTACTTTTTTCTCATACCCAGTATATAATACCGCCGCCCGCGCGTCAACCATGAGCACCCGAATAGGCTGCACTAAAAGCCTCCCCTTGGTGACCAAGGGGAGGTGGGTGAGCGAAGCGAACCCGGAAGG
>CALACZ010000110.1 GCA_937890735.1 uncultured Bacillota bacterium
CCCTCTCCGTCCTTCGCTGCGCTCGGACACCTCCCCCAAAGGGGGAGGCAAGGGGTGTGCGCAGTACACCAAATGACAAAAAAGGACTCCCCGCTTGGGGAGTCCTTTTTTATTGCTTATTAGAGGGTGACTTGCAGGAAGCGCTGGAGCATGGCGGCGACCTGCGCGCGCTGGGCGAGTGCCTGCGGCGCGAGGCGGCTGCCGGAAACGCCGGTCAGGATGCCGTTCTGCACGCACCACAGCACCGCGTCCTGCGCCCACGCGCTGACCTGCGCCGCGTCGGCGAAGCTCAGATCACCCTTCACCTTCGGAGAACCGGCATAGCGGTACAGCATCGCTGCCATCTGCTCACGGGTGACGGGGCTTTCGGGGTTCTTGCCGTCGGAAACGCCGTTTTCGACCGCCCATGCCGTGCCCCTGGCGTACCACGGCGTGCTGCCGGACGTATCCTCACCGGCAAGGCGCGCCAGAACGGTGCTGACCATGCCGCGGGTCATCGACTGCGCGGGTGCGAATTTGCCGCCGCCCACACCGCCGAACAGCTCGCGGGCTGCCGCGAACGTCACGGAATCGAGCGCCCAGTGACCGTCCATGTCGGTGAACTTCTTCGTATTGTCGATCACGCGGAGCTTGAGGCTGCCGTCCACACGCAGCGCGATGCCGTTCTTGGTGACGATGCAGTCGCGCACGATCTCTTCCGTGCCGTCCGGGTTCACGATCACGGCGACCATGCCGGGCGTGGGATCTTCCACGGGGATCTCCACGACAGAACTGCTTACGATGGAGGGAACGGTGACCTTCGAGGTGATCTCGCCGTCCCTGGAGGTGACGGTCTCCGCAGTCGTGCCGTTGGGGTACTTGCGGGTCTCGCGCGTCGAGCCGTCGGCGCGGGTCTCGATGGTGGAGACAGAGCCGTCGTCGTGGTTGACGGTCTCCACGTCCGCCTTGCCGACAACGCCGCCGGTGGAGGCAGAATCACTCGTGCCGTCCGCGTGGACGACGGTGAAGGACGCGACCTTCTGAAGCAGCCGGTAGCCGGTGCAGACCTCGTCCTCGGTGGGGGTCATGCCGTCGCACGCCGGGAGGTTGCTGTACGCGTCAAAGCTCAAGCCGTGCGCAAAGCGGAAGTTCGTGGAGCGGTACGCCGTCCTGGCGACGTCCTCCAGCAGCTCGCCGTCCGTTTTGTCGGTGGTCTTGTCGATGGTGGTTGTGTTCCACGTCAGCGCGAGGATGGCGGGGACGGTCTGCGCGTTCGCGTCGGTCTTATCCTCGCTCCAGCTCCTGCTTTCGGGGAAGAACTGGTTGTTTTCCATCAGATCCTCATAGCTGATGGAGTAGCTCGCGCCGTCGGACGCGGTGACGATCAGCTCGTCGCCCGCTTCCAGTTCAATGCCGAGATCCTCCAGCGTGACATATTCCGTGGCTGCCATGATGGACCAGCCGCGCATTCCCATGAACTGATAACCGGCGGTGCCATGGGTCACCGTAACCGGCGCGTTACTGAAAAAAGAGATACCACGCGCGAGGGACTGCGTTGCAGTCCCTGCGTGCGTTGCCGCGATGTCCTTGAGCTCCACCATGTTGAAGCCGCCGACCTTTTCCGCCGCGGCGTTCCTGCCGTTCTGCTCAAAGATGGTGAGCAGCTCGGGCAGGTTTTCGGTGGAGGTGTTCGAGCCGTAGATGTAGTTGAGCGTGACGCTCGGCTGCATCGAATATTCGTAAACGGTCAGACCGTCCTCGGCGAGCTCTGCGCCGCCGCTGCATCCGCCGCCGCAGCCGCCGCCCGCGCTGCGGGCGCGGAAGTAGTAGGTCTTTACGCCGTCCATGATCGTGGTGTTCGTCCAGATGTACGCAATGTCATCGCCGGAGGCGTAGCTCTCGTTCAGCGTCTGCTGGCTGCCGAGATCGAGGAAGCACGCCTCAAACTCGCTGCGGGTAAAGACATTTTCTGCAAGATCCGTGTGGACATTGAGCGAAAGCCCCTTGTACCAGCCCGCAGCGTAGAAGCACAGACCTTCGGTCATGCTGATGCTGCTGCCGAGGTAGACGTCCTCCAGATTGACGCATTCATAGAACGTGCCCTCCGGCAGGACGGTGACGCCGCTGCTCTCAAAGGTAACGGTGGTCAGCCCGCCGCAGTCGGCGAACGCGTACTTGCCCAGCGCCTCAAGCGTGGCGGGCAGGGTGACTTCCGTCAGCGCGTGGCAGTTGCGGAACGCGCCGTAGCCGATGCGCTCGACCTTGGCGATCGGAAGCTCGGCGAGCGCCACGCAGTAGCCGAGCGCGAACGGCTCGATGTTCGTGACGTTTTCCGCCGTCAGGGTCTCCAGAGACGTGCAGTAGAAGAACATATACGGATCGAGCGTGTCGCCGAGGACCGTTGCGGTCTTGAGGCTCGCGCAGTTCATGAACGCGCCCGTGCCGGTCTTGGTGGTGGCGGGGACGGTCACGTCCGTCAGCGCGGAGAAGTAGAAGGCGTAGTCGCCGATCTCGGTGACCTTCGACAGGTCGATGGCGGTAAAGGCGCAGCGCTCAAATGCGCTCTCGCCGATGGCAGTGACATTGCCGAGATCCACGCTTGCGAGCTTGTCGCAGCCCCAGAACGCCTTTTCGGGGATGGCGGTCAGATCGTCCGCGACGGTGACAGACTCCAGTGCGGAGCAGTCAAAGACGTACTTGCCGTATTCCACGTTCGGCAGCTCCACGCTCGTGATGCTGCTCTGGCGGAATGCGCCGTCCTCGATCCTCTGGAGACTGTCAGGGAAGGTGACGGTTTTCAGCGCGCCGCCGGCTGCGGCGGTCGCAGGCATCATGAATGCCGCGTCGGCGATGGTTTCCGTGCCCTCGGGGATGGCGTAAGCCGCGTCCGCGCGGCCCACCGGGTAGCGGATGAGCTTCTTGCCGGACTTGTCAAACAGGACGCCGTCCTTCACGGTGAAGTACGGGTTCGAGTCGCTGACCACAAATTCTTTCAGAGCGCCGCAGCCGCGGAACACGTTCTCCATGACCTGCGCGGGCGCTGCGTTCGGACCGCTGACTGCGGCGTTCAGCTCCTCGCTGGTGTCCGCCTCGGTGTTGTTGCCGTTGGTGATGCCGCTGCCGGGCAGAGCGTTCGCGCCGGTGTCGATCGCGCCGTCGGTGGGACGCTCAAAGTCCACGTTCTTCACGCCGATGTCCCTCAGCGTATCGGGCAGCCGGATGGTCTCCGCGCGGCTGCAATTGTTGAACGCGTTCCTGCCGATGGCGGTGACCCTGGTATTGGAGAGGTCAAGCTCGGTCACATTGACGAGCCCCGCGCAGCCCTCGCGCGCGATGTAGGTCAGGCTGTCCGGGAACGTAACGGAGGAGAAGCTGTAGCTGTTGCTGTAGCCGCTGCCCTCATAGCCGAGGAAGCCCATCGCCGCCTCGCCGATGCCGACGACGGTGAAGGTGTAGTCCTGACCGTCTCGGGTATGGGTGACAGTCTCGGGGATCGTCAGCGTGCCGGTGCCGTTCTTGCCGACGTGTTTCAGCTCGACCGTGCCGTTTTCCTCGCCGTTCGGCATGGTCAGAACCTTATACTCGATGTTATCTTCGGTAGTGAAGAAGGAGAAGTCCGCCGCGCCGTCCTGCTCGCGCAGCGTGATGCTGCCGGACTTGCCGACGCCGGCGTCGATCATGGCTTTCCACGCGCCCTTGTAGCCGGCGAGCGCGCCGTTCGGAACGATCGCGGTCACGGTGCAGCCCTTGAAGGGATACGCGGCGGAGTAGCCGCTGCCGTAGACCTCCATGGCAGGCGCGGTCATGCTCTGGAACGTGACGGTCTTGAGCCCGGTGCAGCCGTAAAAGGCGCGCGCACCGATCGCCGTCACGCCCGCGGGGATCACAAGTTCCGTGAGCTTGGGGCAGTCCGCCAGCAGCGAGCTGGGGATCGCGGTGAGCCCGCTGGGCAGCGTGACGCTTTCCAGATTGGGGTTGCCGCCGAGCGCGGAAGCGCCGAGCACGGTGTCGCTGCCCTCAAAGACGATGGACGTCAAGCTCCATGTTTTGGTCATATAGCGTCCGACATAGTAGAACGCCATCTTTTCAACGGTTTTGATGCCGGCGGGCACAACAATGCCGGTGATCCTGGAAACGCTGTCAGCATCCGTCTTGCCGTAGTAGTTGCCATTGCCGCAGAACGCGCCCTCGGCAACGCCCACGACGTCGT
>CALACZ010000111.1 GCA_937890735.1 uncultured Bacillota bacterium
CCCACAGGCTCAGACCGGCGGCGAAGAACAGCACGACCGCGATGAGGCGGACGAGTGTGGAATCCATCCCGAAATAGTGGGCGATGCCGCCGCAGACGCCGAAAATTTTCTTGTCGATCGACGCGCGATACAGTTTCTTTTCCATGATCTTAGCTCCTTTCAGCAAACACAAAAGCAAACGATCTTCTATCATTCTGCCGGCTGCGGCGCTTCGCTCAGCAGCCCAAGCTGAATTTTTACGTTCAAAATACGCAGCACGCTGCGGTCAATGCGATCCTCGGTCAGCACGCCGTCGGCGATGGCTTTTGTAACGCCGTCATACGCCCCTTGCAGATCCTGCGGCATGAGGATCATATCGACCCCCGCGCGCAGCGCGGCGACCGCTGCCTCGGCGGGCGTATAATTCTGCGTGATCGAGCCCATATTGTGCGCGTCGGTGATGACGACGTTCTGGAAATGCAGGGTGTTGCGCAGCAGCTCCGTGACGAGCTTTTCCGACAGATCGGCGGGCGTATCGTCGCCGGTGACGGCGGGCACGGACAGGTGCGAGACCATCACAAAATACGCGCCCTTGTCGATCCCGGCGGAAAACGGCACGAACTCCGTCTGCTCGAGCTGCTCGAGCGTGCGGTCGAGGCTGACCGAGCCGTTATGATCGTCGGCGGTTGCCGTGCCGTAACCGGGGAAGTGCTTGAGGCAGGCGGCAACGCCGCCGTCCTGCAGTGCGCCCACGCTGACCGACACCATCGACGCGCAGCGCTCCGGGTCGGAGGAGAACGAGCGCAGCTTCATCGGGTTTTCGTCGCTGCCGGTGGTCACGTCCGCCACGGGCGCAAAATCGACATTGAAGCCCAGCTCGTGCAGCGACTGCGCCAGATCATACAGGTCGCCGTACAGCGCACTTGCGTCGCCGCTTGCGCCGTAGACGGACATATCCTGCAGCTGCGTCACGCCCATGGCGCTGTTGCTGCCCACGCGCGAGACCGTGCCGCCTTCTTCGTCAACGCCCAGAAACGGCGCGATGCGCGACGCGCTCTGCACGTCCGCCAGCAGCGACATGGTCTGCTCACGCGAGACGATGTTGCGCGCAAAGAGGATCACGCCACCCACGGGCTTTTCCGCCAGCGCCTGCGTAAGCGTGTCGGAGCTTTCCGTCACGGCGTCCTCGCCGGTCAGCGCCTCGGGCGCGACGAAAAAGAGCTGCCAGAGCTTTTCTTCCAGCGTCATGGAGGAGAGGATCTGCTCCGCGAGCTGCGTGGACTGCGCGGCGGCGCTGGGTGTCTGCTGCTCCTGCGGGGCTTCGGGCGCGAGCGCGGCGGCGGGCAGCTCGCCCTCATACGCCTGCTCGCGGTCCGGCTCGACCGCCGACGGCTCGGAGGAAAAAACAGAGTCCGTCTGGAGCGTTTCCACATCGCCCGGCTGCTTTTTCGGCAGATTCCAGACGATGAGCGCCAGCGCGGCGAGCACCATACAGATGCACAGAACGATGACCAGGATCGTAACTGTCTTCGGTTTCATGCCCGCCCCCTCACTTGTGGTACAGCGTGTGGGACTGGTACACCGGCTCGTAGGTCACGTTTGCGCCCAGTTTTTTGAACACGTTTTCGTCCACCGGCGAGAGAATGACGGACGAATGCACCTCGCTGCCGCGCAGATTGGCGATCTGTTCCATGGCAAGCTCTGCCGTCGGGTTCGTCAGCGCGCTCATGGATAGCGCGATGAGCACCTCGTCGGTGTGCAGGCGCGGGTTGGTGCTGCCCATATGCTCGACCTTCAGGTGCTGGATGGGCGCGAGGACCATCGGCGCGATGAGGTTGACCTTGTCGTCGATGCCGGCGAGGGCTTTGAGGGAGTTGAGCAGCGCCGCGCACGACGCGCCCATGAGACCCGAGGTCTTGCCGGTGAGGATGCGCCCGTCGGGCAGCTCGATGGCAACAGCCGGCGCGCCGGTCTGCTTCGCCTTTTCCAGCGCCGCGGGCACGCAGCGGCGGTGCGACAGCTCCAGATGCAGATAGTTCAGCAGCATCTCCTGCTTTTGCAGCTCGCCGGGCTCTGCCAGACCCTTCCGCACGGCGGCGGCGGTGGCGTAATAGCGGCGGATGATCTCCTGACACGACGCCTCGCGGCAGACTTCGTCATCACAGATGGCGAAGCCGACCATATTCACGCCCATGTCCGTGGGGCTCTTATACGGGCACTCGCCATAGATGCGGCGGAACATCGCCTCCACCACGGGGAATACTTCAATATCGCGGTTATAGTTGACGGTCGTCTCGCCGTACGCCTCCAGATGATAGGGGTCGATCATATTGACGTCCGCGAGGTCCGCCGTTGCGGCTTCGTAGGCGAGGTTCACCGGGTGCTTGAGCGGCAGATTCCAGACGGGGAAGGTCTCGTATTTTGCGTAGCCCGCGCGCGTGCCGCGGCGGTGCTCATGGTAGAGCTGGCTCAGGCACGTCGCCATCTTGCCCGAGCCGGGACCCGGCGCGGTGACGACCACGACGGGGCGGGAGGTCTCGATATAGTCGTTTTTGCCGTAGCCGTCGTCGGAGACGATCAGCGGGATGTTGGAGGGGTAGTCCTCGATGGGATAGTGCCGGTAAACGGGCACGCCGAGGTCCTGGAGCTTCCGCGCGAACAGGTCGGCGGCGTGCTGCCCGTGGTACTGTGTGATGACGACGCTGCCCACATACAGCCCGATGGAGCGGAACGCGTCAATGAGGCGCATGACGTCCAGATCGTAGGTGATGCCAAGGTCGCCGCGGCGCTTGTTCTGCTCAATGTGCGCGGCGTTGATGGCGATGACGATCTCGGCGTGATCCTTTAATTGCAGGAGCATTTTCATCTTGCTGTCCGGCTCAAAGCCCGGCAGCACGCGCGAGGCGTGATAGTCGTCAAACAGCTTGCCGCCAAATTCCAGATAGAGCTTGCCGCCGAAGCGGCTGACGCGCTCGAGAATTTTCTGCGACTGGAGCTGGAGGTATTTTTCATTGTCAAAGCCGATTTTCTGCATAAATTTCCCTTTCCCACGTCTGGTAGAATACGCTTCGTTTGTACACAAAATATCACAATACAATATAGCGCCAAATTCGCTCGAATGCAACACCCGGCACAACGAAAAATGCGCCAAAATCGCACGCGGTTTTTTGCGCGTTTTTACGAACGCCGGGCGGGGCTTCTTGACTTTACTGGCGGAAAACGGTATACTAAAATCAATATAGTGGGCTTTTGTGCGAGCCACAGCCACAATATCATGCGAGGGAAGCAAATGAGCAAGCAGCAAACTTACGGCAATGACAGCATTTCGTCTCTGAAGGGCGCGGACCGCGTGCGCAAGCGCCCGGCGGTCATCTTCGGCTCGGATGGGCTGGAGGGCTGCGAACACGCGGTGTTTGAGATCCTGTCCAACGCCATCGACGAGGCGCGCGAGGGGCACGGCGATACGATCATCGTCACGCGCTACCTTGACCGCTCCATCGAGGTGGAGGATTTTGGACGCGGCTGCCCCGTGGACTGGAACGAAAAAGAGGGGAAATATAACTGGGAGCTCGTGTTCTGCGAGCTGTACGCCGGCGGCAAGTATGAGAATAACGCCGGCGGCGACTATGAGTTCTCGCTGGGCTTAAACGGTCTCGGCGCGTGCGCAACGCAGTACGCCTCGGAATATTTTGACGCGACCATCCGGCGCGACGGCTTTAAGTACAGTCTCCATTTTGAAAAGGGCGAGATCGTGGGTCAGCTCAAAAAAGAGCCCGCCGACCGCAAAAAGACCGGCTCGGTGTTCCACTGGAAGCCCGATCTGGAGGTCTTTACCGACATCGACATCCCGCTGGACTACTACCAGAGCACGCTCAAGCGGCAGGCGGTGGTGAACGCGGGCGTGACGTTCCGCCTGCGCAATGAGACAGCGCCCGGAAAATTCGAGCAGACGGAATACTGCTATGTGGAGGGCATCCTCGACTATGTGCGCGAGCTGACCGAGGAAAAGTCCATGACCATGCCGCAGTTCTGGGAAGCCGAGCGGCGCGGGCGCGACCGCGAGGATAAGCCGGAGTACAGGGTGCGCATTTCGGCGGCGTTCTGCTTTTCCAACGCGGTCAATCGCATTGAATACTACCACAACTCCTCGTGGCTGGAATACGGCGGCGCGCCGGACAAGGCGGTGCGAAACGCGTTTGTGTACGCCATCGACGCATATATCAAGGCGGCGGGAAAGTATACGAAAAACGAGACGAAGATCTCATTCCAGGACATCGCGGACTGCCTCGTGCTGGTGACGAACTGCTTTTCCACGCAGACGTCCTACGAAAACCAGACGAAAAAAGCCATCAACAACAAATTCGTTCAGGAGGCGATGACGGAATTTTTCCGCAGCCGCCTGCACGTCTACTTCATCGAGAATAAAGCCGAAGCCGACCGCATCGCCGATCAGGTGCTCATCAACAAGCGCAGCCGCGAGCGGGCGGAAAAAGAGCGTCTGAGCATCAAAAAGAAGCTCACCGGCAATCTCGATATTGCAAACCGTGTGCAGAAATTTGTGGACTGCCGCACGAAGGACGTGGAAAAGCGCGAAATTTACATTGTGGAGGGCGACTCCGCGCTCGGCTCGGTCAAGCTCTCGCGCGACGCGGAATTTCAGGGCATCATGCCCGTGCGCGGCAAAATTTTAAACTGCCTGAAGGCAGACTATGAGCGCATTTTCAAGTCTGATATTATCACCGATCTCATCCGCGTGCTCGGCTGCGGCGTGGAGGTGCAGACGAAAAAAAGCAAGGACCTGTCCGCGTTCGACCTTGCGAACCTGCGCTGGAGCAAGGTCATCCTCTGCACCGACGCCGACGTGGACGGCTACCAGATCAGGACGCTGATTTTAACCATGATCTACCGCCTCTGCCCCACGCTCATCGAGCAGGGCTATGTGTATATCGCGGAGTCGCCGCTGTATGAGATCGGCTGCAGGGACAA
Source organism: uncultured Bacillota bacterium (assembly GCA_937890735.1). Classification (GTDB taxonomy): domain Bacteria; phylum Bacillota; class Clostridia; order Oscillospirales; family Oscillospiraceae; genus CAG-170. Next base: position 4,966 of record CALACZ010000111.1, read on the forward strand.
GACGTGGTTTGCCTACAACGAGGCGGAAAAGGCCGCCATTCTCAAGGAGCTGGAGGGTAAAAAGGTCACGGTCAGCCGCTCGAAGGGTCTTGGCGAAAACGACCCGGAGATGATGTGGATGACCACCATGAACCCCGCTACCCGCCGCCTCATCCGCGTCATGCCCGAGGACATGGCGCTCACGCAGCAGATGTTCGAGCTGCTGCTGGGCGATAATCTGACGGGAAGAAAAGACCATATCGCGGAGAACGGATATAAATATCTGGATCAGCTCGATGTATCGTAAAACCGCAGCATTTCCCGACAAGCCGTAGGGGAGGGGTTCTACCCCTCCCGCGCGGAAGAATGCCGCAAACCAGGAATGTACTAATGCGAAATGGTATGCCCCTACAGAACACGGTACGTTTGCGCCGGCGTGTGTGCAATTTTGCCGGTGCGATCTGCCGGGAGGGGCAGAGCCCCTCCCCTACGCAAATGTGGGGGATTCTGCGAGCTGTATCGTAATTTGAAGGATGAATCATCATGCCAAAGAAGAAAAAGGAAACTGAAATCAAGCACGCGGGCGACCCCCATGTGCAGGGGCTGCGGGCGGAGGTTTTGGAGCAGCCGATCTGCCAGACGCTGGAGCAGAACTATATGCCCTACGCGATGTCGGTCATCGTCTCGCGCGCCATCCCGGAGATCGACGGCT
>CALACZ010000112.1 GCA_937890735.1 uncultured Bacillota bacterium
GCTACTGGGGCGAGCCGATCCCGATGATCTGGTGCGAAAAGTGCGGCTGGGTGCCTCTGCCCGAGGATCAGCTCCCGCTCGTGCTGCCGCAGGTCGAGAGCTATGAGCCGACCGACGACGGTGAAAGCCCCATCTCCAAAATGACCGACTGGGTGAATACCACCTGCCCGTGCTGCGGCGCGCCCGCCAAGCGCGAGACCGACACCATGCCGCAATGGGCGGGCTCCAGCTGGTACTACCTGCGCTATATGGACCCGCATGACGACAAGTTCCCCGTCTCCAGGGAAGCCGAGGAATACTGGGGCCCTGTTGACTGGTATAACGGCGGCATGGAGCACACGACGCTGCATCTGCTCTACTCCCGCTTCTGGCACAAGTTCCTGTATGACATCGGCGTGGTGCATACGAAAGAGCCGTATGCCAAGCGCACGAGCCACGGCATGATCCTCGGTCAGAACCCGCATTATGTCGGCAACGCCAAGACGGAAGAGGAAAAGCAGGCGCTCATCGAAAAGTACGGCAATCAGGCGCTGCGTCCGGCGGTCAAGATGTCGAAATCGCTCGGCAACGTTGTGAACCCCGACGACGTTGTAAAGGCATACGGCGCGGATACAATGCGGCTGTATATCATGTTTATCGGCGATTTTGAAAAGGTCGCAACGTGGTCGGACGACGCGGTGAAGGGCTGCAAGCGCTTCCTCGACCGCGTGTGGAATCTGATGGATCAGGCGGCGGACAGCCCCGAAATTTCGGAAAAGAACGCTCCGTCCGTGCACAAGGCGATCAAGAAGGTCACCGAGGACATTGACGAGCTGAAGCTCAACACCGCCATCGCGGCGCTCATGACGCTGGTCAACGAGTTCTACGCCAACGGGCTCACCAAGGGCGATCTGGAAGCGCTCATGCTGCTGCTCAGCCCCTTCGCGCCGCATATGGTCGAAGAGATGTGGGAGCTGACGGGCTACGCCGCCAAGACCGGCAAGATGGCAATGCAGATGCCGTGGCCGGAGTTCGACGAGGGCAAAATGACCGCCTCCACCGTGGAAATGGCGGTGCAGGTGCTTGGCAAGCTCCGCGGCACGGTGACCGTGCCCGTGGACAGCGAGCAGGACTTCGTCGTTGCCGAGGCGCTCAAAAACGAAAAGGTCGCCCGCTTTGTGGAGGGCAAGCAGATCGTCAAGAAGATCCTGGTCAAGAACAAGCTTGTCAACCTGATCGTAAAATAAGTTTGCGGATTTTTTACCAGAATCAGAAAAATTTCTTGACAATCCGCCGCCTTATGACTATAATAACCTAGCCGATATTCGGCCCTGAAAGCGACCTGGATCGAGCCGGTCGCATCGGAGGGAGGGAAAACAATGTCTGAAGTTCGCGTCAAGGAAGGCGAGTCCCTGGAAAACGCTCTCAAGCGCTTTAAGAGAAGCTGCGCCAAGGCGGGTGTCATCGCCGAGGTCAAGAAGAGAGAGCACTATGTAAGCCCCAGCCTGAAGCGTAAGCAGAAGTCTGAAGCAGCTCGCAAGAACCGTAAAAAGTTCTATTGATCTCTCCCAATTTGCTTGCATGAAAACCCCTTCGGCTTTGCCGAAGGGGTTTTATGTTTGCGGCAGGCACAGCGCGTGGGAGATGCCGACGGAGTCTGCGAGGGTGAGCTTTTGACTGATCGTCTGCGGCGTGTCGCGCAGGTAGAGAAGCGAGTGCTCAGTGTCTACAGCATATTCGCAGCAAAATTCCGGGGTATACAGCGCGGGGTGGTCCGCGAAAAACGTCTGCATTTCCGCCTGCGAAAGACGCTCCTCCCGCGCGTCCGGGCAGGGGAGCGGCAGACGGGCGCAGAGCGGGTCGCACAGCAGCCAGACGCGCGCGCCAAAGCGCGCAAGCGCGTCCGCAAGGCGCGCTTGCAGCGTCCCGCCGCAGAGCTGCGAGGAGATCATGACCGGGTTTTCCGCAAAGCGCTCCGCAAGTCCTTCCGGCACGAGCGTGCGCGGCGTGATGGGCAGGCGCTCCAGCGATACCCCCGGCGCGTGAAAATACACCCACGCCGCCTGCGAAACGGCGGCGTCTGGCAGCGCGCGCGGCGGAATGATGAGCAGCTCCTCCGCGCCGCTGCGGCTGAGGACGGAAAAGCAGCCCGTCTCCGTGAGCGCCTGCGGCGGAAAGTCGAATACCGTCAATAGACAAATCCCCTTTGATGTGATATAGTACTCATAACCTATTTATGCAGACAAGGAATCGCATATGCTATCATTCATCCCCGACATCATTCTGCCCGCGCTGACCGACCTCACGCCCGAGCTGCTGACGGCGCGCGGCGTGCGCTGGCTGCTGCTGGATTTTGACAACACCATCGTGCCGTATACGACCGACGAGCCGACGGACAAAATGCTCGCCTGGCTGCAAAAAATGCAGGCATCGCCCATCCGGCTCTGCATCGTCTCCAACTCCAAGCGCCCGCGCGTGGTGCGCTTTGCGGAAAAATACGGGCTGGACTGCATCACGCACGCGAAAAAACCGTTTTCGCGCGGGATCAGAGCCGCGCAGGCGCGCTTTGGCTTCTCGCCGCGCGAGGCGGCGCTGGCGGGCGATCAGATCTACACGGACGTGCTCGGCGCAAACAGCGCGGGGCTGACGTCGGTGCTCGTCTCGGCGATCTGCAATCATAATCTGCCGCTGAAGCTCCGGCATATCGCGGAGCTACCGTTTATTGCCATCGGCAAAAGGAGGATACAACATGAGCAATCTGGAAAAATATCGTAGTCTGCTCACGGACGTGGACGCGCTGCTGCTGACGGGGCGCGTGAATCGGATGTACGCGGCGCAGTACGGCATCGCCGAGGGCGTTTGCGTCATCACGCGCGACGAGGCGTTCTATTTTACCGACGGGCGCTACATCGAAGCCGCGCAGAACCATCTGGAAGGCTTCACGGCGCTGCTCGTGGACCGCGAGCACCCGTATGCGGACCGTATCAACGAGGTCATCGCAAAGTATACCGTCAAAACGCTCGGTTTTGAGGAAGCGGAGCTGACCTACGCCGAGTATCAGCGCTACAGCGCCAAGCTGCACGCCGTGCTCGTGCCGTATCAGGACAAGCTCGATGCGCCCCGCGCGGCGAAAGAGCCGTGGGAGCTGGAGCGGATGCGCGCGGCGCAGAAGGTGACGGACAGGGTCTTTGCGGAGCTGCTGGACGTCATCCGCGCCGGTATGACCGAGAAGGAGCTGGAAGCGGAGCTCATTTACCGCCTGTACAAATACGGCGCGGAAGAGCCGTCGTTTGACCCCATCGTCGTGTCAGGGCCGAACACGAGCCTGCCGCACGGCGTTGCCGGACAGCGCGAGCTTGCCTACGGCGATTTCGTGACGATGGACTTCGGCGCGCGCGTGGACGGCTACTGCGCCGATATGACGCGCACCGTGGCGCTCGGCTTTGTGACGGAAGAGATGGCGACGGTTTACGACACCGTCCTCAAGGCGCAGCTTGCGGGCATCGCCGCCACGCGCGCGGGCGTTCTTGGAAAAGACGTGGACGCGGCGGCGCGCGCGGTCATCGACGCGGCGGGCTACGGCAAATACTTTGTACACTCCTACGGGCATGGGCTTGGCATTCGCATCCACGAAGAGCCGTATGCCAGCCCCGCGGGCGAAAAGCCGCTGTGCGCCGGAGCGGTCGTTTCCGCCGAGCCGGGCGTCTATCTGCCGGGACGGTTCGGCGTTCGCATCGAGGACGTGACGGTCATTACTGACGAAGGCGCGCAGATTCTGACCCGCAGCCCAAAAAAATTGATTATTTTGTGAGAATCGCTTGAAAAATGCGCTGCTATGTAGTAAAATCAAACTGCTATTTTCTTGCAGTGTCAAACTGAACATATTGGAGGAGTAATTTATGGCTACCATTACCGCCGGTGATTTCAGAAACGGTAAGACGTTTGAAATGGACGGCAAGATCATGCAGGTCGTGGAATTTCAGCACGTTAAGCCTGGTAAGGGCGCTGCATTCGTCCGCACGAAGATGAAGAATGTTGTGACCGGCGCCGTCACCGAAACGTCGTTCAACCCCACCGCAAAGTTTGAAGAAGCGTTCATTGAGCGAAAGGATTATGAATACAGCTACAACGACGGCGATCTGTATTATTTCATGGATCAGGAAACGTTCGATATGCTGCCGCTCAACAAGGACGTTCTGGACGATTCCTTCCGCTTCATCAAGGAAAACACCATGTGCAAGCTCCTGAGCTACAAGGGGAATGTCTTTGGCGTGGAAACTCCGAATTTTGTGGAGCTGGAGGTCACCAAGGCCGACCCGGGCGTCAAGGGCGACACCGCTACAAACGTGACCAAGCCCGCTACCGTCGAAACCGGCGCGGAGATCAAGGTCCCGCTGTTCATCAACGAAGGCGACCGCATCCAGATCGACACCCGCACGGGCGAATATCTGGGGCGTGCCAAGGGATAAATCAAACCGTCTGCCAAGAAAGGAGAACGCAAGATGACACTTTCCGAAAAGTCCGCATACCTCAAGGGGCTCATGGAGGGAATGAAGCTCGACACCGAAAAGAATGAGGGCAAGCTGATCGC
>CALACZ010000113.1 GCA_937890735.1 uncultured Bacillota bacterium
CTGCGGCGGCGACGGCACGCTCAACGAGGTCGTGTGCGGCGCGGCGGGGTTTGAAAACGCCGCCGTCACGCATTTTCCGGGCGGGTCGGGCAACGATTTTATCAAAATTTTCTCCGAGACCGAGCCGTTCCACCATCTTGAGCGCCTGCTCGCCTGCGAGGAAACACGCGTCGATCTCATCCGCTGCAACGGGCGCTACTCGGTGAACATCCTCTCCATGGGGCTGGATGCGCGCGTGGGCACGGAAATTGCGAAGTATAAGCGCCTGCCGCTGGTGTCCGGGTCGGGCGCGTATGCGATGTCACTGGTGGTGAACCTGCTGAAGGGGCTCAGCCAGCCGATGACCGTGGTGCTGGACGGCAAGACCGTCGCGCGCGGGCAGCAGACGCTCGTGTGCGTCTGCAACGGGCGCTGGTACGGCGGCGGCTACAACCCCGTGCCGACGGCAGAGCCGGACGACGGGCTGCTGGACGTGCTGGTGGTGGACAAGCTGAGTTTGGCGAACGTGTCGAGCCTGCTCAAAAAGTACCAGCAGGGGCGCTGGCAGGAGTGCGGCGACAAGATCCACCACTTCCGCTGCCAGAGCGCCGAGATCCTCTGCGAAAAGGAATCGGTCGTGAACGTGGACGGCGAGGCGCTGTACACCAAACGCGCCGAGATCGAGGTCGTGCCGAAGGCACTGCGCTTCTTCTACCCGAAGGGGCTGACCTACAGCGCGGAAAAATTCACAGTTGCGACATAAAATTCCCCAAAAACCCTCTTGACATTTTGAACAAAGCGGGTATTATATATCATGTTAGCACTCAGGCACAAAGAGTGCTAAAAGCATGGTAAATTCGCGGCATCTGCCGCACGCACAATAACGAGGAGGTAACTGTTATGAAACTGAAGCCGCTGGCAGACAACGTGCTGCTCAAGAGCTTTGAGGCTGAAGAAAAGACCGCGTCCGGGATCATCTTGTCCACGGCGACGAAGGAAAAATCCGTGGTCTCCGAGGTCATCGCCGCAGGTCCGGGCACGAAGGACGTCCCCATGACCGTCAAGAAGGGCGATAAGGTCGTTACCGGCAAGTTCTCCGGGCAGGAGCTCAAGCTCGACGGCGAGGATTACACCATCTGCAAGCTCGCCGACATCCTGGCAATCGTGGAATAAAGGAGATTTTGAATCATGGCTAAACAGATCATTTATGGCGAAGAAGCGCGCAAGGCGCTGCAGTCCGGCATTGACCAGCTCGCCAATACCGTAAAAGTCACCCTGGGTCCGAAGGGTCGTAATGTGGTTCTGGGCAAAAAGTTCGGTGCACCGCTCATCACCAATGACGGCGTGACCATCGCCAAGGACGTGGAGCTGGAGGATG
>CALACZ010000114.1 GCA_937890735.1 uncultured Bacillota bacterium
TCTGTGGTATCATGATGGCAGTCCATAGTGATTGCCCTCCCTTGGAAGAAGTTGTGTGCAAACTTCATTCTACCATGCGGGGTAAATCACTATGGATTTTTTCTTAGGTGTCCAACTTCATTTTACAATCGACCAAAATATTTTTTGAAATTCTGCAACCGCGCGCGAAAAAACTCGTCTGCAAGGGTGACGGCGCATACGCCGCAGAAAACCTGGAGGTCATACCATGAAAAAGACAATTGCCATCGTACTTACCCTCATCCTGACGCTCTCACTCGCCGCCTGCGCCGCAAAGCAGCCCGCCGCGAGCAACGACATCGGCGTTGACAGCGCCAAGGCGCTGCTGGATACCGTTTGGAACAGCTATTCCGACGATGAAAAGTTCCCCGCCGTGGGCGGCGACTATTCTGAGGAAAACATGACCGACGGCGCGCCCGGCGCATACACCGTCGCCGACGCGTCCGAGCTGGACCGCGTGTTCGGTCTGCCGGAGGCGGACGGCGCGCAGGTCGATGACGCTGCGTCGCTCCAGCATATGATGAACCTCAACACATTCACCTGCGGCGCGTTCCATCTGAAAGACGGCGCGGACGCCGCCGCCATCGCAGAGGACACGCGCGCCAATATCCAGAGCCGCCAGTGGATCTGCGGCTTCCCGGATAAGCTCGCCGTCGCCATCGTGGGCGATTACATCGTGGCGCTGTTCGGCGCGGAGGACTTAGTTGACACCTTCACCGCCAAGCTCACCGCCGCCTTCCCCGCAGCGCAGATCGTCGCGGACGAAGCCATCGCGTAAGCGCCATGGTCTTTTCCAGCGTCCCGTTCCTGTATTATTTTCTGCCGGGGTGCGCGCTGCTGTATTTTCTCGCGCCGAGGCGGCTGAAAAACGCGGCGCTGCTGCTGTGCAGCCTGCTGTTTTACGCGTGGTGCGAGCCGAAGTATGTGCTCCTGCTGCTTCTCTCCATCGCGCAGGGCTACGCCGCCGCGCGCATCATCGAGCGCTGCCGCACCCGGCGCATCGCGGCGGTCGCCTGCACGGTGTCGGTCGTGCTGAGCCTCGCGCTGCTCGCCGTGTTCAAATACACCGGCTTCTTTCTGGAGAGCTTCCGCGCCGTCACGGGGCTGCCCGTGACGGTGCTGCGGCTGACGCTCCCGGCAGGTATCAGCTTTTACACATTCCAAATTCTCAGCTATGTGCTGGACGTCTGGCACGAGCGCGCCCCGGCGCAGCGCAGCTTTGTAGCTCTTGCGGCGTACATCGCCATGTTCCCGCAGCTCATTGCCGGGCCGATCGTGCGCTACACCGACATCGCGGCGCAGCTGGAGCAGCGCACCGTCACGCTCGCGGGCGCGGCGTCCGGCGTGCAGCGCTTCGCCGTGGGGCTTGCCAAAAAGGTGCTGCTGGCGGACTCGCTCGCGGCGATCGGCACGGCGTGGCGCGCGACGGCGCAGCCGTCCGTCCTGTTCGCGTGGCTGTACGCGGTGTCGTTCCTGCTGCAAATCTACTTCGATTTTTCCGGCTACAGCGACATGGCGATTGGGCTGGGGCGGCTGTTCGGCTTTTCCTTTCCCGAAAATTTCAACTACCCCTACATCTCCGCCAGCATCACGGAGTTTTGGCGGCGCTGGCACATCTCGCTCGGCTCGTGGTTTCGGGATTATCTCTACATCCCCCTCGGCGGCAGCCGCACGTCCCGCGCGAAATGGTATCGCAACATTCTCATCGTCTGGGCAGCGACGGGCTTGTGGCACGGCGCCGCGTGGAATTTCCTGCTCTGGGGGCTGCTGTTTGCCGTCCTTTTGATCGCGGAAAAGCAGTTTCTGCACCCGGTTCTGGAAAAATCGCGCGTGCTTTCGCACATTTATGTCCTGTTATTCATCACGCTCGGCTTTGTGCTCTTTGACGCGGACAGCGTATCGGGCGCAACAGCCACACTCGGCGCGCTGTTCGGCGCGAGCGGGCTTGCCGCGACCTCGCAGGAGGCGCTGTATCTGCTGCGCAGCAACGCCGTCCTGCTCGTCATCGCCGCCGTCGGCGCAACACCGCTGTCGGCGCGCCTGTACCGCGTGCTGGAAAATCGCCGCGCGGGCGCGTGCGTCCTGAACGTCCTTGAGCCGCTCGGCGTGCTGGCGCTGCTCGTGCTCTGCACTGCCTATCTCGTGGACGGCTCGTTCAGCCCGTTCCTCTATTTCCGCTTCTGAGGAGGTTTGCCATGACTGTGAAACTGAAAAACCTGCTCATCCTCGCGCTCGCTGCGGGGCTGCTGTTCGGCTTTCTGCTCTGGGGCATCCTGCGCCCGGACGCGGCGGTGTCCACCGCAGAGCGCCGCCCCCTCACGCAGCGCCCGCAGCTCACGGTGCAGACCATGCTGAACGGACAGTTTGCCGAGCGCTTCGAGCGCTACACGCTCGACCAGTTCCCGCTGCGGGACGACCTGCGCACGCTCAAATCGCTCACCGGCTTCTACCTGCTGCGCCAACGCGACCAGCACGGCATTTACCTCGCGGATGGGCAGGCGGCAAAGCTCGACTATCCGCTGCACGAGGATTCGCTGGACTATGCGCTCTCGCGCCTCTCCTACATTTACGATACGCTCCTCGCCGGGACGGACGCGCACATCTACGCCGCCGTTGTGCCCGACAAGGGCTACTACCTCGCCGAGGCGAATGGGTATCCGTCGATGGATTACGACGCGCTGTTTGCCGCCGTCGCAGAGCAGATGCCATGGGCACGGCACATCGACCTCACGCCGTTTCTGACGGCGGACAGCTACTACGCGACCGACGCACACTGGCGGCAGGAATGCCTGCCGGGTGTTGCAGATGCGCTGGCGCAGGCGATGGGCGCTGTGCTCGCCGACACAGCGTATACGGAAGTCACTGCCGACGCGCCGTTTTACGGCGTGTACTGTGGGCAATCCGCGCTCCCTCTCGCGCCCGACGCGCTCCGCTACCTCACAAGCGAAACCCTGGACGCCTGCCGCGTTTACGACTACGAGACAGACACCTGGCGGTCTGTCTACGATACCGCGCAGGCAAGCGGTGATGATCCCTATGCACTGTTTCTCTCCGGCTCAAAATCGCTCCTGCGGCTTGAAAATCCAAACGCAGCGACCGACCGCGCACTGGTGATCTTCCGCGACTCCTTCGCAAGCTCGCTCGCGCCGCTGCTCGCCTCCGGCTACAAAACCATCACGCTGGTCGACATCCGCTACCTCGCCCCGGAGCGCCTGGCGCAGTACCTCACGATCACGGATCAGGACGTTCTCTTCCTCTACAGCACCACCGTCCTCAACGCCAGCGACGCCATGAAATAACAAGCAAATGGAAACCGGCGGCTGCGCAAGCAGCTCGCCGGTTCTTCGCACCTCCGTCGCTTCAAAAAAGCCTCGCAGAGTTTCGCCGCCGCTGTGGCGAAACTGATTCAGATCATTTTTGCCGGCGGCGTGTACGTCGGCAAAAATTCTGCTCACGGAGCGGAGCGTGGAATTTGTGTGCCTGCGGCACACAAATTATGCGCGCAGCGCAGTGCAACCCCCATCAAGCGAAGCCTGCTTCGCTTGAACGTAAAAAAAGAGGATGCCGAAGACTCCCTGCTGGTAAGACAGTAAAACTCAAATTTCGTGGAACAGGCATGATCTCGGTCACGCCTGTTCCGCTTTTAGCAGTTCATCCACGGGAATGTAGCCCACAAGGTCGTACTCGATATGTACCTTCTGTCTGCGCTTGCCGCTGGACTTGTCAGGTGCATCTACATAGACCGCCTTGACAAGCGCTCTGAGGGCATAGGGCGTCAGCTCCGTGAGGGCGCTGTTCCTCTTTACCCGCTGAACAAACTGCTCTATATTCTCTGCCTGTTGTTCC
>CALACZ010000115.1 GCA_937890735.1 uncultured Bacillota bacterium
TGACCTACTGTGATTTCCCAAGCGAGCATTGGACACGTATTCGCACCAACAATGTAATTGAGCGGCTGAACCGGGAGATCCGCCGCCGGGACCCGCGTGGTGGGGACGTTCCCGGATGGAAACTCCGCCCTGATGCTGGTCTGCGCCAGACTTCGCCATGTGGCGGGCACGCAATGGGGCAACAAGAAGTACATGAATATGAAGCATCTGGAGGCGGCTCTGAACGACGCCTCTATTGCCGGCTGACTTCAGGTCTGCCGGAGTCTGCAAATCTTTTTGCGCATAAATCTTGACGGCATCGGTGTTTTATTTGGTCCGTTGTGTGCTCATGAAGTTTTGCCTCTGCAGACAGTATCGTTTACAGTGACTTTTCGTGCTTGCGTGTAAAGCCGCTTCTCGCACATTCCGCCTCAACTTACTTATAAATTGCAACTGCTGACGCGTTTCGCGGTTTCGTTTTTCTGGACGTTGACGAGTTTGCTTCCTATTTATTCATTCTCCACTGTCACACGGCAGCCTTTTTTGGACTGCCGTTATTTTTTGTGTGCGCGGTTGGCGTACAGGTAATTTTTGAGCTTCCATGTGTGGCGGACGTGTGGTATACTAGCATCATCGACCGAACATTAAATCAAAGGAGTTTTTGTATGAAATTTTCTGAGATGAAATATGAGCGCCCGGACCTGGGCGCGCTGAAGGAAGAGCTGCGCGGGCTGACGGAGCAGTTGAAGGCTGCGAAGGACTATGCGCAGGCGCGCGAGGTCTTTCTGAAGCATGATGCGGTGTCCATCCATGTGGATACGCTGGCAACGCTGGCGAGTGTCCGGCACACCATCGACACGCGCGATGAATTTTACGACGCGGAGGAGACGTTCTGGAATGCTGCATCGCCGGAGCTGGAAGAGTATGAGGATGCCTGGAAGGGCGCGATGCTGGAAAGTCCGTTCCGCAAGGACTTCGCCGAAGAGTTTGGCGATCTGATGTTCGTCAATGCGGAGATCGCCCGCAAGGCGTTCTCGCCGGAGATCATCCCGGAGAGCCAGCAGGAAAACGACCTCTCACAGGCATACAGCAAGCTGATCGCCAGCGCGCAGATCCCGTTTGAGGGCGATGTGTACACGATCTCGCAGCTCTCGCCGTTCAAAAACGACCCAGACGACGCGCGCCGTCTTGCCGCGTGGAAGGCAGAGGGCGCCTGGTACAAGGAACATCAGGCAGAGTTTGACGAGATCTACGACAAAATGGTCCACCTTCGTGACACGATGGGCAAAAAACTCGGCTACGGCGGCTACACGACGCTCGGTTATTACCGCATGGGACGCAACTGCTACGGAAAGCGCGATGTGGAAAAATTCCGCGCGGCGGTGGTCAAGTACCTCGTCCCGCTGGCGGACAGCATCTACCGCGAGCAGGCAAAGCGCCTCGGCAAAGAGTATCCGATGAACTTCGCCGACAACGCGCTCATGTTCCGTAGCGGCAACCCCAAGCCTTGCGGCGACGCGGACGCGATCCTGGCGCACGGCAAAAAATTCTACGAAGAGCTGTCGCCCGAGACCGGCGAGTTCTTCAACATGATGCTCGATAACGAGCTGATGGACGTGCTGTCCACGCCAGGCAAGGCGGGCGGCGGCTACTGCACCAGTCTTGGCGATTACAAAGTGCCGTTCATTTTTGCCAACTTCAATGGCACGCAGCACGACGTGGAGGTCGTGACGCATGAGGCGGGGCACGCGTTTGCCGCGTGGATGAACCGCGATCGCGTCCCGTATTCCACGATCTGGCCCAGCATGGAGAGCTGCGAGGTCCACTCGATGTCGATGGAATTTTTCGCATGGCCGTGGGCGGAGGGCTTCTTCGGCGCAGACACGCGCAAATTCCTCTACAGCCATCTGGCGGGCGCGCTGACGTTCATCCCGTATGGCACGATGGTCGATCATTTCCAACACATCGTCTACGAAAAGCCGGACCTGACTCCGCGCCAGCGGCACGACGCGTGGAAGGAGCTGCTCGGCGTGTATATGCCGTGGGTCAAGCTCGGCAGCGACATCCCGTTTTACGGCGACGGCGAGGGCTGGCAGCGGCAGATGCACATCTATCAGAGCCCGTTCTACTATATCGACTACTGCCTCGCGCAGACGGTCAGCCTGCAAGTCTGGGCAATGCTTCAGAAAGACCCGAAGGACGCGTGGGCGCATTATATGGCGTACACGAAGCAGGGCGGCAGCCGCACGTTCACGGAGCTGCTGAAAAACGCCGACCTGGACAGCCCGTTTGAGGAGCGCTGTCTGCGCGGCGTGTGCGAAACGGCGAAGGCGTGGCTCGACGCCTACGACCTGACGGGCATCGCGTAATGGCGAAAAAGCGGGAGCGCCGGAGCTATCTGAACGATTTTCAGAAGGACTTAAACGGCGAGTACCAATATCGCGGCGCGCATTACCACTACGCCGGATCGGTGGAATATTCCAAGCTGCGGCGAAGCCTCTGGCTTCGCTGCGGCGTCGGCGCGGCATTGCTGGTCATCGCGGGCTGCCTGCCCGGGGCGACAATGGGTGCGGCGGCATATGTGACGCTGTCGTATATGCTGGCGCTGGCAGCGTGCGGCGTGCTGATCTGGACGCTAGCGCGCTGGTCAAAGAGCGGCACGCAGCTGCGCGCATATGTTTACGAGCAGACGGCAAAGCGCCTGCCGGGGCTGTCGGCGGCGGCGGGGATATTATCCGCGCTCGGCGCAGCAGGGCAGGGGATCGCCTGCTTGATGGGAAGCACTGCCCAATGGGCGCAGATTGCGTTTTCCGCCTGCCTTGCGGGCACGGCAGCGCTGCTTTTGCGGGCGTTTGTCGTTTTGCGGCGGACAGAATACCGTCTTGCAGACACGGACAAACAGTAAAAAATCACAGAATTGGTTTTTTCTGCTTGCCGTTCGGAAAGTTTCGGCAAAAAGTGAAAGCACAGTTGATTTTCGCAAAGGTTCATGATAATATTATCAGTACAATAGCCAATCGGTGTGCGCGCAAGATAGACAGCCCGAAAGGGACGTCCCTTTCGGTTTCTCACAGCTCTGCTGTGAGAATGCGCCGTTGGTGAATAAAATATGGAGGTTTGAAAATGAAACACATGAAGCAGCTGATCGCACTGCTCCTCGCGCTCGTTCTTTGCCTGGGCCTGCTCGCCGGCTGCGCCGGCACGGCGACCGATGACAAGGGCAGCCAGACGGATACCAGCAGCGATGCCAGCACCGATGCGTCCGCATCCGATACGACCGCCACGGAAGAGCCCGCCGGCAATACCGAGGGCACGATCGTGGTCGCCGAGACCGGCTTTGAGGGCAAGTTCAGCCCGTTCTTTGCCGCCAGCGCTGCCGACCAGGCAGCCCATCAGCTCACGCAGATCGCTCTGCTGGGCGCTGACCGCCGCGGCGAAATGATCCTGAACGGCATCGAGGGCGAGACGCGCGACTACAACGGCACGGACTACACCTACTACGGTCCGGCTGACTGCGTCGTCACCGAAAACGCCGATGGCACCGTCACCTATGACATCAAGCTCCGCGAGGACATCACGTTCTCCGACGGTACGCCGATGACCATCGACGACGTCATTTTCAATATGTACGTCTACATGGACCCGACCTATGACGGCTCGGCAACGTTCTACTCCGTGCCGATCGTCGGTCTGGAGGAGTACCGCAATGCCATGCAGCTGCTTGCAAAGCTCATCGCAACGGCTGGCGAGGACAACACCGACTTCACCAACTTCACCGAAGAGCAGGCGAAGAAGTTCTGGGACGCAGTCAATGACGGCGGCGTGAAGTTCGCGCAGGAGATCGTTGACTATGTGGTTGCTGCGGGCTACAACAAGGCGGAGGACTCCGTTGCCGCGTGCGCCAAGAACTGGGGCTTCGATCTGGCAGACGACGCCACTGTCAAGGATTTCTTCCTTGCCATCGGCGACAATTATGACTGGAACTTCAGCGCGATGGAAGCCGAAAGCGCCGGCACGCCGCTTTCCGATCTGATCCCGGCGGATGTCTATGCGTACTCTACCACGCCCGTGAACGTCGGTGAGGCGGTCGACCATGTGGAAGGCATCGTCAAAACCGGCGACTACAGCATGACGCTGACCACCACCGAGCTTGCGACCACCACGATCTATCAGCTCCAGATGGAGATCGCGCCGCTGCACTACTACGGCGACGTGAGCCTGTATGACTACGACAACAACTCCTTCGGCTTTAAGAAGGGCGACCTGAGCATCGTGCGCGAGAAGACGAGCGCTCCGATGGGTGCAGGTCCGTACATCTTTACGGACTACAAAGACGGCGTGTTCTACACCGACGCCAACCCCAACTACTACCTGGGCGCGCCGAAGAACGCACACGTCAACATGAAGGAAACGCAGGAAGCCGACAAGATCACCGGCGTGCAGTCCGGCGCGCTCGACATTTCCGACCCGTCCTTCTCTCTGGAAGTTGTTGACCAGATCGCCGACATCAACGGCGCAGAAGGCGATAACGGTCCCGTCATTACCACTCGTCTGATCGACTTCCGCGGCTATGGCTACGTCGCCCTGTCCGCCCAGAACGTCAAGGTTGGCAGCGACCCGGCCTCGCAGCAGTCCAAGGATCTCCGCCGCGGCATCCTGACCGTCGTCGCGGCATACCGCGACGAGGGCATCGACTCCTACTACGGCGATACCGCCTCTGTCATCAACTACCCGATCTCCAACACGTCCTGGGCTGCTCCGCAGGTCACCGACGACGGCTACAAGGTTGCGTATTCCACGGACGTGAACGGCGATCCCATCTACTCCAGCGATATGAGCACCGAGGATAAGTACGCGGCTGCTCTGCAGGCGGCTCTGGGCTACTTTGAGGCTGCCGGCTACACCGTTGAAGGCGGCAAGCTCACCGCCGCTCCCGAAGGCGCAGCTCTGGAGTACACCATCAACATCGGCGGCGGCGGCAACGGCGACCATCCGACGTTCCAGACTCTGACGAACGCCGCGGCTGCGCTCAAGACCATCGGCATGAACCTGATCGTCAATGATATGGCGAATGCTTCGGATTTGTTCGCATCCTATCAGTCCGGCGAAGCGGAGGGCTGGGTCGCGGCATGGCAGTCCACCAACGACCCGGATATGTACCAGCTCTATCACAGCAAGGGCTCGACGAACTACTACAAGATCAATGACCCCGCCCTGGATGAGCTGATCATTGCCGCCCGCCAGACCACCGATCAGGAGGCTCGTAAGGCGATGTACAAGGAAGCCATGGAGATCATCCTGGATTGGGGCGTGGAGCTGCCTGTCTACCAGCGCTCCGACGCGACCATCTTCTCCTCTGAGCGTCTGGACATCAGCACCATCCCGCAGGATATGACCCCGTACTGGACCTTCCTGTCCGAGATCGACAAGATCCAGGCCAAGTAAGGTTTGAGCGCCGCTTGACGGCGTCTCGCAAGATTTGAAAACAGGCAGCCGTTTCCGGCGTCGCGCGACGCCGGAGCGGTTGCCTGTACAAATGCTGTATTTACAGCCGCACCGGCTGGGAATATGGGTATCCGGACTCCCCGCGCGCATACGAGAGGAGCCCGGATGTCTATATTCGGACATCTCTGCCACTATGGGAAAACTACCGCGACCCGGTCGCGCAAGGAAGGAACGAGTCAAAAAGTGCGAAATTATATCATCAAGCGCATCTTGCAATCCATTTTGATCCTGTTCTGCGTGATGTTCATCATCTACGCGTTGCTCCGCTGTCTGCCAAGCTCGTTTGCGCAGACGATGGCGATCCAGCTCTCGCAGGCGCCGGGCGCAAAGCCCTATGAGGAGTGGCTGGCACAGCTCAACGCCTCATTCGGACTGGATATGGACATCGTGCCGGGGTTCTTCACCTGGCTCTCGAAGGCGATTGTCGGCAACTTCGGCGACAGCTGGAAGTGGAATGTCTCGGCAGTGGCAAAGTTTAATGAGGTCGTGGGGCTGTCGGTCATCATGGGCGGCATCTCGTTCGTTCTGTCGCTGCTCATCGCTGTGCCGCTGGGCATTCTGGCGGCAACGAAGCAGTATTCCCGCACGGACTATGCGATCACGGCGGTCGCGCTGGTGGGTATCTCGCTGCCGACGTTCTTCTTTGCAACGCTCCTCAAGCTCGTCTTTTCCGTCAAGCTCGGGTGGTTCGACCTGTTCGGACTGGTCGGGCGGGACTATGCGCAGCTGGACGCGTGGCATCAGTTCCTCGATAAGGCAAACCATCTCGTGCTGCCGATCCTGACGCTCGTTATCGTCTCCATCGGCTCGTATATGCGCTATACGCGCACGAATATGCTCGAGGTGCTCAGCGCCGATTACATCCGCACCGCACGCGCAAAGGGTCTGCCCGAAAGAACGGTCATCTACAAGCACGCCTTCCGCAACACGCTCATCCCGCTGGTCACGATCATCGGTGGCTCGCTGCCGGGGCTGTTCTCCGGCGCGCTCATCACCGAGACGCTGTTCTCCATCCCCGGCATCGGCTATGTATCATATCAGTCGATGGTGGCGGGCGATATTCCGTTTTCCATGTTCTATCTGTCGTTTATGGCGGTGCTCACGCTGGCAAGCAACCTCCTGACCGACATTCTGTACGGCGTGGTCGATCCGCGCGTGCGCATCTCGTAAGAAGGAGGGCTGTACCATGAGTGATAAGAAGCAAAATGAAACCGGGAACACGCAGGAGCAGTACTCCCTGAACGACGACCGCCGCGTTAAGGTCCTGTCTCCGGGCGCACTGGTCGCGAGGCGGTTTTTCCGCAACCGGCTGGCTGTGATCGGTCTTTCGATCCTGATCGTGATGTTTCTGTTCTCCTTCCTCGGGGGCGTCATCAGCCCCTACGGGCAGGACGAGCAGTTCTATACCTATACGCAGATGTCCAAGGAATACGTCGGCTTTACGCGTAACGACGCCATGCGCTTTGTGGTCGCGGACGGTCAGAAGTTTGGCTCGATCGCGCAGAGCAAGGCACTCGACGCGTTCAAGAAGGGTCAGACGGAGTTCAGTTATAAAGATGTCGATTACACGTTGGAAATGATCAGCGAGGATACCTATGCCGTCTATCAGGACGGACAGGTCATGGGCTATGCCAGCCGCGACCTCATCAACGCCGCAGACGGCGGCGAGGCTGTGCCGTTTGCGGTGAAGCTCGCGGCGCTGAAGGCGGAAGCCGCCGGCGAGAGCACGTTTGAAGCCGACGGCACGGCATACGAGCTGGACGACGCGGGAAATATCCTGCAAGGCGGCACGGAGTTGGGCTATATCTCCCGCATCGTCGTTTCAGCAGCCGACCCCACCATCGTCATCACCCGCGATTTCCGCGAGCGTCTGGAGGAGGCGGTCGATCGCGGTGACGAGATGTTCAACTATACCGACGAAAATGGCGAGACCGCCGAATACGACATGGAGTACGACGCGAGTACTGACGTCTGGTCCGTCAAGCAGATGACGGACACCTACGTCTATGACCGCTATTCCGCGCCCAGCAAGGAGCATCCGCTCGGCACGGATACGAACGGCATGGATATGCTGACACGTCTCATGTACGGCGGGCGCGTGTCGCTCATCATCGGCTTTATCGTCGTGGCGATCGAGGCCTCGCTCGGCATTCTGCTGGGAGGCATCTCGGGCTATTTCGGCGGCTGGGTCGATAACCTCATCATGCGCATCGTCGATGTGTTTTACTGCATTCCGTCCATGCCGGTCATCATCATCATCGGCTCGGCGATGGACGCGATGAAGGTCGATTCGTGGACGCGCATGATCTACCTGATGTTGATTTTGGGCTTCCTCGGCTGGCCCGGCATCGCGCGTCTTGTGCGCGGGCAGATCCTGTCGCTGCGCGAGCAGGAGTTCATGCTGGCGACGGAGGCCGGCGGCATCCGCGTTTGGAATCGGATTTTCCGTCACCTCATCCCCAACGTCATCCCGCAGCTCATTGTCATCTGCACGATGGGTCTCGGCTCGACGATCCTGACGGAGGCGACGCTGTCGTTCCTCGGTCTCGGCGTCAAGTACCCGTTTGCATCGTGGGGCAATATCATCAACGACGTCAATAACGCCTACGTTATGACGAACTATCTGTTTATCTGGATCCCGGCGGGCGTGTGCCTGCTGCTCACCGTCCTCGGCTTTAACTTCGTCGGCGACGGTCTGCGCGACGCATTCGACCCGAAGATGAAGCGGTAAGGAAGGGAGGAGCGCACGATGGCAAAACAGGAAGGATACCTTTCCGGCAAGGAAGCCCGGCGGATCTCCCGGGAAAACCGCAAGATCACCAATCAGTTTGAGAAAAAGCGCAAGCGCCGCAACGTCCCCGAGAGCGAATACCTGACCACGATGCACGACGCGAAGAACGCGGTCGAATTTGACGATCTGCACACCTATTTCTTCACGGACACGGGCGTTGTCAAGAGCGTGGACGGCGTGTCGTTCGATGTGCCGATCGGCAAGACCGTCGGCGTTGTGGGCGAGTCCGGCTGCGGAAAATCCGTCACCAGTCTGTCGCTCATGCAGCTTTTGCAGCGTCCGCAGGGGCAGATCGTGGAGGGCGCGATCCGGCTGAACCTCGGCGACAAGGCGTATGACATCACCAAGACCCCGAACGAAAAAATGCAGGCGCTGCGCGGCAATTTCGTCTCGATGATCTTCCAGGAGCCGATGACGAGCCTGAACCCCGTGTTCCGCATCGGCGCGCAGATCGACGAGGTTCTGGAGCTGCACGAGGGCGCGCACAAGACCAAGGAAGAGATCAAGGCGCGCACCATCGAAATGCTGGAGACCGTCGGCATCGCCAACAGCGAGGGTGTTTATATGATGTACCCGCACGAGCTGTCCGGCGGTATGCGCCAGCGTGTGATGATCGCCATGGCGCTTGCCTGCAACCCCCGCATCATCATCGCCGACGAGCCCACCACGGCGCTGGATGTGACGATCCAGGCACAGATCCTGGACCTGCTGCGCCAGCTGAAGGACAAGATCAATTCGTCGATCATGCTCATCACGCACGACCTCGGCGTCATCGCCGAAATGGCGGATTATGTGGTCGTGATGTACGCCGGGCGCATTGTGGAAAAGGGCACGGTGGAGGAAATCTTTGCCAACCCATGCCACCCGTACACCATCGGTCTGATGGCGTCCAAGCCGGTGGTCGGCAAAAAGGTCGATAAGCTCTATTCTATTCCCGGCAAAGTGCCGAACCCGGTCAATATGCCGAACTACTGCTACTTTAAGGATCGCTGTGAATCGCAGCTCCCGTGCTGCTCCGGCGAATATCCGTGCGAGATCAGCCTCAACCCCACGCATAAGGTGAGCTGCTATCGCTATTATGACGAAAACAGAAAGGCGGGTGAGTAACATGGCGGACAAGAAAAATCTCCCCATCCTCACCCCCGCGGACTACGATCCGCAGTATATCCTGACGGTCAATGACCTCAAAAAATACTTCCCCATCAAGGGCGGGCTGCTGTCCAAAACGGTCGGGCACGTCAAGGCGGTGGACGGCGTGACGTTCTCCCTCAAGCGCGGCTGCACGATGGGTCTGGTCGGCGAGTCCGGCTGCGGCAAATCGACCACCGGGCGCGCGATCCTGCGCCTGTGCGGCGAAAAGACGGGCGGGCAGGTGCTCTTTAACGGGCAGGAAATTTACGACCTCACCCCGGCGGAAATGCGCGCGCTGCGCCCGAAGATGCAGATCATCTTCCAGGACCCGTTCTCCAGCCTTTCGCCGC
>CALACZ010000116.1 GCA_937890735.1 uncultured Bacillota bacterium
TGAAAATACTGGCTGACGCGGTTTTTGAGCTTTTTCGCCTTGCCGACGTAAATGATCTGCCCGGACTTGTCCTGCATGAGGTACACGCCCGGCTCATACGGCAGCGAGAGCGCCTTGTCCTTGAGTTCTTCAAAAGTCATGGTGTTAAAAAGCCGCCTCAAAAACCTGTGTTTTTGAGGCGGCATTCCTTCGTTGGTTCAGAAAACTTCTTTTACGAGCATTTCCGTCAGCGCGTTGACGGCTTCCTCCTCATCAGGACCTTCCGCAAGGATGCTCACGCGCGTACCCTTTGTGATGCCCATGGACAAAACGCCGAGCAGGCTCTTCGCATTGATCTTGCGGTCCTCGACCTCGACCCAGATGCTGGACTTGAACTCATTCGCCTTCTGGATGAAGTAGGTCGCCTGGCGATTGTAAAGCCCCGACTCGCACTTGACAATGGATTGCTGCATATACATAGTTGCCACTCCTTAAATTCGCTCTTTCTAGCAGGTTTTTTCGTGTGCATTCTTATTTACAATATTAGCAAAAAATCCGCAAAAGTCAATACTTATTTGAACTCGGCGATGGTCACGCCGGTCTCGCCCTCGCCGTACACGCCGAGGCGGAACGATTTGACATATTTGCACCGGCGCAGCTCGTCGTGCACCGCCGCGCGCAGCACGCCCGTGCCCTTGCCGTGGATGATGCGCACGGACGGAAGATTGGCAAGATACGCGCTGTCGAGGAACTGATCGAGCACCGGCATTGCCTCGTCCGCCGCCATGCCGCGGATGTCCAGCTCCGGCGAGGCGGCGGCTTTGAGCTCGCGCGCCTTGTGCTCGATGATCTTCTTTGCGTTCCCCTGCGGCTGGTTTTCCACCAGCGCGACCTCGTCGGGCTTTGCCGTGAGCTTCATGACGCCCGCCTGCAACTCGAGATTTCCGTCCTTGGTGACGTTCAGCACCGTCGCCTTTGAGCCGAATTTCAGCAGCTCCACCGTGTCGCCCGCACGGATGGCGCGCGTGGCGGCGGGGCGCTTTTTCTGCTGCGGTTTGTCGGCGAGCTTTTCCTCCGCCTCGTTGAGCGTGCGGCGCAGCGCTGCCTGGCGCTCGTTGGAGTTCTGCACGTCCGCGCTGTCCTTCATCTGGCGGCGCAGCTGCCTGAGCTCCTCCTGCACGGCGTTTGCCGTGCGGCGTGCGTCGTCGATGATGTACTGCGCCTCGCGCTTTGCCGCCTGTACGGCTTTGTCACGCTCGCGCTTGATCTGATCGAAATATTCCTCGCTTTTCTGCTGCTGCTGAAGCGTCTGCTGCCGCAGGCGCTCCGCCTCGGCGCGCGCCTGCTCCATCTGCTGACGCTGCTGCTCGAGCTGCGCCAGCACATCCTCAAAGTCGGAGTCGTTCTGGCTGACAAGGCTCTTTGCCTTGTCGAGAATCTCCTCCTGCAAGCCGAGCCGGCGAGAAATGGCGAACGCATTGGATTTTCCCGGCACGCCCACGAGCAGCCGGTAGGTCGGCTGAAGCGTCTGCACGTCAAATTCACACGAGGCGTTGCTGACGCGATCCGTGCGCATGGCGTAGACCTTCAGCTCTGCATAGTGCGTCGTGGCGGCGACCTTCGCGCCGTTTTTGCGGCAGTACTCGATCAGCGCCATCGCCAGCGCCGCGCCCTCGGCAGGGTCGGTGCCCGCGCCCAGCTCGTCAAAGAGCACCAGCGTGCCCGGCTGGCAAGCGCGGACGATCTGCACAATATTTTTCATATGCGCCGAGAAAGTGGACAGCGACTGCTCGATGGACTGCTCGTCGCCGATGTCCGCCAGCACGCGCGTAAACACGCCCACGCTGCTGCCGTCGTCCGCCGGGATGTGCAGGCCGCACTGCGCCATGAGCGTGAGCAGTCCGATCGTTTTGAGCGTGACGGTCTTGCCGCCGGTGTTCGGACCTGTGATGATGAGCGTGTCAAAATCCTGCCCCAGCGTCAGCGTGATGGGCACGACCTTCTTCTGGTCGATGAGCGGATGGCGCGCGCGGTTGAGGAGGATGATCTCGTCCTCCGTGATCTTCGGTTCGATGGCGCGCATGGCGAACGACAGCCGCGCGCGGGCGAAAATGCAGTCCAGCTCCACGAGCACGCGGTAGTTCGTCTCGATATGCTCGCGCCAGTCCGCCGCCTGCGCCGAGAGCTCGGCGAGGATGCGCTCGATCTCCTTGCGCTCGGCGATGAGCAGCTCGCGCAGGTCGTTGTTGGCATTCACCGCCTGCATGGGCTCGATAAAAAACGTGCTGCCGGACGACGATACGTCGTGTACAAGACCCGGGATGTTGTTTTTGAACTCGCTCTTGACCGGCACGACAAAGCGGTCGGAGCGGATGGTGATGATCGGCTCTTGCAGATATTTTGCGTAGGTCGGCGAGGAGATGATCTTTTGCAGCGATTCGCGAATTTTCACGCTCTGCTGGCGAATTTTCCGGCGGATGGAGGCAAGCTCGGAGCTTGCGGCGTCCGCGATCTCGTCCTTGGAGAGGATGGAGGTAAAAATACGGTCCTCCAGAAACTTATTCGCCATGAGCTGGAAAAACCACACGTCGAGCACCGTTTCCACGCTCTCGCCGTCGGCATAATTCTTGACCTGCCGCGCGCATTTGAGCACGCCGCCGATCTGCAATAATTCTTCGGCGCTCAGAACGCCGCCGCGCT
>CALACZ010000117.1 GCA_937890735.1 uncultured Bacillota bacterium
CGCGCCAGCAGGCGCAGAAGGAGGAGGCGGACACGCTGGTGGAAAAGGTGTTCGGGGGCTCAGCGGAGCTGCTGTTTGCGTCCATTTTGTCGGACCGTTCGCTCTCGAAGGACGAAGTGGTGCGGCTGAAAGCGCTCGTGGAGGAGTACGAGGGATGAGGGGCGTGCTGGCGGCGCTGCTCGGCGGCAGCGCGCTGATCTTGCTCGTGCTGGCGCTGCGTCTGGCGCTGCAAAGCCGCCTGCCGCGGCGGCTGTTCCCCGCGCTGTGGTGCGCGGCGGCGGCGCGGCTGCTGCTGCCGCTGGAAATTCCGACGCACCTGAGCGTCTGGAATCTGCTGCAAAAAGCGCCCACCGGCGGCGCGACTGCGGCATTTGCAGACGCGCTCCCGTTCCCGTCGTTTGCGTCGGTCGCCGAACAGGCGGTACAGACCGGGTCGGCGCAAATTTCGCCGATCCTGCTCATCTGGCTGGGCGGCGCAGCGCTGCTGGGGCTGTATTTCGCAGTCGGATATGTCTGCATGACGCGGACATTTCATGCATCCGATCCTTCGCAAATATCGTGCGCCGCGCTCGCGGCGCAGTTTCGTCTGACGCGCGCACCGCGCATCTGCACCACCAAAAGCCGCCGCGCACCGCTCACGTTTGGCATTCTGCGCCCGGTCATTCTGCTGCCGGACGATCTTCCGACGGGCGGCGAGCGCTACCGGCTCGTGCTGGCACATGAGCTGGCGCACATCCGGCGGCGCGACTGCCTGCGCAAGCGCCTGCTGACGCTCTGCCTGTGCCTCTATTGGTGGCATCCGCTCGTGTGGGCCATGGTCATGCTGGCAAACCGCGACATGGAGCTTGCCTGCGACGAGGCGGTCTTGTGTGCGCTCGGCGCGGACGTCAAAAAGGCATACGCGCTGACGCTCCTCGACATGGCGCAGCGCAAAACGCGCCCGTCGCCGCTGTGCAGCGGCTTCGTGATGGGCGGCGCGGAGACGCGTATCCGCGCCATTCTGCGCTTTCAGCGCGCGCCTGTATGGGCTGGCGTGTGCGCGGCAGTCGTGTTTCTGGCGCTCGGCTGCACGCTGACCACGCAGGCGGTAAGCTCGCCTGCGCCCACATCCGAACCCTCGCCCGCGCAGGTCTCATCAGTAGAAGTACCGCCGCAGATCAAGCCTGTTCCCGTCACCGAACGCACCGCAGAAGAGCCGGAATTGGAATCCGAACCCGCGCCCGCCTATGTGTTCCCGCTGGAAAACGCAGACACGGCGGTGAATCTGGCATACGGCTGGCACACGAACGAACAGACCGGCGCGTCGGCGTTTCACGACGGCGTCGATTTGGAAGCGGAGAGCGGGGCAAACGTCCTCGCCGTCGCAGACGGTACGGTGCTCAGCGCCGAATACGACGCCATCAATGGCTACAGCCTCACGCTCGCGCACGCGGACGGCGTGCAGACGTTCTATGCCCACCTGAGCGAGTTCCTTGTAACCGCCGGCGACACGGTCCGTCAGGGGCAGATCGTCGCCAAAGCCGGCAGCTCCGGCTGGGCGACCGCCCCGCACCTCCACCTCGGCGTAAAAATCAACGAAGAATCCGCCGACCCCCTGCAAGCACTCGGTGCAGCCGAAAAATAAGGACCGGCGCTGTTCCTTTGGAACAGCGCCGGTCTGCGTCTGTACTTATTTTGCAAGCTCCCGCACGAACTCTGCGAGATAGCCGTTGACCTTCTCTGTGTCCGCGCCCATTGCCACGGTGCAGTTGGGTGCGCCGGCGAGGTCTACTACGGTCTGCCCGAGGTGCTCGCCCTCGTCCAGGCAGATGCGCACCCGGTGCTCCTCGCGGCGGAACCAGTCGGGGTGCGTGAGCATCAGCACGCTGATCGCGTCATGGATGATCACGCCCTCCAGACCGTGCACGTTCTTGTACGCATCCGCGTAGTCGTTCAGCATCGCAGGAACGACCCTGCCCAGCCGCGTCGCGCCCGGCTGCGGGATGCTGCTGCGCGACAGGACGCATTCGTGCGTCGCGTCCAGCCCCACCATCGTGACGTGCACGCCGCAAGAAAAGACGAGTGCCGCCGCTTCGGGGTCGGCGACGATGTTAAATTCGGCATATTTTGTCGCGTTGCCGCAATGGATGCCGCCGCCCATGATGAGCACGTCCCGCACCAGCGGCACAAGCTCGGGGTATTTTTGCAGCGTCAGCGCCACATCCGTCAGCGGCCCGAGCGAGACCAGCTCCAGCGCGCCTGCATATTTTTTCACCATCCGCGCGGTAAATTCCTCCGCGTTTTCGGCGCGGGCGGCGAGGGTCGAATACTCCTCAACGTGCTTCCCCAGCCCGCTCCTGCCGTGGATATACGCCGCGGCTTGCGCCGGGCGGCAGAGCGGCTTGGCGCTGCCCGCCAGCACGGGTACGTCCGCGCGTCCGTTCAGCTCCGTGCACAGCAGGGCGTTGTTCACGGTCACGTCCAGCCCGACGTTGCCGCTCAGGCTCACGATACCGCAGACCTCAAACGCCGGGTCGCGCAGGAGCATCGAAAGCGCGATAAAATCGTCGATGCCGGGGTCGGTAAAAATCAGTAACGGTCTGACTGCCATAAAAAATGCACCTCCATCTGCACTCATTTTACACGATCTGCGCATTTTTGCAAGCCATGTCTTGCATTTTGCTCCAAAAAGTATATAATAGAAACCAGAAATCCAGAAAACATCGCGAAACGTTTTGCGAAAAATTGCGAAAGGGTGCGAATTTATGAGTGTTGACATGACAAAATGGTGTGAACTCGCCAAGAAAAATATCCACAACCGTCCG
>CALACZ010000118.1 GCA_937890735.1 uncultured Bacillota bacterium
TCGCCCACCAACGAGGATAACGCAGCCAGGCGTTGTTTTGCCCCGCGAAAAACCGTGTGTGCCCTTGTCAACTGATGCTATTCCGTGAGGTTTTCCTATGGACATTCGCCAGACCATCGCGCACCTTGCGCAGGACAAAGACGAGCAGATGCTCCTCATCCGCGCTGCGGAGCGGCTCACCGCCGCGCGGCAGCGCAATATCCCCGCCGCCACGGCGTTTCTCGGCGCGCGGGAGCAGACGCTGCTCGCGCAGCTGTTCCCGCATGACCCGCCCGTGTTCTTCGGCGGCTGCGACGGCGCGGAGCGCAAAGTCGCGGCGTTCCTGCCGGACTATCTGGACGAAGATTGGCTTCTTACCGACGACTCCCCCGTCGCCGCCGTGCGCGCAACGTTCTTTGAAGAGGACACGCTCACGCACCGCGATTTTCTCGGCGCGCTGATGGGCGCGGGCATCAAGCGCGAGACCGTCGGCGATCTTTACGTCGCCCCGGGGCGCTGCGATTTTGTCGTGCTGCGGGAGCTGCGGGACTTTATTCTCCAAAATCTTCCCTCCGCCGGGCGCACGCGGCTCACGCTCGCGCCGCTGGACCTTGCAGAGCTGTCCGCCCCCGCCGCCGCCGTCAAAACGCGGCACGATACGGTCAGCTCCCTCCGCTTTGACAGCGTGCTCGCCAGTGCGTTTCACCTTGCCCGCGGTAAAGCCGCCGCGCTCATCGAATCCGGGCGCGCGGAGCTGGATCACACGCTGTGTCAAAAACCCGATAAACCCGTCGCCGAGGGCAGCGTCATCTCCGTCCGGGGACTCGGTCGCGCGCGGCTCGACTCCGTAGACGGCACTACAAAGAAAGGCAGGATCGGCATCACCGTCAGCCGATTCATCTAACGCTATGAAACAGGAAAAGATCGACCGCATCAACGAGCTTGCCCGCAAGGCAAAAGTCGAAACGCTCACCGACGAAGAGCTCGCCGAGCGCGATGCGCTGCGCCGCGAATACATCGACAGCGTCAAGCAGTCCCTCCGCACGCACCTGGACAACACCTGGGTCGTGGACGAGCATGGCAACAAGCGCAAGCTCGCGCCCAAAGCCCCGGAGAAGAAAAGCTGATGTCGCTCGTCAGTATTTCGTTCCTCTTTTTCCTGCTCCCGGCGGCGCTCGTCTGCTTTTACGCCGTCCCGGCGGAAAAAAACACCCTGCGCGGCGCGCTTTTGCTGGCATTCAGCCTGCTGTTCGTTTTTCTCGTGCAGCCGAAGGCGCTCGCCGCCGCGCTCGTCACCTGCGCCGTCTGCTATGTGTGCGGCGCGGGCAGTTCGTGCGCCAAAACGCAGGCGGCGCGGCGCGCGTGGTGCGTCTGCGGCATCGTTTTGACCGTCGGCGCGCTATGCTTCTATAAATACGCGGCGCTGCTCGCGTCCGTGTTTGGCGTGACCATCACGCCGCCCGGCGCGCCGGCGGGCGTGTCGTTTTTTACGTTCCTCGCCGTGTCGTATCTCGTCGATGTCGCGCGCGGCGCGTGCGCGGCGGAGCGAAACCCCGCCAGGCTCGCGCTGTATTTTACCGCCTTCCCCAAATTCCTGCAAGGGCCGCTCACGCGTTACAGCGCGCTGCAAACTGCCCTCTTCCCCGCCCGCCCCGGCTGGGACGCTGCGGCGCGCGGCGCGGAGCGCATCTGTGTGGGACTGGGCAAAAAGCTCCTGCTGGCAACGGCGGCACAGGGCGCGGCGGAAAAGCTGCTGGATACCGGCGTCATCTCCTGCCCCGCCGCGTGGCTCGGCGCGGCGTGCTACGCGCTGCAAATTTACTTTGATTTTTCCGGCTATACCGACATGGCGATCGGGCTCGGCGCGCTGTTCGGGCTAAACCTGCCCGAAAATTTCAACTACCCCTACTGCGCGCAGTCCATCACCGACTTCTGGCGGCGCTGGCATATGACGCTCTCGCAGTGGTTTCGGGATTATATCTACATCCCGCTCGGCGGCAGCCGCCGCGGCAAGCCGCGCCAGGTCCTGAACCTGCTCATCGTCTGGGCGCTCACGGGTCTGTGGCACGGCGCGAGCTGGAATTTTGCCCTCTGGGGGCTGTATTTCGCCGTTCTGCTCATCGTGGAAAAGTTCGTGCTGGCAAAATTACTGAACCGCCTGCCCGCCTTTTTCCGCCATGTTTACGCGCTGTTTTTCATTCTGCTCGGCTGGGTGCTGTTCCGCACGGAGGATTTTTCGCGGCTCGCCGCCCTTCTGCGCACGCTCTTCACCGGCGCCGCCGCCGTGACCGCCGAACCGTTTGTGTTCGTCCTGCGGCAGTACGGCATCGAGCTGCTGCTCGGCGCGTTTTTTTGCACGCCGCTCGGCAAGCGACTTTTGGAGACGCTCGACCGCACCCGCTTCGGGCGCGTGGTCAAATACGTCCTGCTGCTTGCCATTTTCGCGCTGGCGTTGCTGGCGCTGGTCCGCAGCGGCGTGAACGCGTTCATCTATGCTCAATTCTAAGGTAGGAGGGTCGCCGATGAAACTCAAAAAAGCCTTCCTCGCCGTTCTCCTGCTGGCGCTGCTCGGCGGCGGCGTGGGAACGCTTGCGCGCTATCACAGCGCCTCCGGCTGGTCGCTGTACGAAAACCGCGCCCTCGCGGGCGCGCCGGACCTGACCGCGCAGTCCATCCTGTCCGGCAGCGCCGCATCCGACCTCGAGGACTGCCTACGCGACCACTTCATCGGGCGCGACCGGCTGCTCAAGCTCTCCACGCGCCTGTCGCTGCTGCGCGCGCAGCCGGTGGTCAACGGCGTTGTGTCCGCCGAAACGGCGCTCCTGCCCGAGCCGCTGGGAAAAACCATCGACGAGGCGCAGCTGCAAGCCGACGCGCAGACCATCGCCGCGCGGCTGTCCGCCGTGCAGAACGCCGTCGAGGGCTACGGTGGCACGTTCCTCTATGTCCACGTCCCGGAGCAGCGCTCCGTCCTGCGTGACCGCTACCCGGACTGGATGACGGATGACGGCGCGTATCTGGACGCGGCATCGTCCGCGCTCCTCGCCGCGCTGCAAGAGGCAAACGTCCCCGTGCTCGACCTGACGAGCGAGCTGACCGCGCGCGCGGACGAGCTTTATTTTTCGACCGACCATCATTTTAATCTCTACGGCGCAGATTTTGTTTATAGATCTGTCTGCGTGCAACCGGGCGTTCAAAAATGGGGCGTTTCGCACGTGAAAAACACCATTTTGGACGCAAAAAACCCGTTTTTGGGCACCTACGGACGCGAGCTTTTCGGGCAGTCGCGCCTGCACGAATCGCTTGCATTCTACACGCCTACTATCCCCTATACACGCTTCGACAACGGCGCGCCGTCGGACGTTCCGCTCATCGACGTGGATGAAAATTCGCAGAAAACGGTTTTTTATGCAGCCTATATGGGTGGCGACATCGGCGAGACCATCCTGAAAACCGACCGCCCGGAGCTGCCGAGCCTGCTCCTTGTGGGCGATTCGTTCACGAATCCCGTCGAAGCGCTCATCTACCAGAGCTTTGACGAGACGCGCAGCCTCGACTTCCGGCACTACTCCGAAAAAACGCTCACGGAGTACCTGCAAGACTACCAGCCCGAGGTCGTGCTCGTCCTGCGCGACGACGTGAGCTGCCTGAAACTCACCGGCAACGGAAATTTGCAGTGACCCAGCGCCTGTAAGGAAATTTTTCCGTCTGCATCAGCGCTGGAACGCAAAAAGCGACCTCCCGACCGCGGTCGGGAGGTCGCTTTTTGCGTTATTCTTTGTTCGGCTGGGCGGGTTTTTCTGTCACTTCGGCGTGATCGCGGACGAAGTGGATGGCTTTTTTGAGGCGTGCGTTCTGGCGGACCGCCTGCTCAAATTCGTCGTTTACATAGGGCTTGAGCTGCTCCATCGTCATGCCGTTCTGGCGGCAGACGGCGGCGTACTCCTGCGCCAGCTCCTCCTCGGTCTCGCGCAGTCCCTCAAGCGCGGCGATGATCTCGGCAGTTTTCTGGATGCGCAGACTCGTCTCCGCCTCGGGCTTTGCGTCGGCGCGAAGCCCGTCCATGGTGCTGCCGGTGAACTGGCAGTACTGCTCCAGCGTCAGCCCGCGCTGGGCGAGCTGCGCCTGCACGGTCTGGAGCTGCGCGTCCACTGCGGCGGAGAGCTCCGCGTCGGTCGGCGTGTAGCTGAGCGTTGCCGCCGCCTGGCGCATCAGGCGATCCTGAAGCTCCAGCTCCGCTCGCTCGTCATAAAATTCCTGCAAGCTCTGGCGCATTTTTTCGCGCATTTCGGTGTAGTTTTCGCACTGCCCGACCTCTTTTGCAAACGTATCGTCCAGCGCGTAGCTCATGCGCTCGTGAATTTCGTGGATGGTGCAGGCAAACTCGGCGTCCTTCCCCGCGAGCTCTGTTGCACGGTAGTCCTTGGGGAACGTCACGCGAACGGTAACCTGATCGCCCACGCTGTGCCCGATGAGCTGGTCCTCAAAGCCGGGGATGAACATCCCGCTGCCGAGCACAAGCGTCTGCCCCTGCGCCGTGCCGCCCTCAAACGGCACGCCGTCCACGCTCCCGGCGTAGTCGAGCACGACCTCGTCGCCGGACTGCGCGGCGCGATCCGTCACCGGGCGCACGCGCGGCGTCTGCTGCTGAAGCCGCGTGAGCTGGCGATCGACCTCCTCGTCCGTGACGGTGAGCTTTTCCAGCGTGCCCTTGAGATTTTTATAGATCAGTTCCAAAGCGGTCTCTCTCCTTTTACATCTGCATCTTGATGGCGGTGATGAGCAGGTCGCCCGCCACCACGCGGTCCTCGGCGGCAAAGCCGGAGGCGAAATTGTCGGTGTAGAGGATCTGGCTGTTCGGCGGGAACTCGTCGTCCCCCGCCCAGACCATGATCTGCATCCGATAGCCCGGCAGGAGGGTAAATTCATACCCTGCGTCACCGTGCGAAAGGCGCGCCGCACCCAGTTTTTCGCACGCCGCTCGAAATGCCGCCACGCGCGTGCCGAACGAGAACGCCGCGCGGGTCAGGCACCGGCCGGTGTAGGGCTGGATGTACATCTCGCCCCACGGCATTTCGCGGAACGTGACGAAGTGATCAGACGGCTGCGCCGCGCTGCCCTCCAGCAGAAAGCGCAGCAAAAACGTCTGGCACGGCAGGCTGCCGAGCGCGAGCGCCCGGTCGCGGTCTGCCTCAATAGCGTATTCGGGCCAGTGCAGGCGGTAGGTCGTGCCGAGCAGGCACAGCGTGAACACGCCCGCCTGTTCGTCAAATTCCGCGCCGGTGCGGCGGGAGGCTTCGCCGGGGTCAAGCACGCGGTAGCGCGCCAGATAGTGCTCAAACGGCACTTGCTCTTTGTTGTTCTGAACTTCCATCGCTCACTCCTGTACGCTCGACGGGAACAGCCCCGCGTCGGTATGTGGCAGGAAGCACGCCGCCACGAACTCGTCCATATACCCCGGATGGGTGGACAGCTCCAGGTACGTCATGCCCTGCGCCAGCTCGTGGATCTTCTCATTTGCCGCGTCAGAGAGCGTCATGGCATACGCGCCCGCGAGCGACGAGTTGCCGACATATTCAAACAGCGACCGGTCAATATCCGGCAGCATCCCGATGCGCACGGCGTTTTCCATGTTGATGCCCGAGCCGATGCCGCCCGCGACGTAGACGTGCTCGAGCACGCTCACATCCATATCGAGCGAGGCGAGCATCGTATGGATGGCGGAGAAGATGGCGGCCTTCGCGCGGATGAAGGACTCGATGTCCACCTCGGTGATGGCGATCTCGCGCCCGGTCTCGCTTTCCCCGGCGGTCGCCAGAATGTAGCGCCCCATGCCGTGCGCGTCATGCGCCACGCGCGCGCCCTCGCGCACGAACTGCCCCTTGGCGGAGATGATCGACGTGCGGTACAGCTCCGCGATGACGTCGATGATGCCAGAGCCGCACAGACCCACGGGCTTCTGCCCCGCGTCGCCCACGATCTTGAGCGTGGGGGTCATGGTCTCTTTGTCGATCTGCACGGCTTCGATCGCGCCGTCGGTTGCGCGCATACCGCAGGAAATGTCGCCGCCCTCAAAGGCAGGACCTGCCGAGCACGCGCAGGACATCATAAAGTCGCGGTTGCCGAACACAAGCTCGCCGTTCGTGCCAAGGTCGATAAACAGCGAAAATTCATCCTGATCCCAAAGCCCCGTGGTGAACGCGCCGGCGGTAATATCGCCGCCCACATACGAGCCGATGTTGGGCGCAAGGCGCACCTGCGCCGCCGCGTTCGCGGGCAGCTTCAGCTCCTGCGCCTGAAGACCATCCCAATGGAAGAACGTGGGGATGTAGGGCTCCATGCGCACGGGGTTCGCGTCCACGCCGAGGAGCAGATGGTTCATCGTGGTGTTCGACGCGATGCTCATGCGCAGGATGCGCCCGGCGGCTGTCCCGGCGGACTTGCACATCACGGCGATGAGCGGCAGGAGCGTTTCCTTTATGATCGCGTCCTGAAGGCGCGCCACGCCGCCCGGCTTCTGCTGCTCGACGATGCGGTTGATGACGTCTGCGCCGTAGCGGATCTGCCCGTTGCCGGCGGACGCTTTGGCTTTGATCTCGCCCGTTTTCAGATCCAGCAGCACGCCCGTGACGGTCGTTGTGCCAATGTCGATGGCGCAGCCGTACATCGGCTGCGCATCCGTCGTCACGTCCAGCACGGTGAGTACGCCGTTTTCGGTCAGACCCGCGGCAAATACATGGAAGTTCCCCTCACGCAGCGTGTGCGCGAGCTTTTTAACGGCGGGATAGCGCAGCTTGACCGTCTCATAGCCCTGCGCCTGAAGCGCGCGCGTCAGGCGCTCGGTGTCTGGCATGGTGTCGTCCAGCGTCGGCTCGTCCATCGTCAGCTCTGCCTGCACGAACGTATTTTCAAACGCGATGCCCGCCGCGCGGATCTTTTCCTCCAGCGCACGGAAAATTGCCAGCTCCTGCGGAGACGAAAGATCCGCCGTTTTCATGCGGCTCTGGTACGCGGACGCGATGTCCGGCACCATCACCACCACATCGGACGCGACCTTGCTCGCGCAGCTCAGCCGCCAGCCCTCGGCGTATTCCTCCTCGGTGATGTGCTGAGTCCTGGGTCCGTCCACCGTGCCCTCCAGCAGCTTCACACGGCACTTGCCGCACGAGCCGTTGCCGGAGCACGGCGCGTCGATGGCGACGTTGGCGCTGCGCGCCACATCCAGGAGCGTGGAATCGGGCGCGGCGGTGACGACGACCTCCGGCGCGTTATTTTCAAAGCGGAATGTGACCTGATGCATGGGGTTCATCCTTTCTTCTCGTGTTTATGCGTCCCGCAGGGCTTTTTTGAGCACCGGGACGATGAGCAGCGCGACCGCCGCGCCGATGAGCGCCGTAACGAGCTGCGGCCAGGAGAACATGGCGGAGAACGTGGCGATCTGTTTTTCATTCAGCGGCAGGACGCTGCACAGCAGCTTCACCACCAGCAGGTATAACGTCAGGAATTTCGCCGCCGCCGCGATGGGCGAGGCGATGAGCCGCCCCTTCGGCGCGCGGGCGCGGGACAAGATCAGCGCATACACGGCGTTACCCACCGCGATGGCCGGCACGACGGCGATGAGCTGCGGACCGACGCCCAGTAAAAACGCCGCGAACGGCGACAGCACCGCCACCGCCAGCGCGCCCCACACGCCGCACATCCACGCGCTCACCGCGAGCACCGCGTTCACGCACGAGCCGGTCACGATCTGACCGGCAGCCTTTGTCGCCGCCTGCAAAACGACCAGCAGCGCCAGCATCGCGGCGGTTCGGACGATCAGGCGGACATTTTGATTGTTCATAACGTTCCCTCTTTTCTGTATTTTCCTGCTTTATTTGTTAAGCTGATCGGCAAGCGCGCTGAAGGCGCTCTCATCGCTTTGCGCGGCGCTTGCCTGCTGCATATGCTTTTGCAGCTGCTTTGCCGCGCTGGCGGCGGAGATGACCGTGCCCGCGCCCGCAACGCAGCCGCCGGGGCACGCCATGCCCTCGAGCAGATACCCGTCGAGCTTGCCCGCCTTGGCAAGGATCAGCAGCTTCCGGCATTCGCGCAGCCCGTCGGCGCGCTGGGTCTTGATCTCGACGCCGGGATGCTCCTTTTCGATGATCCCCTGCACCGCGGCGGCAACGCCGCCGGCAACGGCAAAGCCGCGTCCGGCGCTCGTGCCGTCCGTAAGGTCCTCGCCTGCCTCCAGCTTGGAAAAATCGACTTCCTTCGCCTCAAAAATGCCCATCAGCTCTTCATACGTCAGTACGAAATCAACGTCGGTGCGGATCTCGCGGTCCATTGCCTCCAGCTTTTTTGCCGCGCACGGTCCGACGAACACGACCTTGCAGTCTGGGTGCTCGCGCTTGGCGAGGCGCGCGGTGTAGACCATGGGCGTGTAGGTCATGGAGATATTGCCGGACTCCGCCGGAAACAGCCGCCGCGCCATCATCCGCCACGACGGGCAGCAGGACGTCGCCATAAAGCGCTGGGTCGCCGGGACTTTTTTCAGGTAATCGCGCGCCTCTTCGATCGCGCAGATGTCCGCGCCCACGGCGACCTCCATCACGCCCGCAAAGCCGAGCTGCTTCATCGCGGCGACAAATTTCGGCACGGTCACGTTCTGCCCGAACTGCCCAATGAACGACGGCGCGACGATGGCGATGACCTTGTTTCCTTCCAGCATGGAGCGGATGACCTGATAGATCTGGCTCTTATCGACGATCGCGCCGAACGGGCAGCTCACCAGGCACTGACCGCACGAGACGCAGCGGTCATAGTTGATCTGCGCCTTGCCGTATTCGTCCACGCCGATGGCGTCCATCCCGCACGCCGCCTGACAGGGGCGCTCGAGGTGCACGATGGCGTGATACGGGCAGGCGGCGGCGCATTTGCCGCACTTGATGCAGAGGCTCTCGGTGATGCGGCTGCGACCATTGACGAATTTGATCGCGCCCTTGGGACACACCTGCTGGCAGGACGCCGCAAGGCAGCCCTGGCACAGCTCCGTTGCAAAATAGCGGTTCGTGGGGCAGGCGTGGCAGGCGTAGGGGATGATGTTTACGAGCGGCGGCTCGTAATACTGCTCCGCGATCGCCGCCTGATCCATGCCCTCGGTGAGCATGGTGCGCTGCTGCACCGGCTGAAGCGACAAGCCCATCGCCAGCCGCACGCGCTCGCCCGCGATGGCGCGCTCCAAGAACACCGACTCGCGGTGCAGCGGATTGCTGCCGGGAACGATCCTGTAGGGGATGTCCTCCATCTGCGTATAGTCGCCGGAATACGCCATCCGCGCGACTTCGGTAAAGACCTTTTTTCGTATGTCCGTGATCAAAGACGGTATCCCTCGCATAGTGACCCTCCATCAGCCCAAAAAATAACCGCACAGCCCCGTCATGGGCCGCACGGACGGGGCGCGGGCTTCTGCAATTACAGTCATTATACCAGATTTCCGACGTATTGCAACCCGCTCGCGCGCCATACGCAAAAAATCGCTCGTGCGCCATACGCAAAAAAATCGCCCCGGCACAGCCGGGGCGACTTCTGGTTTGTTTAATCCTGTTCCGAGATGGCGTAGAGCATTTTGGCGACCTCGGCGCGCTTGACGTTGCCGGTGGGGTTCAGGCGGCCGTTCGAGCCGGTGATGATGCCCTGTTCGACCATCTGCGCCAGTGCGCTCTGCGCCCAGGAGGCGACCTTGCCGCGGTCGGGGAAGGCGTCCAGTGCGGACGTGTCCGCGCTCTCGTCCAGCTCCTGCGTGCGGGCGAGGATGACCATCGCCTCCTGCCGCGAGATGGATGCGGTCGGGTTGGCGTAGAGCTTGCCGCCGGAGGACGAGCCGCCCACATAGCCCAGCTCATACGCCGCCTTCATCGCGTTCTGCGCCCACGAGGCGATCCTGGCGCTGTCGGCAAACGGCAGCGTCCCGTCGCTGTACGAATCGGTGTCAACCTCCAGGAAGCGCATGAGCGCCACGATGAACTCCTGCCGCGTCATGGGATCATCCGGGCGGTAGTAGAGCTTGCCGTCCTTTCCGGCAGAGCCGGTGAGTACGCCCGTAAAGTAAAGGGTGTTCACATAGTCCTTCGCCCAGTGGTTTTTCATATCGGCAAACGGGTTCGCGGGGCTGATGGTGACCTCCGCCTCCACGCGCGCGTCGCCGCACTCGGCGACGATCGTACCCGTGACCGCCTTGCCCGCCTCGGCGGCGGTAAAGACGCCGGTGTCGCTGATCGTGCCGATGCCGCCGGTCACGGACCAGTCATAGCAGCTGTTCTGCGCGCTGACCGTCATGCCGTAGTACAGCGCCTCCACCGACAGCTCCGTTTTCGAGCCGCCCGCGAGCACCATGCCGTCGAGGTCTTTATCAGAGCCCTTCTTATGGAGCGTCAGCGTCGTCGGCTCGTCGATGACGCGCACCGTCGTCTCGCCGCTGATGCCGTCCGCCTTTGCGCGCACGGTCGCAGAACCCGCACGCGCTCCGGCGGTAAAGACGCCATCCGCATCCACGTCGCCGGAGGATGCGGAATAGGTCACATCGTCCGGCACATCCGCCGCGGCGTAGTTTTTATCGACCGCCTTCGCCGTGAGCTGGATGGACGTGCCCGGCAGCACCACGGCGTTATAGGGGTAGAGATAGAGCTTCGCCGCGCTCGAGGCGCGCGTGGGCTTGCTGCGCACGAGATAGATAAAGTTCGCGCACGGGCGCAGGCTGCCGTCCGACGGCTTGTTGACCGTCGCCGGGGCGTCATAGCCCGGGTACTGCGCGCCGAGCGCCGTCGAGCCGCCGCCATCCAGGTTGAGCGCCGTCTCGCAGTCCAGCTCCTTCATGCGCGCCGCCAGCTCGTCGAGCGTCAGACCCTCCGAGCCGTTTTCGCTGTCCGCCGTGTAGAGGACGAGCGTCCCGTCGCGTTTCAGACCGACTGCCGTGCGGGCGGTGGGCTTTTCCGCCTTGTCCAGCGTGAAATCGCCGCACACGCGCCCGTTTTCCACCAGCAGGTCGCCGCCGCCGCAGGCGTACTGCACGTCCGCCCAGTCGGGGTCTGTTTCGGTCGTGATGGTGATGCGGTCGCCGGTCTCCAGCTCTTCCATCTGGTCGAGCGCCGAGGCATAGGCAGTATTCTCCGCGATGGACAGCACAAAACCGTCCTCCGGGATGCCGCAGGAGCTCTTTCCCTCCAGCGTGCCGATGACCTCCAGCGTAATGGAGTCGTTCAGCAGCAGCTCCGTGCCCGAGCCGCGCACCGGCTCGAGGATGACGTGGTAGCCATCGACCGTGCCCTTCGTTGTGGCGTCATAATCGCGCGAATACAGCCCGATGCCGTTATTTTTGCTCAGCGCCTTGTTGTAGAAAATTTCCGTTTCCGCGCCGTCGGGCGTCTCCATCGTCACTTTCAGGCCCGGCTCGCCGATGATGGCGCTGCCGTCGTCAAAAAAGCCGACGGACTGGATGTTGCCGCTCGAGCGCAGCACGCCCTCCGTCACGACCAGACCGTAGGGGATGCCGTTGTTCATGTCGAAAAACGCGCCGTTCACACCCGCCACGAGCATAAGGTCGTTGTCGTCCAGATAGGTGGCGGTCTGCTTCATGCTGCTGCGCCCGTAGAGGGTATTGCCGTAGGCGACGATGGGCTTGACCGTTTTATCGGCCGTATAATACAGCACGTTCTCGCGCACGGTCTTTGCCTGTTCGCCGCGTCCGCTCTCCGCGAGCACGCCGCTTTGCAGCGTCACGCTGCCGCCCAGCGACAGCTCGCCCGCGAGGATCTCCTGCGTATAGTCCGCCGCGCCCGCCATGCCGAGCAGCAGGCACAGGCACAGCGCCAGCGCCGTAAGTCTGCCGAGAGTTTTCTTCATATGTACACATCCTTTGCTGTGCAAATTTGTTGTCCCCATGTTAACATAACTTTCTCAAATTGTAAATGAGATTTTCTGCCACATTGCGTCGCGCGTCAAGTTTTTTCACTTGACAGCGGCGGGAAAATACGCTACAATAAGCGGGCTGTAAAGGCGCAGACCTTGTCACGCAAAACGGAGGCGGCGCGATGAAGCACGACGCATGGACCATGGCGCTGCTGTATGACTATTACGGCGAGCTGCTCACCGAAAAGCAGCGCGCCTGCTTTGACCTGTATTACAATCAGGACCTCTCGCTCGGCGAGATCGCCGCGGAGACGGGCGTGACGCGCCAGGGCGTACACGATACGCTGCTGCGCGCCGAGGCGCTGCTGCGCAGCATGGAGGAAAAAACGGGCTGCATCGCACGCTCGCGCGCCGTGCAGCAGGCGCTCACCACGATCGAAGCCGCGGCCACGGCGCTTTTGAGCCAGCCGCAATCCGCCGCGCTGGCGCAGGAGATCCTGAGCGCCGCCGCCGCGATCAAGGAGTAATGTATGGCATTTGAAGGACTTACCGAAAAGCTCTCCGCCGCGTTTAAAAAGCTCCGCGGCAAGGGGCGGCTGACCGAAGCCGACGTCAAGGAGTCCATGCGCGAGATCCGTCTGGCGCTTTTGGAAGCCGACGTCAGCTACAAGGTCGTCAAGGACTTTATCAAGAAGGTCACCGAGCGCGCCGTGGGCACGGATGTGCTGGAAAGCCTCACCCCGGCGCAGATGATCGTCAAGATCGTCAACGAAGAGCTCACCGCCCTCATGG
>CALACZ010000119.1 GCA_937890735.1 uncultured Bacillota bacterium
AATACGGCGGCATCGCGGGCGTTCACTGTGAGAACGCGGGCGTGATCGACGCGCTCATCGCGCAGCACAAAAAAGACGGCAGGCTCGCGCCCGCCTCGCACCCTGAGTGCCGCCCGAACCCGCTGGAGGCGGAGGCGGTGGCGCATCTGCTGCGCATCGCCGAGGTGGCGGACGTGCCGGTGGTGATCGTGCATCTGAGCACGCGCGAGGCGCTGCACGAGGTGTTTGCCGCGCGC
This sequence comes from uncultured Bacillota bacterium, assembly GCA_937890735.1. Lineage (GTDB taxonomy): Bacteria > Bacillota > Clostridia > Oscillospirales > Oscillospiraceae > CAG-170. The sequence continues at coordinate 237 of CALACZ010000119.1, forward strand.
GAGCGGGGGCAGAGGGTGTATGTCGAGACGTGCCCGCACTATCTGATCCTGGACGACAGCCGCTACCGGCAGGCTGATTTTGACGCCGCGGCGGGCTATATCTGCGCGCCGCCGCTGCGCACGAAGCCTGACCAGGACGCGCTGTGGAAGGCGCTGGCGAACGGCACGGTGCAGACCGTTTCCACCGACCATTGCAGCTTTACCCGCGAGCAGAAGCGCGCGGGCAGAGACGATTTTACGAAGATCCCCGGCGGGCTTCCGGGCGTGGAGAGCCGCGGGCTGCTGCTGTATACCTACGGCGTGGCGGCGGGGCGCATCACGAAGGAGCAGATGTGCGCGCTGCTGGCGGAAAATCCCGCGCGGCTGTACGGCGCGTATCCGCGCAAGGGCGTGCTGGCGGTGGGCAGCGACGCCGACATCGTCGTGCTCGACCCGAACGCCGAGGGCGTGTTCTCGGCGGCGCAGGAGCATTCGGCGGCGGGCTACACGCCCTATGAGGGCATGGCGCGCCGGGGTGCGATCGAGCGGGTGTATCTGCGCGGGCAGCTCGTCGTGAAGGACGGGGAGCTGGTCGCGAAAAACGCCGGGCAGTACATTGCGCGCGGCGTGGGCGCGCTGTAAGGAGGGCTTCGTATGGACTACCGTGAGCTTCCCCCGGAGCTGCGCCCGCTGTCGGCGTGGGCGTATTTCGGCTACGAGATCTTATACGCCGTGCCGGTGGTCGGCTGGGTCTTCCTGATCTGCCATGCCATCGGCGCAAGAAACGTCAATAAGCGCAGCTTCGCCCGCAGCTTTTTCTGCGTGTACATCGTCGTGGCGGTGCTGATTTTGATTTTGGCGCTGAGCGGAGTCGGTGCAGCACTGATAGAGCCGAGAGGCGGAGGATATATGTGAAAAAACGCCGGGAAGGGCAAAGCCCTTCCCGGTGTTCATGTTTCGTTGTAACGCAGGGGAGGGGCTTGCCCCTCCCGTCGCTGCAAGTTTGCACAGCACCGACGCGTTTGCAGTGCACCAAAGCCTCCCTTGTGTAAAGGGAGGTGGCACGGCGAAGCCGTGACGAAAGGATTGTGCAGCACAGCATTGCAAATTGGATTACACCAATGCGAACCCGCACGCACCCGTAGGGGCGGACGACCCTGTCCGCCCGGCAGGACGCACCCGCAAAACCGAATGCACCCATGCGAATCCGCACCACGTTTGTAGGGGTCGATGCCCACATCGACCCGCATGAGGCATGACCGATTTTACGATACGTTGCGGCAAATTTGTTATTGCCCCACGGGCGGACAGAGGCGTCCGCCCAGAGACGAAAAGTCAAGGACTTTTTCATCAAATTCAAAAAGAAGTTACATTCTGCGGACTTCTTCACGGAGTAGACGCTTGATTTTGCCCTCCATTGTCTCTTTGGCGGTCTGGCTGAAATGCACACGGACGATATAGGTAGTCTTGCCGATCTGCTTTC
>CALACZ010000120.1 GCA_937890735.1 uncultured Bacillota bacterium
GGGAGACGATGCAGCCGTTCTTTGCGTTATACACCGCGGACTGCTCGGAATAGTAATCCTGCAGGAACTCGCCGATCCAGTCCTTGTTCTGTGCGGCGGCGGGGAAGCAGATCATGTTGCCGGCGGTTGTGACGAACTTTTCGTCGCCCGCGTTTTCGACCGGCGCGTGCATGACGGACAGCTCAAAGCCCTCGGGCCAGTTGCCGTCCATTTCGACCTCCAGCCACGAGCCGACGCAGATCATGGCGATGTTGCCGTTGATGAACTCCATCTGCGAGCCGGTGTGGTTCATGGAGTTCATGCCCTCCACGAGGTAGCCCTGATCGCGCATATACTGGATGCGGGACATCGCTTCCTGCACGGGCTCGGACACCCACCAGCCTTCTTCCATGTTGTTAAAGCGGGTGTATTCCGCGGCACCGTCGCCGATGGCGCAGATCATCGGGAATACGAACGGGCTTGCGTAGTAGGGATACATACCCGTCCAGGCAAAGGGCGCGATGTCCGTCGTGCTCTTGATCTCTTCGCACAGGGCGATGAACTCATCCCACGTTTCGGGGACGGACCAGCCGTGCTCCTCGAACAGAGCTTTATTATAGCAGATATTTTCGGTATTGACAGAGGCAAGCGTCAGGTAATTTGCGCCATTCACCTTCGTCGAGTCCAGCACGGAGGGGTTGGCAACGTCATAGACCGTTGCGCTGCCGCCGTTCACCGGCAGGGACAGGTAGCTGGTAATGTCGGTGTACGCGCCCTCGGAAGCAGCCGCGAAATGATCGAAGAAGTTCTCCTGGATCATAGCGATGTCGGGCGGGTTGCCGGCGACGAGCATCGGCTGGAACACTTCGTGCGCCACGGTGTTATACTCCAGCGCAACGTCCACGCCATACTCTTCTTCCAGCATAGCAACGGCTTCGTTTGCCATCTCACCGTTGCCGGTGCCGGTCCAGAGAATGCTCAGGGCCATGTTCTTTTCGCCCGAAGCGTCGGACGCGTCAGACGTGTTTTCACTTGCGGGGGGCTCGGGGGCAGCGGGCTCGGCAGCAGCGTCCTGCGCGGGCGTCGCGGCATCCTTGTTGCTGCTGCACGCGACCACGGAAAATACCATGACCAGCGCCAGAAGCAGTGCGAGTAGCTTTTTCATTTTAATTTACCTCCTTCATGATGCGATGAAAATCACCATGCACTTAGTATACTTTCTAAAGTAAGTTTTGGCAATGGTGATTGTTGAACAATTCCGCTTCGCTATTTTGGTGCATTTTCACAATGCAATTTCCATAAAATCCTATCCGCTATGCAAAAGTGTGCGCAGTTCCATCAAAAATAGAAGCAGCTTTTGATAAAACCATCCTTGCGCTCCACGCTGTCCGCCATGCAGTGTGCGATGTCCTCCGCCTGATATTTGTGGCTCATGAGCTTGGACAGATCGAACACGCCCGCCTGCATCATGGCGATGGTTTTCGGCCAGAAGCGCTCATATGCCCGCCCCGTATCGAGTGCGGGTGAGGTGTGGATGAGCCGCTGCCCGCGCAGATGCCCGAGCTTTAAGTCCACGGTGCGCAGCTTTCTGTGCCAGCCGAACATATAAATGTCGCCCGCCATGCCGCAGCTCTCCACCGCAAGATCCAGCCCGGACTGCGTCCCGGAGCACTCGATCACCGCGTCAAAGCTGCCCGAGCCGCGCGAGCGCAGCTTTTCCATGCCCGCGTCGTCCAGCAAAATCGTCTCCCACGCGCCGCACTCCTTCGCCTTTTGGCAGCTAAACGGCTTCACGTCCACCGCCACGAACTCCGCCAGCGGATAGCGGCTGACGAGCTGCGTCATCAAAAGCCCCATAAAGCCCGTGCCGATCAGCAGCACGCGATCGCCGGGGCGGATGTTCATGTGCCACGTCGCGTTCACGATCGACGCCGCCGGCTCTACGATCCAGTTTGCGAAGTCGTCCATGTGATCCGGCAGCTTGTACGCCACGTCCGCTGGACCGATCACGCGCTCGCTCCACTGCCCCATGTACCAGCAGGCAGCCACATAGTCGCCCTCTTTCAGGTGCGTCACGCCCTTGCCGACGCGCGTGACCTGGTGCACCGCCTCGTGCCCCGGCACCATCGGATAGCGCGGATGGGTCAGGTCGCCGAGGTACAGCGAGACCTCATGGGTGCAGACCGCGCCGCAGACGGCGCGCGTTTCGATCTCGCCCTCGCCGGGGTCGCCGAAATGACGCGTCACGACCTTTGTGCCGTGGTCGATCTCCTCCTGCCGCGTCGGCTTGTAGTCCTCCGCAGGCAGCAGCTCGCGGCAGGAAATTTGCCCGACCTTTTCCAATACGATGGAACGCATAAAAATCCCTCCATTACTTTATTGTGTGAATTTTATACTATCTTTCCCAGCTTCCGCCTGTCAATCTCGTAATTTGCCCAAATTTCGACGCGCTGATTTGGCGTTTTTGACGATTTTACGCGTGCAGAAAACTTTTTCGCGCTTCCCTCTTTACAAATCCGCGCCTGGAAAGTATACTTACTTTACTCACAAAATAAAGATGTGCTGATTTTGCGCTTCATCTCCCTTGCCTGACTGCAAAAACGATGCTATAATAATTGGTAACTATATTATTGCGTATTTTGCAGGAGGACATCGTATGGAACCTTCCTTTCTCTCGCACTCCGACGCAGCCCAGCGCAACCGAAACAGCATTCTGCATTTCATCAAGCGCAATCAGCCACTCTCCCGGACTGACATCTGGGAGGGGATGCCCATCAGCCGTGCATCGGTGACGCAGGTCATCCGGCAGCTCGAGGAGAGCAAACTCGTTCTCGACGTGGGCGTGGGTGACTCCACCGGCGGGCGCAAGCCGCGGTATCTGACCTTTAACGGCGCGGCCAAAAAATTCTACGCGTTCGACTGGATGTCGCAGCGGCTGTTTCTGCTGGATCTGGACGGGCACATCCTTTGTGAAAAATCCATCCAGTTTGACCGGGTCATCAAGCCCGCCGCATTCGTCAGCGCCCTGTCCGCCGCCATCCGCGAGATCGCCGCGCAGAAGCTCTGCCCCGAGGCGGACATCATCGGGCTGTGCCTGTCGCTGCCCGGCATCGTCGATTTCCGCAGCGGCAAGGTGATCTACGCCGTCGAGCTCGGCTGGCAGAGCGTCCCCATCGGCGATTCCTTGCAGGAGGCGCTGGGGATGAACGTCTATGTGGAGCGCCTGAGTAATGTGATGGCGCTCGGCTGCAACCGTCTGGAGCACGCGCAGCAGGCGACGCATTTTCAGTTATTCCTGCTCAGCAGCGGCGGCATCGGCGTTTCGTCCGTTTTTCACCACAATTGCCAGCACGGCGCAAATTATATGCATGGCGAGCTTGGTCACATTAAGACCGATGAGGACATCCTCTGCTCCTGCGGGCAGCGGGGCTGCCTGGAGGCGGTCATCGCCGACCGGCTGCTGCACTCCGGCGGCGTGATGACGCAGGAGGTGCTCAATTACCTCTCCACCGGCATCGCCACCGCCATCAACATCTGCGACATCGGCTACGCCGTCATGGTCGGCTCGTATGTCGATCAGATGACGCCCGCGCAGCGCGATGAGCTCTCCCGGCTCATTCGCGACAAGGTCACCGGGCCGCATCTGCGCGAATTGGAGCTGTTCTTCTCCGACCAGACCCAGGAGCTGACGCTGAGCGGTATGTGTGCCTACACCTTTGACCGCTATTTCTCGGTCGATTAAACGCTCGCTTTTCAGACTTGTCATATCTTCGGCGGGAACTTTCCTGCTGTTATTTATGAAAATTAAATACTTTAGGCAAGTAGGAGGTTTGACAAATCACTATGTATGAAGAATACAAGGACCTGGCCAAACGAATCAGAAAGAACTGTCTGTATATGTGTTATGTAGGTCAGGGCGGGCACATCGGCAGTATGCTGTCCATGGCGGACATCATGGCTGTGCTGTACGGCGGCAAAGTTCTCAAGTTCGATCCCAAGAACCCCAAAGATCCCGACCGTGACCGCTTTATCCTGTCAAAGGGTCACGCAGGCGCTGCCGTGTACGCAACGCTCGTGGAGTTCGGCTACTTCCCGAGAGACTGGATGGGCACGTATTACTGCGATGACGGTAAGCTCATGGGGCATATCAGCCATTACGTCCCCGGCGTGGAATATTCCACCGGCTCGCTGGGACACGGTCTGAACGTCTGCACCGGCATGGCGCTGGCCGCCAAGGAGCAGGGCAAAAAGCACCGCGTGTTCTGCCTGATGTCCGACGGCGACTGCAACGAGGGCTCGACGTGGGAGGCGATCATGTTCGCCGGTCAGCATCATCTGGAAAATCTCGTCGCCATCGTGGACTATAACCGCATTCAGGCGCTGGGCTTCTCCAAGGACATCTGCGACCTGGGCGATTTCGCCAACCGCGTCGCCATGTTCGGCTGGGCAACGCGCGCCGTGGACGGGCACGACTTTATGGACCTCGAAAACACCCTCACCGCTCTGCCGCTTGAGCCGGGCAAGCCCAGCTTTATCGTCTGCAACACCATCAAGGGCAAGGGCGTTTCGTTCCTGGAGAACACCGTCAAGTCCCATTACTGGCACGTGACCAAAGAGGACATGGAAGCGGGCTACCGTGAGTTGGAGGGCTGAGAAATGAGAACTGTTTTTAATAAAACGCTGATCGAGATCGCGGAAAAAGACCCCCGTATCCATATGGTCCTTGCGGACATCGGCTACGGCGAGATCGAAGGCTTCGCCAGAAAATTCCCCGAGCGCTACTATAACTGCGGCGTTATGGAGCAGCATATGACCGGCGTTGCCTGCGGCATCGCCATGGAGGGCGGCATCGCCGTCACCTACTCCATCGCAAACTTCCCCACCCTGCGCTGCCTGGAGCAGATCCGCAACGACGTCTGCTATCACAACGCCAACGTCAAGATCGTCAACATCGGCGGCGGCGTGTCCTACGGCGCGCTGGGCGTGTCCCACCACTCCACCGAGGATATTGCCATCCTCCGCGCGCTGCCCAATATGGTCGTGGTCGTTCCCTGTGACAACATCGAGGCGGAGGCCGCGACCCACGCGGTGTTTGAGTACGAAGGCCCTGTGTTCTACCGCTGCGGCTATAAGAACGAAAAGGACATCCACCACACCGACGCCAAGGGGCTGAACTTCCAGCTCGGCAAGGCGATCACCGTGGAAGAGGGCAGTGACTGCACCGTGATCTTCTGCGGCCCGATCGGCTTTGAGGCGCAGAAGGCGGTCATCGCCGCGCGTGAAAAGGGCATCCACTGCCGTCTTGTTTCCATGCACACCATCAAGCCCATCGACAGGGAAGCCATCGTCAAGGCAGCGCAGGAGACCGGCAGGATCATCACGGTCGAGGAGCATAACCTCTCCGGCGGTCTCGGCAGCGCGGTGGCAGAAGTGCTGATGGATGAAGGCTGCGGCGGCGTCAAGATGAAACGCATCGCCCTGCCGGACATCAACGTCCACCAGGTCGGCTCGCAGCAGTGGCTGCGCGAATACTATCACCTGACCGCGCCGTACATTGAGGAAGAGATCGTCAAGATCTGCAAGTAATACTTATTAAAATGGGGAGCGCGCTGCGCTCCCCTTATCTATTAAACAGGGAGGAAACGAAATGGGACGTTTAGAGGGGAAGATCGTCGCCATCACCGGCGCAGGCGGCGGCATCGGGCGCGTCGCGGCGGATATTTTCGCCAAAGAGGGCGCGACCGTCTGCATTTTGGAGCTGAATGAAGCCGCCGCCAACAAGGCTGCCGCGGAGATCCATGCCGCGGGCAGCAAGGCAGAGGCGTATGTCGTGGATATATCCGACCGCGCGTCCGTGGAGGCAGTGTTCCGGCAAATCGGCGAACGGCACGGCGGGCTGGATGTGCTCTACAACAACGCGTCCGTCTTTCTGGGCGGACGGGACGCGGGCATCGCCGAGCTGGACCCCGCCGTTTTTGACCGTGTTGTAAAGATCAACCTCTACGGCACGTTCTACTGCACAAAGTACGCCATTCCGCTGCTGAAAAAGCGCGGCGGCGGCTCGATCATCAACACCGGCTCGTCCGCCGCCGTCACCGGCGTCCCCGGCAGCGACGCCTACACCGCCACCAAGGGCGCGACGCTCGCCATGACCCGCTCGATGGCGGTCGAGTACGGTACCTACAACATCCGCACGAACATCATCTGCCCCGCCGCCATCCAGACGCCCATGGTGGGTGAGAGCAACCTCTCCGACCCCAATTTTGACGACGCGTTCTTCCGCGACCGCCTCGCGCCGCTCCACCGCTGGGGAAAGCCCGAGGAGATCGCTAACACTGCTCTCTTCCTCGCAACAGACGGCTCGTACATGAACGGCGCGGTCCTCGTGCTGGACGGCGGCATCACCATCAACGGCAACGTCAATAAAAACGGCTTGTAAACACACCGCACCCGCCCGGGCAGCCAAAACTGCCCGGGCGATTTTATACTGATATTCAATTAAAACCTTTCATTCACAGAATGAAAGGTTTGGTCGATTGTAAAATGAAGTTGGACACCTAAGAAAAAATCCATAGTGATTT
>CALACZ010000121.1 GCA_937890735.1 uncultured Bacillota bacterium
GTATATGCTGGAAAAGAATCTCGAAAACGCTATTGAGCGCTACGAGATCCAAAACGGCGCGTTCGGCATCGTGATGGACGTGAACACCGGCGACATCATCGCCATGGCGACGCTCGGCAGCTACGACCCCAATAATTATCTGGAAATTTACGACCCTGCGCAGGAGGCGGAGCTGGAACGGCAGTATCAGAATCTGCTGGCGATGAAAAAGGGCACAGAGGCGTATCAGGAAGAGCGTACGGCGTATAACGACGCCGTGGCGGCGGCGCGGCTGAAGCAGTGGCGCAACCGCTGCGTGTCCGACGGCTATGAGCCCGGCTCGACCTTCAAGCTCGTCACGGTGGCGGCGGGGCTGGACTGCGGCGCGTTTACGACGCAGTCGAGCTACTACTGCGGCGGGCACGAGGACTTCCAGGGGCGCGACCAGACGCTTTCGTGCTGGAAAACCGTCGGTCACGGTACGCAGACCACCGGCGAGGCGCTGGGAAACTCCTGCAACATCGCGCTGGCGCATATGGGACTTCAAATCGGCGGCAATCGGTTTTATGACTACGTTGCGTCGTTCGGCTTCCTTGAAAAATCGGACGTAGACCTCCCCGGTGAGGCGAGCGGCTATTTCTTCGGGCGCGATCAATTAAACGGCGCAAGCACCGCGTCGCTCATCTCCGCGTCGTTCGGTCAGACGTTCCGCATCACGCCCATGCAGCTCGTGCGGGCGGTGGCGGCGATCGTGAACGGCGGGTATCTGCTGGAACCGCACGTCGTTTCGCAGGTCGTGAGCGCCGACGGCAGCGTCGTGGAGGAAAACGGGCGGACCGTCATCCGGCAGGTCATCAGCTCCCAGACGTCCGCGACGATGCGCGACCTCATGGAAAAGGTCGTCACCGAAGGCACCGCCAAGAGCGCGCGCACGCCGGGCTACCGCGTGGGCGGTAAGACGGGCACGTCGGAAAAGATCGACACCTACGACGAAAACGGCGAGCCAGTGGAGGATAAGATCGTCTCGTTCATCGGCGTTGCGCCGATCGACGACCCGAAATATGTGGTGCTCGTGGCGCTGGATACGCCGAAGGCGATCCCCGGCACGAGCTACACGCCGAACAACTATTATATTTCCGGCGGTCTGATGGCAGCGCCGACCGTGCGCGATATTTTCTCGGACATTCTGCCGTATCTCGGCATTGAGCCGGACTACACCTCCGAGGACATCCGCGGCGTGAACGTGGCGATGCCGGAGCTGGTCGGCATGACCGAGCAGGAGGCGGCGGAAGCGCTCAGCAAGAAGAGCCTGCGCTACCGCGTCATCGGCGACGGCGCGCTCGTGACGGATCAGATCCCGGCGGCGGACGCCGAGGTGCCGGGCGATTCCGAGGTCATCCTCTACATGGGCGCGGAAAAATCGACCGAGCTTGTGGAGGTGCCCGACTTTGTGGGCTACGCCCCGGCGGACGTAAACTGGCTGGCGAACAACGCGGGCGTTTATGTACAGGCGAAGGGCACGGATCTGACGGAAAATTACGTCACGGTGACGTATCAGGATATTCCCGCGGGCACGATGGTCGAGCGCGGCACAACGGTGAAGGTCGAATTTACCGACCATACGGCGCTTGACTGATCCGCAAAGAAAGGATAGAATCATGAAGTTACGGGCACTTTTACAGGATATTGCCATTCTGGACGCTGCTGCCGATCTGGAGCAGGACATCAGCGGAATCAGCTACGACTCGCGGACGGTCGCGCCCGGGCAGGCATTTGTGGCGGTGAGCGGGTTTACCGCCGACGGGCACAAGTTCATCCCCATGGCGCGCGAAAAGGGCGCGGCGGTCGTGATCTGCGAGAAAAAGCCGGCGGACGGGAAAAATTATGTGCGCGTGGAGTCCACGCGCGCGGCGCTGGCGCGGATGGCGGCGAACTGGTACGGACACCCGACCGAGCAGATGACCATGATCGGCGTGACCGGCACGAACGGCAAAACGAGCATCACCTATTTGCTGAAAAACGTGCTCGAAAAGACGCTGGGCGCGAAGGTCGGGCTCATCGGTACGATCCAGAACATGATCGGGGACGAGGTGCTGGAAACGGAGCGCACGACGCCGGAGAGCCTGGAGCTTCAGGAGCTGTTCGCCAAAATGCGCATTGCTGGCTGCACGCACGTTGTGATGGAGGTCTCCTCCCATGCGCTGACGCTGCACCGCGTGGACGGCATCCGCTTTGCCGTGGGCACGTTCACGAACCTGACGGAGGATCATCTGGACTTCCACAAGACGATGCTCGAATACTGCGACGCGAAGGCGAAGCTGTTTTCGATGTGCGGCGTGGGCGTTCTCAATCTGGACGATCTGTACTGCGACCGCATCCGGCGGCAGGCGACCTGCAAAATTCTGACGTATTCCGTCAAAGACAACGCCGCCGACCTGGTGGCGAAGAACATTCGCCTGTATTCGGATCGCGTAGAGACGGACGTGGTGACGGGCAACGACATTTGCAGGCTCGAATTGAAAATTCCGGGCGCGTTCAGCGTGTATAACGCGCTGGCGGTGACGCTCACGGCGATGGCGCTGCATATCCCGCTGCCGCAGATCGCCGGCGCGCTCAAAACGGCGCAGGGCGTGAAGGGGCGCGCCGAAGTCGTACCCACGCCGGGCAAGGACTACACGGTGCTCATCGACTATTCGCACACGCCGGACAGTCTGGAGAATATTTTGCAGACCGTGAACGGCTTCTGCACGGGCAGGACCATCGCGGTATTCGGCTGCGGCGGCGACCGCGACCCGTTTAAGCGCCCTGTCATGGGCAGGATCGCGGCGGAAAACGCGGATGTAAGCATCGTAACGTCCGACAATCCGCGCACCGAAGACCCCAACGAGATCATCCGGCAGATCGTCGCCGGAATGCAGGGGTCGGGCGCAAAATATGAGGTCATCGAAAACCGCGAGCAGGCAATCTGCCGGGCGATGGACATCGCAAAGCCCGGCGACGTGATCGTGCTGTGCGGCAAGGGGCACGAGACGTATCAGGAGATCAACCATCAAAAACGGCATCTGGACGAACGGGAAGTCGTTGCGGAATATTTGGAGAGACAGAAATGAAGGAATTGACGCTCAATCAGATCGCGCTGTGGTGCGGCGCGCCGACGGCGCAGGAATATAACAGCGTGCGCGTGACCGGGGTCTGCTCCGACTCGCGCGAGGTCCGCCCCGGCGACCTGTTCATCGCGCTGGCGGGCGAACGTACCGACGGGCACGACTATGTTGCCCAGGCTGCCGACGCGGGCGCTGTCGCGGCGCTGGTGACACATAAGGTAGACGCGCCCATTTTGCAGCTCTGCGTTGCGGATACACTGCGCGCTTACGGCGCGCTGGCGGCAAACTACCGCAAGCTGCTGCACACGCGCGTGATCGGCATCACCGGCAGCGTGGGCAAGACCACGACGAAGGAAATGATGGCGTGTGCGCTGGAGGGCACGTTCCGCACCGCCAAGAGCGAGGGCAACCACAACAACGACCTCGGGCTTCCGATGAGCATCATGGCGCTGGAGGAGGACGTGGAGGTCGCGGTGCTGGAAATGGGCATGAACCATTTCGGCGAGATGGCGTACCTGACGAGCGTTGCCCAGCCGGACATCGCCATCATCACGAACATCGGGACGATGCACATCGAGCATCTGGGCAGCCGCGAGGGCATCCTGCGCGCAAAGCTGGAAATTTTGCAGGGCGTGCCGCGCAGCGGCGTGGGCGTTTTTAACGGCGACGAGCCGCTTCTCTGGAACGTGCGCAGCGACGGCGGACACAAAAAATTCTACTACGGCATTGAAAACACAGCGTGCGACGTCATTGCCGAGGACATTGAAGAGCTGGAGGACGGGATGCGCTTCCGCGTGCGCGGGATGCGGCAGAACTTTGAGATGTACATCCCGGCGGCGGGACGGCACATGGTGTATAACGCGCTGGCGGTCATCACCACGGCACTGCTGCTGGACGTGAAGCCAGAGGCGCTCAAGCGCCAGCTCGGCAAGTTCCGCAACACCGGGATGCGGCAGAGGATCTTTGAGCACAATGGCGTGACCATCATCGAGGACTGCTATAACGCCGGCCCCGAGTCGATGCAGGCGGCGCTGAACGTGCTGGAAAACTACCACGCCAAGGGGCGCAAGATCGCGGTGCTGGGTGATATGCTGGAGCTTGGCAACCGCAGCAGCGCGGAGCACTACCGCATCGGACGGCTGGTCGCGCAGAAGGCGGATATGCTGTTTGTGTACGGCGAGCATTCGGTGCGCACGGTGACGGGCGCGATCACGGGCGGCATGAATCCCAAAAATACGGAGCATTTCGATACGCACGAGGATCTTGCGCGGATGCTCAAAATGCGCGTGAAGGAAGGCGACGTGCTGCTCATCAAGGGCAGCCGCGGCATGAAAATGGAGCGCGTTCTGGAACTGTTTTTGAAGGACGAAAAGAAATAATCGGAGGATAACCCCATGCAACTGTGCATCATCGCCGTCTGCGCGTTCGTGCTCTCGGCTATTTTCGGAAAACTGGTGATCCCCGCGCTGCGCGCGCTCAAGGCGGGGCAGTCGATCCGCGAGGTCGGACCGAGCTGGCATGAGGGCAAAAGCGGCACGCCGACCATGGGCGGCATCATGTTCATCCTCGCGGCGGTGCTGTGCACCGTGGCGGGCGGGTGGCACGCCATGCGCGGCGGCTACTATACGCACCTGATCGTGCTCGCCTTTGCGGTGGTGTACGGTCTGATCGGCTTTCTGGACGATTACTGCAAGGTAAAGCGCAAGCAGAATGAAGGGCTGACGGCGCTGCAAAAGCTCGTTTTGCAGCTCGCGGCGGCGGCGGCGTATCTGGCGCTGCTGCGCTACACGGGCAGCCTGACGTGCGACCTGTATATCCCGTTTTTCCAGGTGACGTTCCAGATAAACTGGATCGTGTACATGATCTTTGCGATGTTTGTGCTGGTGGGCTGCGTGAACGCGGTGAACCTGACGGACGGACTGGACGGGCTGGCGACGGGCGTGACGATGCCGGTGATGGCGTTTTTTGCGATCACGGCGTGGCTCTGGAAGCAGACGACGCTGGCGATCTTTCCGGCGGCGCTGTTCGGCGCGCTGGGCGGCTTCCTCCTCTACAATTTCCACCCCGCGAAGGTGTTTATGGGCGACACCGGGTCGCTGTTCCTCGGCGGCGCGGTGTGCGGGCTTGCCTTTGCGCTGGATATGCCGCTGGTGCTCATCCTTGTGGGGCTGGTGTATCTGCTGGAGACGCTGTCGGTCATTTTGCAGGTGACGTATTTTAAACTCACGCACGGCAAGCGCATTTTCAAAATGACGCCCATCCATCATCATTTTGAGCTGTGCGGCTGGAGCGAGGAGAAAATTTTCATCGTATTTGTGGGCATCACGGTCGTGATGTGCGTGCTGGCGTATGTGGGCGTTTCGCCGCGCGCGATGTAGGAAGGAAGTTTCATGATGCAGCAAACGGTCTACCCCGATAGTCCCGCGCAGCAGCCGGCGGGGGAACGCCTGCCTGACCCGCAGACGGGCAGGCGGCGCGTCATTCTCGACGAGCGCGGACTGCTGGACGTGCCGTTTCTGGTGCTGACGGTGCTGCTGGTGCTCATCGGCGTTTTGATGATGTTTTCCGCAAGCTACGCCCGCGCATATTCCACCGAGGGCAAGGCAACGTATTACTTTGCCCGGCAGGCGGTGTTTGCCATCGTAGGCATCGGCATCATGCTGTTTTTCAGCACCTGGAACTATCAGATCTGGCGCAGCGTCTCGTTTTTCATTCTGGCGGCGGCGATCGTATTCCTGCTGCTCGTGCCGCTCATCGGCATTGAGGAAAACGGCGCGAAGCGCTGGATCTATCTCGGCTTTACGAGCTTTCAGCCGTCGGAGATCGCAAAGCTCGGCATCGTGCTCACGTTCGCGTCCATGATCTCCTACTACCGCGAGCGGATGCAGTCGTTCCAGGAGGGCATTTTGCCGTTTGTGGTGATCCTGGCTGTGGTGTGCGGGCTGCTGGTGCTGGAGCCGCACCTGTCGGCGATCATCATCATCCTCGGCGTGAGCGCAGCGATGCTGTTTCTCGGCGGCGTCAAGCTGCGCTGGTTCGCGCTGGGGCTTGGCGTGGTGGCGGCGTTCGTCGCGATCTATCTTGCCACGAAGGGCTACGCGGGCGACCGCATCCAGGCGTGGCTGCACCCGTTTGAGGACGAGTCGGACAGCGGCTATCAGATCGTCCAGTCGCTCTACGCCATCGGCTCGGGCGGGCTGATGGGGCTGGGGCTGGGACGCAGCCGGCAGAAGTATCTGTACCTGCCGGAGGAGCACAACGACTACATTTTTCCCATCGTGTGCGAGGAGCTGGGCTTTGTGGGCGCGATGGTGGTGCTGCTGCTGTTTTTGCTGCTCATCCTGCGCGGCTACTGGATCGCACTGCACGCGCGCGACCGCTTCGGTATGCTGGTCGTAGGCGGGCTGACGACGCTTCTGGCGCTGCAGGTGTTCCTCAACATCGGCGTTGTGACGAATCTGCTGCCCGCTACGGGCATTTCGCTGCCGTTTTTCTCATACGGCGGCACGGCGCTGCTCATCCAGCTGTTCGAGATGGGCGTCATTTTAAGCGTTTCAAGACAGAACGACAATAAACTAATCTAGTGGAGGAATTTCAGGATGAACGTCATCTTCACCTGCGGCGGCACGGGCGGGCATATCTATCCGGCGATCGCCGTGGCGAAGCTGCTGCGCAGCCGCAAGCCGGACTGCGGCATCCTGTTTATCGGCGCGGAGGACGGCATGGAGACGAAGCTCGTCCCGCGCGAGGGATTTCGGCTGGAAATGCTGAAAATTTCCAACTATCAGCGAAAATTTACTCCTGCCGCGATGTGGCATAATTTTACGACGCTGCTGCATATGCGCGCGTCGCTGCGAAGAGCCGGGCGGCTCATCGACGAATTTCAGCCCGACGTGATCGTGGGTACGGGCGGCTATGCGAGCTTCCCGGCGCTCAAAATGGGCGCGCGGAAGCACGTCCCCACGGCGGTGCATGAGTCCAACGCCGTGCCGGGGCTCACGACGCGCATGGTCGAGCGCAGCGCGCAGGCGATCCTGGTGAGCTTTGAGGAGAGCCGTGCGCAGTATTCCGCGCCGGAGCGCGTGCGCGTGGTGGGAACGCCCGTGCGGGAGGAGTTTTTGTACACCGACCGCGAAAAGGCGCGCCGCGCGCTGGGCATTGACGACGACAAGCCCCTTGTCGTATCGTACTGGGGCAGTCTCGGCGCGCGCGAAATGAATAAGAAGATCGCGCAGTTTTTCGCCTGCGAGATGGCGGACGGTCTGCCGTTCCGGCACATCCACGCCTGCGGCTCGTTCGGCTGGCGCTGGATGCCGGAGTATGTGCAGGAGCAGGGCGTGGAGCTGGCGGGGCAGGATAAAATCGAACTGCGCGAGTTTATCTACGATATGCCGCAGGTCATGGCGGCGGCGGATCTTGTGATCTGCCGCGCGGGCGCGGCGACGATCGCGGAGGTCGCGGCGTCGGGCACACCGTGCATCATGGTCCCGTCGCCGAACGTGACGGACAACCATCAGGAAAAGAACGCCCGCGTGCTGGAGGCGCGCGGCGCGGCGGCAGTTCTGCGCGAGGCGCAGTGCAGCGGGCAGGTGCTGTATGAGACGGCAAAGTCGATCTTAGGCGACCCCGAGCGTCGGCACGCGATGGCGATGGCGGCGGCGCAGATGGCGGTGGTCGATTCCGCCGAGCAGATCTACGAAACGGTGCTGGAGCTGGCGCAGACACGGTAATTTTGTCCTCCGCATAGGATGGGAAAAATCCCAGATCATGCGGAGGAATGACTATGCAGATCCTGTCCGTGCGCGGCGGAGCGCCGCTGCGGGGAAGCATCCCGGTCAGCGGCGCGAAAAACAGCGTGCTGCCGATCCTTGCCGCGTGCGCCGTATGCCGCGGCGTGAGCGTATTACATAACTGCCCGGACATCAGCGATGTGGGCGATACGCTGGAAATTCTGCGCTGTCTCGGCTGCCGTGCCGAGAAGCGCGGCGGCGCGCTGATCGTGGACGCGCGGACGCTTTGCGGCTGGCAGGTCCCGGCGCAGTATGCCGGACGGCTGCGGTCGTCCGTTTTGTTTCTCGGCGCGCTGCTGGCGCACATGGGGCGCGCGCGGATCGCGCTGCCGGGCGGCTGCCCGCTGGGAAAGCGGCCGATCGACCTGCACATCCTCGCCCTGCAAGCGCTGGGCGCGCAGGTGGCGGTGGGGCAGCATTTTGCCGAGTGCCGCGCGGAAACACTTCACGGCGGGCGCATCCGGCTGCCGTTTGCCAGCGTCGGCGCGACGGAAAACGCCATTTTGGCGGCGCTGGGCTGCGAGGGCACGACGGTGATCGAAAACGCCGCGCGCGAGCCGGAGATCGGCGACCTTATCCGCTTTTTACGCGCCGCGGGCGCGCAGATCGGGGAGTGCGGCGGCGAAATCACCATTCAGGGCGGCGCGCCGCTGCACGGCACGACGTACACCGTCATGCCCGACCGCATCGAAACGGCGACGTATCTGTGCGCCGCGGCGGCGTGCGGCGGCGATGTGACGCTGCGCATGACGGACGGGCGGACACTGCTGCCTGTTCTGGACGTTCTGCGGGCGAGCGGGTGCGAGATCACGCAGAGCGGCGACACACTGCGGCTTTGCGGCGATGGAAGCCTGCGCGCGCCCGGCGCGATCGAGACCGCACCGTATCCCGGCTTTCCGACCGACGCGCAGGCGATCGTCATGGCGGCACTGCTGCGAGAGCGGGGACGGACGGAGTTTACGGAGACGATCTTTGAAAACCGCTTCCGGCACATCGCCGAGCTGCGCAAATTCGGCGCGGCGGTCACATTCTCGGGGCGGCGGGCGCAGCTGGACGGCGTTGCGGCGCTGCACGGCGCAAACGTGCGCGCGGAGGATCTGCGCGGCGGCGCGGCGCTGGTCATCGCGGCGCTGTGCGCGGACGGAGAATCGCGGATCGCGGGAGTAAAGCACATCCTGCGTGGGTATGATACTCTGGCGGGAAAGCTGCAAATTCTGGGCGGCGACATAAAATATGTGGAAATTCCGGAGGAAATGCTGTATAATACTCTATAAGTTTCCGCACGCGGTTGCGTCAGCTGACAAGCGCGCGGACCCTTCTCAACTGACGCTTACAAAGGAGAAGCAGACATATGGCGCAGCCAAAACGCAAAACTGAATCGCGGCGTGCCGCCAGACGGCAGGCTGGGCGGCGCGTGCCGGGGAGCAACGTCGCCGGGCGGCTGGTCATCATGCTGGCGCTCGTGGCGGCGGTGGTGTTCGGCGTGGCGGTCTTTTTCAAGGTCAGCCGCGTGGAGGTGCAGGGCAACAGCCTGTATTCCGCCGAGCAGGTCGTGCAGGCGTCGGGCATCGAGGTCGGCGACAACCTGCTCACGCTCAACAAGGCGACCGTGGCGGGCAATATCATCACGCAGCTTCCGTATGTGGAAAAGGTCAGCGTGGGCAGAAGTATGCCGGACGCGGTGATCCTGGAGGTACAGGAGAGCACGGCGCGCTTTGCCGTGATGAGCGATACGAACGTCATCTGGCTCATCAACAGCAGCGGCAAGGCGCTCGAGCGCTATGATGGTCTGACGGACATCACTTCGCCGGAGGCACCGACGGACGAAATACCAACGGAGGAAGCGGCGGCGGAAACGCCCGCCGGCGAAACGCCTGCCGATCCCGCGCAGCCGGAGGAAGCTCCGGCGGACGGCGAGACGGACAGCACGGCAGACGAAGCTGCGGCGGATACGGCGGAGGACAGCGCGGACGATGCGCCGGCGCAGACGGCAGCGCGCGAGACCGGCGACGCGGCGAGCCCGCTTGCGCAGACGGGCGTGCCGTATATCCTCGGCGTGACGGTGCAGAATCCGACCGCCGGGGCGCAGGTGACGGCGGTGAATCAGCAGGCGCTGGACGCGGCGCTGGCGGTGCTGGCGGAGTTTGACGGGACGGGGCTTCTGGGGCACGTCGCGTCGATCAACGTGGAAAAGGACTATAACATCGTCGTGCAGTACGACGATCAATATGAAATTCAGCTCGGCGGCACGGAAAAGCTGGACTACAAGGTGCAGTACCTGCTGGCGATTTTGGAGCAGCTCAGCGAGTATCAGGCGGGTACGATCGACCTGACGCTCACGGGCGACGATGTGGCGCGATTCCATCCGCGCGCGTAGTTTTGCCGGGAAACAGGCAAAAAAGAAAGAATTTCCGCGATATTTGCACAATCCTATTGACCGCGGGCGCATTTCAGTATAAAATATATGAAATACTATGCAGAGAAGTGCGCGCTGCGACCGAAGAGCGCTTACATAGGAGGAAGTTACATGGCTGATTTTGCAGAAAAGGTCGTATCCATTAAGGTGATCGGCGTCGGCGGCGCCGGCAATAACGTTATCAACCGCATGATCGCGTCCGGCATTCAGGGCGTGGATTTCGTAGCCGTCAATACGGACAAGCAGGACCTCAACAAGTCCAAGTGCAAGAACAAAATTCAGATCGGCGAAAAGCTGACCGGCGGCATGGGCGCAGGCTCGAAGCCGGAGATCGGCGAAAAGTCCGCCGAGGAATCGAAAAACTCCATCTCCGAGGTCCTCGAGGGCACGGATATGGTGTTCATCACTGCCGGTATGGGCGGCGGCACGGGCACGGGCGCAGCGCCCATCATCGCGCAGCTCGCGCATGACAAGGGCATCCTGACCGTGGGCGTCGTGACCAAGCCCTTCCGCTTTGAGGGCGCGA
>CALACZ010000122.1 GCA_937890735.1 uncultured Bacillota bacterium
GACGGCCTCGCAAGAAGCTGGGCTACCGCACCCCGGAGGAACTGTTTGACGAGTTTCTCGACTCTGTTTACGCAGCCGATGGCTGCGGCAGCATCGCCCAGGATGGAAGCCAGCGGCTCCCATCCTGACCGATGCTCTGATTCACGAATTTCTACCGTGCAGGTGTCCAACTTGCACTTGCAATTTGCGGTTTTTCATCATGCCTGGTATCCGGGACGTTGCAGAGCTGGCGGGTGTATCCGTCACAACCGTATCGCGTGCTCTCAACGGGAAGGGTTATATTTCAAAGGAAACATATGAAAAAGTCTTCGCCGCAATTGAGCAGCTGGACTATATTCCAAACCAGCTGGCGCGCAATTTATATCATCAGCGCTCATTCTATGTCAGTCTGATCCTCTCTGACAGTGCCAATCCCTTCTGGGCAGAGATGACACGCTACATTGAGATGGAGCTGCACCGCCACGGCTATAAAATGTTCCTCTGTAACACCAGCGAAAGTGCCGGGCAGGAACGCGAATACATCCGCATGATGCGGCAGAACATGGTTGACGGCATGATTCTCGGCACCTACATGCTTGAGCCGGAGGAATACGGCAGTCTTGCGCTGCCTATTGTCGCGCTTGATCTGCGCATTGCAGACAATATCCCCACCGTATACTCTGATCACGCCAAGGGCGGCATGCTGGCCGCACAGGAGCTGATCCGGAGCGGCTGCAGCTGCGTTCTGAACGTGGAAGCTGCCATGACCGAAAAATCGCCCTCTGTCCTCCGCCACCGGATTGTCGAGCGTGAGCTTGCCGCACACGGAATCCGCTGCATCACCTGCACCTGGGACTCCACTGAGCAGTTGGAGGACTATCCCAGCATCATCAACCGCATGTTTGACGCGCACCCGGAAATCGACTCTATTTTCTCCGAGGACCTGATCGTCATCCACGCCGTCAAATGTGCGCAGGAGCGCGGTCTGCGGATTCCAGAGGATTTCAAGGCCGTCGCCTACGGCGGTACCTTTCTTGCAAACACATGCTATCCGGCGCTCACCTATGTCACGCAGCCGCTGGCGAAGCTGGCGCAGGCGCTTGTCCAGACACTAATGGATAAAATCGACGGGAAAGCTGTCCGTCAGGAGCAGATCCTGTCCGACATCACACTCGTACGCGGGAAAACGACCTAAAGTCGCTCACAAACGGTACACTTACAGTAAAATGCCCTGACCCATATTTTGACCCAAGTGTGCACGAAAGCGTGTGGGTGAAGTGGACAAAACTCCGAGAAATTCCGCACTTTTTCCGGCAAAACGGACGTATTTTACGCAAAATACTTGATATTGCGAACTGATCGCAGATGAGTGGCGCGAGAAGCCTGCGGTTCGACCGATCGCATTTTTGCGGCGCAAAAGCGCCGCTTTTTCTGCATGAAATGCAGAAAACAAAAGAAAATGCAATCGGCACGGAGGCGGCGCAGCCGCCGGAGTATCCCGCTTATCCGCCCGCGCCCTCGCCACACGGCGCGCCCGCCCGTAGCAAAATGTATAATATAGCAATTTAATTATACAATCAAAGAGGCAGACGCTCAATATATTTTCGCAAATCACGGGCGAATACGACCGGTTTGCATGAATGTTTCTCTGCATAAAGATTTGCTTCGATTGTATTTTACTTTTGAAACGCACATTGCCGGTTTTTGATGAGTCGCATCTATAAGTACGTTTTATCGGACAGCGTCTATGCTATTGTTATCCATATCAAAAGCAATAGCTCTAACCAGATCGGCTTTACGGCAGCAAAAAGTGTTTTTACTATTTCTATTTCAAAACATAGTTCAGTTGTATAAAACTCATCAGGAGCAGCAGTATGATCGTCCTTAACATCACCATCGTAAATGGCAACACTTGGAATTTCCATAAATATAAATAACTGTCATATTGACTTTATCGAGTTTTGTCCCCTTGCATTAATGACACAGATTCCGTAATCATCCAACGAAATGCCTATCTTTTCAGCAAATTTATGAATGCAACCATATTCTGTCTCACCTTCAATCAAGAGTGCACACTTAGCATAGAATGCTTCTTTAACCTCAGATGCAATTCAACTATTGATTCGCATCTCAGGGGGGAAGCCTTTGTATTGTGCAAACTGGGCAAATTTACACTCCGTTCATGCAATTTGCGTATCACGGCGGTATATTTGGTAAATATACTTTGAATGGAATTTTGCGATAGAAACGGAGACTTTTGCCATGCTGAACTTACTGCGGCGGATGCGGCGGCGGGAGCTTTTTACGGCGGTGCTTTGCGCGCTGCTGGTGCTGGGGCAAATTTATTTTGACCTCTCCCTGCCCGACTACATGACCGATCTGACCACGCTCATCAAGACCCCCGGCAGCCTCCCGGCGGACATCGCCGCGGTGGGCGGGCGGATGCTGCTGTGCGCGCTGGCAAGCGCCGTGCTCGCCATCACGGCGGGCTTTCTCGCGGCACGCACCGCGGCGGGCTTCAGCTTTTCTGTCCGCGAGGATCTGTTCCACCATGTAATGGAGCTCGGAAACGCGGAGCTTCAGGAATTTTCCGTGCCCAGCCTCATCACGCGCACCACAAACGACATCACGCAGATCCAGATGGTCATCGCGATGGGTCTGCAAATGGTCATCAAAGCGCCGGTGATGGCGGTGTGGGCGGTGGCAAAAATTCTCGGCAAGAGCTGGGAGCTGTCGGCAGTGACGGCGGCGGTGGTCGTGGTGCTGTGCGTGACGATCCTTTGCGTGCTGCGCGTGTGTTTGCCGCGTTTTCGCATCGTGCAGAAGCTCACCGACCAGATCAACCGCGTCGCGCGCGAGAATCTGACCGGCATCAACGTGGTGCATGCGTTTAACGCCGAGGACTATCAGAACGAAAAATTCGACGGCTTCAGCCGCGACATGATGAACACGCAGATGAAGAACCAGAAGCTCTTCTCGCTCATCCAGCCGGTGCTATCCCTCGGGATGAACGGGCTGTCGCTGGCGGTTTACTGGGTCGGCGCGGCGCTGGTGCAGCGCACGGCGGACGCGGCGGGCAGGCTCGCGATGTTCACGAACGTGGTCGTGTTCAGCACCTACGCCACCTACGTTGTGATGTCGTTTATGATGCTGGTGATGATCTTCATGCTCGCCCCGGCGGCGCAGGTCTCCGCCGAGCGCATCGGGCGCGTTTTGCAGGCGCAGCCCGCCGTCACGCCGGGGGACAAACAGGACGCGCCGGAGGCGGGGACGCTGGAGTTCCGCGACGTGTCGTTCCGCTATCCCGGCGCGCAGGAGGACGCGCTGAGCCACATCTCCTTCCGCGTGGAAAAGGGGCAGACGCTGGCGATCATCGGCGCGACGGGCAGCGGCAAATCGACGCTCATCGGACTCATCCCGCGTTTTTACGACGCAACAAGCGGGCAGGTGCTCGTGGACGGGCGCGATGTGCGCGAGTTCACGTTCGACGCGCTGTATGACCGGCTCGGCTATGTGACGCAGAAGGCGGTGCTGTTTTCCGGCACGGTACAGTCGAACGTCTTTTTCGGCAGCGGCAGCGCGCCGGAGACGGATGAGAACCTGCAAAAGGCGCTCGACCTTTCGCAGGCGGCGGAATTTGTAAACAGCTACCCCGAGGGCGCGCAGCACCGCATCGCACAGCTCGGGCGCAACGTCTCCGGCGGGCAGAAGCAGCGCCTTGCCATCGCGCGGGCGCTGGCGCGCGGAGCGGAGATCCTCATATTTGACGATTCGTTCTCGGCGCTGGACTACCGCACGGACGCAAAGCTGCGCGCGGGGCTCTCCTCGCAGATGGCGGGCGTGACGAAGGTCATCGTCGCGCAGCGCATCAGCACCATCCGCCATGCGGATGAAATTCTTGTTTTGGAGCGCGGCGAGATCGCCGGACGCGGCACGCACGACCAGCTGCTGCGCTCGTGCAGCATCTACCGCGAGATCGCAAGCTCGCAGCTCTCGCAGCAGGAGCAGCAGGAAGGAGGCGCGGCACATGAAGCGTGATAAGACCGCTGATCCCGGCATTCTGCCCGCGCTGCGGCGCACGGCGGCGTACCTCAAAAAATCGCTGCCGCTCATCCTCATCGCCCTCATCCTCGCCGCGCTCGGCACGGCGCTGACCATCGTGGGTCCCGGGCAGATCGGCAGGATCGCCGCCCTCATCTCAAGCGGTCTGGACGGCGCGATCGACCTCGCCGCCGTGGCGCGCATCGGCGCGGTGCTGGTGGCGGTGTACGCGCTCAGCGCGCTGTGCACATTCCTTCAGCACTATATCATGGCGGACGTGACGCTCAAAATGTCCTATCAGATGCGCGCGGAGCTGTCGCGAAAGATCAACGTCGTGCCGCAGAAATACTTCAATTTCCACGCGCAGGGCGATATACTCAGCCGCATTACGAACGATGTCTCCACGCTCCAGCAGGGGCTGACGAACGCGCTGCCCACGGTCATCAGCGCGGGGACGCAGTTTGTCGGCTGCGTCGTGATGATGCTCATCACCGAGTGGCGGCTGGCGCTGGCGGCGCTGGGCGTGACGCTCGTGGGGCTGATCGCGGCGGGCATTGTGATGCTGCGCTCGCAGAGATATTTTGCCGCCCGGCAGACGGCGCTGGGCGAGCTTGGCGGGTACATCGAGGAGATGTACTCCGGGCACAGCGTTGTGCGCCTGAGCTGCGCGGAAGCGCCGGTGGGCGCGGCGTTTGACAAGCTGAACGCCGCCGTGTACGACGCAAACTGGCGCTCGCAGTTCCTCTCCGGCATCATGCAGCCGATGATCACGGTCGTGAGCAACGTCGCCTACGTTGCCGTGTGCGTGCTCGGCGCGGCGATGGCGCTGGCGGGGACGATCGGCTTTGACGTGATCGTGTCGTTTATCCTGTATGTGCGCCTGGTCACAACGCCGCTCGGGCAGATCGCGCAGGGGCTGACGAATTTGCAGACCGCGTCCGCCTCGGCACACCGCATTTTTGAATTTTTGCAGACCGAAGAGCTGCCGGATGAGTCGAAACTCCCCGAAAAAACCGACATCGGGCGCGGTGCGGTGAGCTTCCGCCATGTGCAGTTCCGCTATCCCGACGCGCCGGAAAAGCCCGTCATCCGCGATTTTTCCGCCGAGGTCGCGCCGGGGCAGAAGGTCGCCATCGTCGGTCCTACCGGCGCGGGCAAGACCACCATGGTGAGCCTGCTCATGCGCTTTTACGACCTCACGGGCGGCGAGATCCTGATCGACGGCGAAGATCTTGCCGAGATCCCGCGCCATCAGGTGCACAGCCTGTTCGGCATGGTTTTGCAGGACACCTGGCTGTTTGAGGGCACGATCCGCGAAAATCTCGTCTATAACCTCGAAAATGTAACCGACGAGCAGCTCGAGCGCGTCTGCCGCGCGTGCGGGCTTGACAAATTTGTCCACAGCCTGCCGCACGGCTTTGACACCGAGCTGACCGAGGCGACCACCATCTCCGCCGGGCAGAAGCAGCTGCTCACCATCGCCCGCGCGATGCTTCAGAACGCACCGATGCTCATTCTCGACGAGGCGACCAGCTCCGTCGATACGCGCACGGAGGTGCTCATTCAGCGCGCGATGGACGAGCTGACGAAGGGGCACACGAGCTTTGTCATCGCGCACCGCCTGAGTACCATCCGCAACGCAGACCTCATTCTGGTCATGCGCGGCGGCGACGTGGTGGAGAGCGGCACGCACGAGCAGCTGCTGCAAAAGGGCGGCTTCTACGCCGAGCTGTATAACTCGCAGTTTGCAGGTTGATCTTGCGCCGCGCAATTCGGCAAACCGAATTGCGCGGCGTTGCCTATTGCGCGCATTTATAGTATAATGGCTGCAAATCAGCAAGGAGGATTGCTTTATGCCGGAAATTCAGCTCAAAAAACCGCTTGCAAAATACATCGACCACACGCTCTTAAAAACCGACGCAACGCCCGTGCAGATCAAAAGGCTCTGCGCCGAGGCGGAGGAGTACCAGTTCGCGTCCGTGTGCGTGAACAGCTGCTACGCAAAGCTCGCGCATGAATGCCTGCGCGGACGCGGCGTCGCCGTGTGCTGCGTGGTCGGCTTCCCGCTGGGCGCGATGTCGCCGCGCGCGATGGCGTATGAGGCGCGCTGCGCCGCCGAGGACGGCGCGTCGGAGATCGACATGGTCATCCCTGTCGGCGCGCTCAAGGCGGGCGACGACGAGACCGTGCGCGAGACCATCGGCGCGGTGGTGGAGGCGGTGACGGGACGCGCCATCGTGAAGGTCATCATCGAGGCGTGCCTGCTCACGGACGAGGAAAAGGTCCGCGCATGCCGGCTCGCCGAGTCCGTCGGCGCGGCGTTCGTCAAAACGTCCACCGGCTTTTCAAGCGGCGGCGCGACGGAGCACGACGTGGCGCTCATGCGCAAATCCGTCAGCCCCGCCGTGCAGGTCAAAGCCGCGGGCGGGATTCGAGACCGGGAGACCGCGCTCAAAATGATCGCGGCAGGGGCGGATCGAATTGGAGCATCCGCCGGGATACAGATCGTGAGTGAGGGATAAAGATGTGCCCCCGAACGGCAATGCCGTTCGGGGGCGTTTTTCGCCGCAGCGCGGGGACGGGGCGAATTGAGGTAAAAGGCAAAAGTGAATAGTGAATAAGTGGCGCGTCCGCTGTTCATTTTGAGGCAGCGGGGGCAAGCCCCTGCGTTGCGGCAAGAATGATATGCCGCGTCTCCGACTTTGGATGGATTTACATTTAGAATAAGCAATGGTACAATAAGATGAAAAAACATACGGCGAGGGGGCGCGCCCCCTCGCATCCCGTGGAAATCCACGGGATGATGGGACGCTGCGTAATGGGAGGAGCAATATGAAAAAACGGATCATCAGTCTTTTGCTTGTGCTGGCGCTGTGTTTGAGCCTGCTGCCGATGGCGGCGATGGCGGCGGACGAGGCGCTGGCGGACGACGCGCCCGCGCAGACTGCGAACGAGACGCCGCCCGCCGCGGAGGAGGCGCTGCTGAGCACCGAGGGCGCAGCGGGCACGGAAAGCGACCCGATCCTCATCGGCAGCCTGAGCGAGCTGGAAGCGTTCAGGGATCGCGTGAACGAACGCGACGATCGCACGCTCTGCGCGCAACTCACGGCGGACATCACGCTGGGCAGCAGCTGGACGAGCATCGGCAACAACCAGGCTTACACCGGCACGTTTGACGGCAACGGACACACGATCAAAGCCGAAAACGGCGTGACGAATCTGTTCGGGACGATCGGCAATGCCGGCAAGGTGCAGGATCTGACGGTCGAGATCGACACGATGACCGCGTCCTCCGGCAGCGGCGTGATCGCAAATGTGAACAACGGCACGATCGAGCGCTGCTCCGTGCGCATCTACGGCACGCTCACCATCAGCAGCTATTTCGGTCTGATCGCCTATGGCAACGCCGGCACGATCGAACACTGCCGCGGCTCTGTCAGCAATTTTTCCGCCTCCAATACCACGGCGAGCGCGGCGGGCATTGCGTATACAAATTACGGCACGATCCGAAGCTGCTATTTTGCCGGCAAGTTCCCTTACGACTCGACAAACAGCAAGCCGATGCACTACGCCATCACAGCCAGTATGTATGGCGGGACGGTCGAAAACTGCTACTGCCTCAACGGATACCTGTATTATGACAAGTACAATTATCTGGACGAACAGCTCTCCGGCGTGCACGGCGCTGCGGAGCGTCAACATCACAACAAAACCTACGACTACACGCTCGAAAACGGTCAGGTGACGTGGCTGCTCAACAACGGCGAGGGCGCGAGCACGAACTACACCGAGCCGTGGCGGCTGGATAAACAGGGCGTGGGCGGCACGCCGACGCTCGACCCCGCCGACGGGCGCGTGACGAAAAACGGCGATACTTACACGGTGGAGACGCTGCACACGCACATAGCCGGCGGCAGGCTGCATGAGTTCGAGGCGCTGACCGACACGCCCGAGGGCAGCGGCTACTACTATCTGAGCGCGGATACCACGCTGAGCAGCGCATGGACGATCACCGGCGAGACCGTGCTCTGCCTGAACGGCAAAACGCTCCAAACCGGCAGCAACACCATCACGGTCGAGGCGGGCGGCACGCTGACGCTGATGACCCACGATAAAAAGACCGGCGGCACGGTCACCGGCACGGGCACCATTGTGGCGCTCCAGGGCGGCACGCTCGTGATGCAGGGCGGCACGATCTCCGGCGGCACGACGGGCGTTGTGCTCCCGTCCGACAGCGCATTCCGCATGGAGGGCGGCGAGATCACCGGCTGCTCGACCGGCGTGTCTGTGGAAGGCGGCAGTCTCACGCTGTCCGGCAGCGCGAAGGTGAGCGAAAACAGCTCCCAGAACATCCTGCTGGCGGAGGCCTCGGTCCTTTCCTTCGGCGAATTGAACACGGATGCGAAATTCGGCATTTCTCTGACCGATCAGGAGAGCATGGTCGCGTATGAGCGCGTCAGCGTGACGGACGAGACCGGCGGGCAGTACCACGGGCAGCTCTTTGCGGACGGCTTTCAGGAGAGCGGCGCGGGCTTTGACCTGTATCTGAGCGAGGACGGCAAGACCGTGTACTTCGGCAAGCAGACGGTGCACATACACAAGCTCGGCAATGATGAGGAAGTGACCTTCCTGCCGTGGACGGAAACGACCAGCCTGCCGCAGACGGGCAATTACTACCTGACCCGCAACGTGACGCTGACGAACAGCGTCACGCTGAAAAGCGCAAATATCTGCCTGAACGGTTATACCATCACGCTGCTCGGCTCTGCCACGCGCATTAATGTGGGCAGCAATGGCAGCAAAAACGCGTCAGGCGCTCTGACCGACTGCGCCGGCAAGGGCACGGTGACGGGCGGCGGCGTGATCATCCAGTATAACAGCACGTTCAGTCTTTACAACGGAACGCTGAACGGCACAAAGACCGAGATCATCCAGTCCGGCGGTACATTTAATATGTACGGCGGCAAGATCACGAACTATACCGGCGATGCGAGCACCGTTACCGGGCAGGACGCCAAGGGGATCAATATCAACCTCTACGGCGGCGAGATCAGCGGCAACCATGTCAGCGGCGACTGCGGCGGCGTCTGGGTCGGCGCGGGCAACGCGTTTACGATGTCCGGCGGCGCGATCAAAAATAACACCGGCGCAAGCGCGGGCGGCGTGGGCTTTACGACCGGGAACACGACGTACCCGACCGGCACGATGACCGTCTCCGGCAGCGCCGTCATTCAGAACAACACCGCAAAAAGCCTCAAGAGCAACGTCTGCCTGCCCGCGGGCGTGACCATCACCATTGGCAGCACGCTGACTGCGGGTGCGCAGATCGGCGTGCGCAGCACGGCGACCACGCCGGGCGCGATCACCGGCAATAACAGCGCCGACATGAGCGGCTATTTTACCAGCGACGATCCCCGCTATCGGCCGGCGGACACCGAGGGGACGCACGCCGTCACCCTGAGCCGCCTGCCCGAGCTGACGATCCGAAAGGGCGCGGACGTTACGCAGCCCTACGGCACGGAGGGCGGCAAGGTCACGCTGGACATGAGCAACACGGAGGGTCATACGCTCAGCTACCAGTGGTATGAGCAGACAGACCCGAATGAGACCGAAACGCAAAGACTGATCCCCGGCGCGACGGGTGCGGAATATCCCATCGCCAAGGACACCCCGGTGGGCACATACTACTATTACTGTGTGGTGCGCGCGGCGGAGCTGGGTGAGCAGATCACAACAGAGCTCACCAAAGTGACCATTACCAAGGCGACGTGGAGCGACTGCGTTGAAGTGAGCATCCCCGTGTATTTTAACACGGCGACGACGTACACCCGCGAGCTCGCACGCGACCTGCCCACGCTGGGCGCGGGGCTGACGTTTGGTGATCATGTCAGCTATGCGATCGCATCTACGCAGTGTAACAGCAGCTGGATCGAGCAGGACAGCGTGCAGCTCACCTCCGACAACGAGCTCACGTTCACCAGCAAAGCCGCAAGCGACGCGGAAGATCAGGATGTTCTCATGGTCAATATCACAGTCTCGAGCGACAACTATGTGGACTTTACCATCCGGCTGATCGGCAGAGCGTCCCCCAAGCAGGAAGAGAACTTGGCGACGTCTCAAGTCCGCTGGACATATGGCGAAACGCCGAAAGACCCGAAAGACCCCAAAACGGGTGCTGTGCATGACGTCCCGTCGGACGCAGTCTGGATCAGGACCACCTACACGGACGAGCAGGGCAACCCCATCGAAGCGCCCACCAACGCGGGCGAGTACAACTTCAAGGTCGAGTACGAGTCCCTCAGCACGCACTATACCGCCGAGGGCGATCTCGTCATCGAGCCCATGCTCGTGGACAAAGACTGGGTGGAGATCACGAACACCCACACGACCTACGACGGCACGACGAAGTACGCCTGGGAGGTCATCACGGTGACTGTGACCGTGAACGGAGAGACGATCACCCTGTCGTCCGATGATTTTTACACCGGCGGAGTTACTGCTGCGGCGGACGCGTCCACAGACCCCAAAAGAGGACAGCTCACGCTGCAAGGCAACTATCAGCTGATAGGCGACGGCGGGATCGACTTTACATGGTACATCGACCCGCTGGAGGCGGAACTGGAGCTGGTGAACGCCGATGGGCGCAAATACGGCGACGGCAAGGGCGATGTCACCCTGCGCGTGAAAAACGCCACCGAGCACAGCCCCGTGACCGTCACCTATGACGGCGGCAGCGATCTGAGCGTCGGCGATCACCAGATCACCGCAACGGCGCTGCGGAAGGCGGACGGCACGGAAAACACGAATTACAAGCTGCCCGGCAGCAGAAGGCTGACCTACCACATCGCCAAGGGCGACGCGCCCGCAGAAAAAAGACTGTCCATGGACGTCTACAACAACACGGCAAAGACGTACACCTACGATTTCACCAAGGAGCTGCCCACTGATCTGACACTTGGAAACTACAGCTATAGCGGGTCGCTCGGCGGTCATGAGACGGACTTGATCGACGAGAGCACCGTCCGCTTCCAAAACGGCGTTCTGACGTTTACCACCGTTAAGTGGACCAGCGAATCGGATAACTTCGTCCTCTGGTACGAAGTCACGGTCACGAGCGACAACTATGAGGACTTCAAGCTGTATCTGACTGCCTATCCGAAGGACAAACCGCAGAGCACCGTGCCGGAAGCCGACATCACGATGGACGGCTGGACCTACGGGCAGACCCCGAGCACGCCGAGCGTGGCAAATCTCCCGGAGGGCGTGACGCCGACGTTCACCTACAAAAACGCGAGCGGCGAGGAGATCACTCCCGCCAACACGACCGATGCGGGCGAGTACACCCTGACCGTCCGATACGAGACCGACGACCGCGTCTACACCGGCACAAAGCCGTTCACCGTTGCGCCCAAGACGCTCACGGCGGCGGACATTCAGCCCAGCAGCTACACAAAGTCAAAGACCTATGACGGCTCGACTGCCTATACCATGGGCGGGACCAAAGTCAACGACGATGCATGCGTCGGCACGGATAACGGTCTGTGTGTCTATGGCACGACGGCGTTCAACAGCCCGAACGTGGCGGAGGCGAACAAGGTCATCTTTACCGCAAACGGCACGATCGACAACTCGTTCGACCAGAGCGGCAAGACCAATGCAAACAACTACACCATCGCCAGCGGCACGAGCTGGGAGTACGATGCAAAGATCGATCCGCGCCCGATCGCCTTCACCGTGGACAGCGTGAGCAAGCGCTTCGGCAGCGACACCGCCGACGTGCGCGTGACGTTCACAGGCGTTGCGGGCAATAGCCAGTCTGGTCTGGTCGATGGCGAGACGCTCGAACAGGGCGTGGACTACGACGTGAGCGCGACGTTCAGCCGCACGGACTTCGGCACGGACAACAACGTCACCGTGACCGTCACGCTGAAGGACACCGTAAAGGCAAAGAACTACAAGCTGTCGAATCCCACCCTCACCGGCGTGACCGGCACGATCACCAAAGCCGCCGCGCCGGTCGTCCCGGAACAGACCGTCGAAATTTACAGCAACGCCGAGACGAGCTATGCGATCGACCTCACGAAGGGTTGGACGGGCACACCGACGATCTCCGACTATGACCGGGATCGGAACAGCCCGTATCTGGAAGCGGATGAACTCTCGGATCTGCTCTATAACAACGCCAGCTACCTGATCCCCGCGCCGGGCGAGTGGAACGGGACGATCTATCTGAACGCCAAAGCCTTTGACGCGGATGTTGGAACAGACCTCGGCGTGCTCAGGGTCGTGCTCAAGTCCGCGAACTATGACGATCTGACCCTCCGCGTGCGCGTCAAGGTCAAGGCGAAGGCACAGGAGACACTTGCCGTCAGCCTCACGGGCTGGACGTATGGCGAGACCGCCAATCAGCCCGCCTATACCGCGCCCGCCGGTGCGACGGAGACGACCCTCACCTACACCTCCCGCGACGGCAAGACCGACTACGGCGCGACGCCTCCGACGGACGCGGGCGACTACACCCTGACCGTCCGCTGCGAGGGCATCGACACCATCTGGACCGGCACGGCGGACTTTACCATCGCGGCGGCAAAGCTGACCGTCACGGCGCTGGATAAAGAGATGACCGCGGGCGAGGATGCACCCGATCTGAGCAAACCCGTGAAGGATGTGGATTATAAGGTCGAGGGCTTGCTCGGCACGGATGTGCTGACGAACGTCACGCTGAGCTACAGCGAAACGCCCGACACGTCGAAAGCCGGGACGTATACCATCAGCATCGCGGCGACGCTGAAAAACTACTATGTCACGACCGTTTCCGGCACGCTGACCATCCTCCCCGCGCCGCCGAAGCGCCAGCCGATGGGTATCAGCGCCCCCGACCGCGTCCCCGGCGGCACGATCGAAGTTGATCCGAAGAACGCGACACCCGGGCAGACGGTGACCATCACGGTGAAGCCCGACAAGGGCTATGAGATCGGCGACGTGACGGTGCGCGATATTGACGGCGAGAAGATCGACCTTGTGGACGAGGGCGATGGCGAGTTCACGTTCGTCATGCCGAAGAGCAGCGTCACCGTCACGGGCTTCTTCGTCCGCGAGGGCGAGGAGCTGTTCCGCGACGTGCCCGCAGGCGCGTACTATTACGACGCGGTCCGTTGGGCAAAGCAGAACGGCATCACGAGCGGCATCGGCGACGGGCTGTTCGGTGCGACGCTCCCGTGCACGAGAGCGCAGATCGTGACGTTCCTCTGGCGCGCGGCGGGCTCTCCCGAGCCGGAAAGCGCGGCGAACTTCGCCGATGTGCCCGCGAGCGCGTATTACGCGAAAGCGGTCGCCTGGGCAGTCGAAGAGGGCATCACGAACGGCATCGGCGATAACAAGTTCGACCCCGACGCCCCGTGCACGAGAGCGCAGTGCGTCACGTTCCTCTACCGCGCAGCCGGCAGCCCCAAGGTCAGCGCCACGCCAGACTTTGACGACGTCGCCGAAACGGCGTACTACGCCAAAGCGGTCGCCTGGGCACAGAAACAAGACATCACCGCAGGCGTCAGCGCCACGCGCTTCGCCCCCGAGCATGATTGCACCCGCGCACAGATCGTAACGTTCCTCTACAGAGCGTTTGCGGAGTAAACAAAAAATCCCCCGGCAAAACGCCGGGGGATTTTTTGCGCCGAATCGACACAAAACGGTTGCAAAACGCGCCGCGGGATGGTAGAATAGACCCACACGAAAAAAGAACACGAAAAATGCAGGATTAGTACATCGGTAGTACATCGGCTTCCCAAGCCGAGGAGGCGGGTTCGATTCCCGTATCCTGCTCCATCAAGCTGCACCAAAAAAGATGCCGCTGCGAAAAGCCCAGAAGTTTCAACGA
>CALACZ010000123.1 GCA_937890735.1 uncultured Bacillota bacterium
CCATCTGGATGGCGGTGACGCCCTCGGTCGTACCGGCGACCTTGAAGTCCATCTCACCGTGGAAGTCCTCCACGCCCTGGATGTCGGTGAAGGTGCGCCATCTGCCCGTTTCCTTATCGGAGATCAGACCGCAGGAGATACCGGCGACGGGGCGCTTGATGGGCACGCCCGCGTCCATAAGCGCGAGGGTCGAGCCGCAGATGGAGGCCTGCGAGGTCGAGCCGTTGGAGGAGAGGACCTCAGAGACGACGCGGATGCAGTACGGGAACTCGTCTACGCTGGGCAGGACCGGAACGAGCGCCTTTTCAGCCAGGCTTCCGTGACCGATCTCGCGGCGGGAGGTGGAGCGCGCCGCACGCGCCTCGCCCGTGGACCACTGCGGCATATTATAGTGATGGATATAGCGCTTTTCCGTTTCGTCGTAGATGGTGTCGAGTTTCTGCGCGGCGGCAAGCGTATTCAGCGTGCAGACGGAGAGCACCTGCGTCTGACCGCGGGTGAACAGACCCGAGCCGTGCACGCGCGGCAGCACACCGACCTCGGCGTCGAGCGGGCGAATATCGTCCGGGCCGCGGCCGTCCACGCGCTTGCCCTCGAGCAGCCACTTCTTGACGATCTTCTTCTGCATCTTGTACAGGCACACGTCGATCTGGACGTCCCAATCCTCGGCGTACTTTTCGCCGAATTTCTCCTTGAAGTCCACGACCGCCTCGGTCAGGCGCGCCTCGCGGATGTTCTTGTCGTCGGTGTCGAGCGCGTAGGCGATCTTGTCCAGACCGTATTCGCACAGGTCGTCGAGCATCTCATGGTTGACGGCTGCCTTTTCAAACGAGAACTTCGGCTTGCCGATGGTATCGACGATGTGGTTGATGAACTCCACGACCTTGACGTTGGTCTCGTGCGCGAGCTGGATGCAGTTCATCAGGATGTCCTCTTTGACTTCCTTTGCCTCAGTCTCGATCATCACGACCTTTTCATGCGTGGACGCGATGGTGACGAAGCACTGGCAGGCGTTGCGCTGATCCTGCGAGGGGTTGACGATATACTTGCCGTCGAGATAGCAGACGTTCGTGGTCGCCGTCGGGCCGTTCCAGGGAATGTCGGAATAGGCGATGACGAGCGACGAGCCGATGGACGCGACGATCTCCACGGGGTTATCAAAGTCCTGCGCGAGGACGGTGTTGGTGAGGACGACTTCGTTGCGCAGCTCTTCATCAAACAGCGGGCGCATCGGGCGGTCAATGAGACGGGAGATGAGGATGCCGCGCTCGGACGGGCGACCCTCACGGCGGTTGAAGCTGCCGGGGATGCGGCCGACGGCGTACATCCGCTCTTCAAGCTCAATGGTCAGCGGGAAGTAGTCGATGCCCGCCTTGGGAAGGGGAGAGGCGACGGCGGTGACGAGCACGACGGTGTCGCCGTAGCGGCAGATGGCTTCTGCGTTGCAGAGCTCCGCGACCTTGCCGGTCTCAACGGTAAAGGTACGGCCGCCGATCTCGGTCTCGAAAATGTGGTGGTTGGGATACTGTTTACGGGTGACCATGGAAAAACCTCCTTCAAGTTTTGCCTGCATGGGAGGTTTAGCACTTGAAGCCGCCGCCGAACACGCCGGAAGCACCTTCAACTGCTAAAGGACAACCCATGCAGAATTTGGATTTGTATCTAAAAAGTGCCGTCGTTCGACGCCGCTTCTCAGACTGTTTCAAAGCCACGCAGAGTTTTGCGCCCGCAGGCGCAAAAGCGATTCGGATCATTTTTGCCGGCGGCGTGTACGTCGGCAAAAATACTGCTCACGGAGCGGAGTTAAGTGAGACTCCAAGAGCGCAAGCCCTGCGAAGCGCGATTGGTTCAGTCGAACTTATGCAGAGCGAAGCGTCGAAGTGAAATTTGTGCGTTTACGCACAAATTATGCGCGCAGCGCAGTGCAAGCCTTTTCAAACGGAAACCCAGCGAAGCGGTTTCCGTTTGAAGAAAATGGGCGGTCGCATGACCGCCCATTTGCCAGAGAGATTACTTACGCAGACCCAGCTTGGCAACGATCGCGCGGTAGCGGTTGATGTCCTTCTTCGCCAGATAGTCGAGAAGGCTGCGGCGCTTACCGACCATCATCAAAAGACCGCGGCGGGAGTGGTTGTCGTGCTTGTGCTCACGCAGGTGCTCGGTCAGGTCGTTAATGCGGCTGGTCAGGACAGCGATTTGGACCTCGGGCGAGCCGGTGTCACCGGGATGGGTCGCGTACTGCTCAATGATAGCAGTCTTTTCTTCTTTGCGCATCATAATTGTGTTTCCACCTTTCAAAATATTCCCCGCAGGACTAAGTAACGGGCAGGCAGAAAACCGGGCTGTACCCGGCGGTCTCCCGAAACTGAGTTCTGGGGCGCGGCGCAGTGCGCCATCGTGATTTAGGATACCACACTTTCCGGCAAATGTAAAGCACAATTTTGCCCGTTTTCCTCAGAGATCCCCGCAAAAGTCCGCGCTTTGCACGGCGCGGCGCGCACTGACAAAATCCGCCGCCCGGTCATATAGTGGAACAGGGCGCTGCGCGCCCCGAAATCCAATTGAAACGGAGTGAAATGATGCTGAAGGTAGCCAAATTCGGCGGATCGTCGCTTGCCGACGCGCGGTGCTTTCTGAATGTGCGCGACATCGTCCTGTCTGACCCCGCGCGGCGCGTCGTGGTCGTCTCCGCACCCGGCAAGCGTCATGCCGCCGATCACAAGGTCACGGACCTTTTATATCTCTGTCATGCGCATCTGGAGTACCGCGTCCCCTGCTGGGACTTGTTCCGCCGCGTCCGCGAGCGGTTTTTGCAGATCCGCGACGGCTGTGCGCTGCAAACGCCCGTTGGGCAGCTGCTGGACGATATTTATGCTGGACTCACGCCCGCGACGGCGCGGGACTTTCTCGCCTCGCGCGGGGAGTATCTCGCGGCGCGGCTGATGGCGGATCTGCTGGGGTATGAATTTGTGGACGCGGCAGATTGGCTGCGCTTTGACTACGCCGGGCGCGTGCTGACGGAGGAGTCATTCGCGGCGCTGCATACGCTTGCCGACGGGCGCAGGATCGTCACGCCGGGCTTTTACGGCGCGCTGCCGGACGGCGCGGTGCGTACATTCTCGCGCGGCGGGTCGGACGTGACGGGCAGTCTCGCTGCGGCGGCGCTGCACGCGGATGTGTGCGAAAACTGGACGGATGTGCCGGGCGTGCTCGCCGCCGATCCGCGCCTTGTGCCGCAGGCAGAGCCGATCGCGCGGCTGACGTACGCGCAGCTTCAGGCGCTCTCGGCGGTGGGGATGCAGGTGCTGCACGAGTCGGCGGTCGAGCCGCTGCGCGCGGCGCAGATCCCGCTGCATATCCGCAGCACGCACCGGCCGGAAGCGCCGGGGACGCTCATCGGCTGCCCGGACGCTGGCGGCGGCGCGGACGGCGCGGTCGCCTTTGCCGCGCGGCGCGGCATTGCGATGCTGCGTCTCTGTCCTGTCTCAATGGAAATGGCGGAGGATGTGCGGCAGACCGTGGCGCAGGCGGGCGTGAGTATTCTGTACAGCTCGGCAGGCTTTGAGCAGATGACGCTGCTGCTGGAGGCGGACGCGGCGGCGCTGCACCGGGCGGCGGAGCAGCTCGCGCGCCAGCTCCCGCGCGCGCAGCTCAAGCTGCGGGAGAATCTGAGCCTGCTTGCCGCCCTGCAGGGCGGCAAGGGCGCGCTGGCGAACGTCGTCGCCGCGATCCAGGAAGCAGGCGTCCCCGTCCACGAGCTCACCCAGGCAGACGCGTGCCTGCTCATGATCGTAAACGACAGCCAGTTCGAGGCGGCGCTAAAGGCGGCATATGGGGCGAGATAGAGCGTTTTGCATTAAGAACCAAAGCCCGGAATGCGCAAGCATTCCGGGCGATTTTGTGTGGCTTGACACAGGGGAAGGGCGGGGGTATACTGGACGCAAAGGAGAGATGCCTCATGGGATATTGGGTATTCATGCTCGTGATGGTGCTGCTGATGCCGCTGGTGATGCTGTTCACGGGGCGGGCGTTTGCAAAAAACGCACCAAAGAAGATCAACTCGCTCTACGGCTACCGCACGGCGATGTCCATGAAAAATCAGGACACCTGGCAATTTGCGCACCGCTATTTCGGCAGGCTCTGGTATCGCTGCGGGCTGGTGCTGCTGCCTGTGTCGCTGGCGGTCATGTGCTTTGCGCTCGGAAAAGGGGAGAGCACGGTGAGCCGGCTCGGCAGCGCGCTGTGCATCGTGCAGCTCGTGGTACTCCTTGCCGCCATCGCGCCGACGGAGCGGGCGCTGCGGCGGACGTTTGACAAGGACGGCAATCGAAAAAACGCATGAAAAAGCCTTCCATCACGACGTGGTGGAAGGCGATTTTGTTACTTTTCCGGGGAGCTGGGCGAGGATGATGGCGGCGAACATCAGCGTGCAGCCGAGAAGCTCCCGCGGCGAGAGCGTCTGGTGCAGGATCAGCCAGCCGCCGAGCGCGGCAAAGACCGATTCCAGACTCATCAGCAGCGACGCGAGCGTCGGCTCGGTGTAGCGCTGCCCGAGAATTTGCAGCGTGTACGCAACGCCGCCGGAGAGAATGCCCGCGTAGCAGATGGGCAGCCAGCAGCCGAGGATGGCGCTCCACGACGGGGTCTCGAACAGCAGCATCCCGATCGCCGTGACCACGCAGCAGGTGTACGACTGGATGCAGGCGAGCAGGATGCCGTCCATGCTCGAGCCGAGATGGTCGATGTATAAGATCTGCGCCATAAAGAAGAACGCGGACACGAGCGTGAGCAGGTCGCCGGTATTGACGCTCATCGCGCCGCTCATGCACAAGAAGTACAGCCCCGCGACGGCGATGACGACGCTCGCCCAGATGCGCCCGCCGACCTTTTTGCCGAGGAAAATGCCCGCCAGCGGCACGAGGACGATGTAGAGCGTGGTGATAAAGCCGGATTTGCCGACGGAGGTGTAGAGCAGCCCAAACTGCTGGAACGTGCTGGCGGCGCACAGCAGAAGCCCGCAGATGAAGCCGCGCAGCAGCACGCCGCCGCGGCTCAGACCGCTCTGCTCGCACAGCGCCGCCTGACGCCTCCGCCCGGCGAGGGCGAACGGCAGCAGGACCGTTCCGGCGAGGAAAAAGCGCGCTGCCTGCATGGTGAACGGACCGATGCGGCTGACGCCTTCTTTTTGCGCCACAAACGCGATGCCCCAGATCATGGCAGTGAGCAGGAGCAGGAGACTTCCCTTGAGCTGTTGCTGTTTCATAGTGCAGGACCTCGATCTTGAAAATGCTGACCCCAAAGTACCACGCCGCGCTGCGTTTGTCAATCCGCAGCTTGCGCTGCGCGTCGGACGGTTCTGTGTAAAGAAAGCGGGCGGCAGGAGTTCCTGCCGCCCGCGGTTGGGGGTGCTTATTTTTTGAGGAGCTTGGCGAAGCGCATCAGGATCTGCGCGATCTCGGCGCGGGTCGCGCCGGACTGCGGGGCAAGCGCGGAGGTGCTGCGCCCGGAGATGAGACCAGCGTTCACTGCCCAAGCCATTGCGCTGCGAGCCCACGGGCTGACAGACGATGCGTCGGCGTAGCCGGACAGGTCCTCAGAGGCGCTGACATCCAGACCGCAGTGCTGTGCGTAGCGGTACAGGATGACGGCGAGCTGCTCGCGGGTGATGCCGGCATTCGGGGCGAAGCGGGAAGCGCCCACGCCGTCCACGATGCCGTTTTCAGCCGCCCAGGCGACGGCGCTTTCATACCACGCGCCGCGGCTCAGATCAGAGAAGCTGTGCGCGGCGTCCGCGTCGGGGCTGCCTGCCATGCGGTGCAGGATCGTGACGAGCATGGCGCGCGTTGCGGAGGCGTCCGGGGAGAACGTGCGGCTGTCTGTGCCGCCCATGATGCCGTTTTCGGCGACATACTCGACGGCGTCGGAGAACCAGTGCGAGGACTTCACATCGTCAAAACGCGCTCTCACGCTCTCACCGGCACTCTCACCGGCGGCGTCGCCGTCTTTGCGGACAGAGGGCTTGCCGGCGCTGCCGGAGGGCTTCGTCGAGCCGCCGGAGGTATTGCCGCCGGTGGCGGGCAGGGTGACGTCATAGGTCTGCGTCTCGAACGCTTTGTTCTCGAACACTGCCGTCCAGCGACCAAGCCCGGTCGCAGTGGCGGTCGGCTCAGTGATGACCGCATAGGTCGCGTTGGCGGTCTCGGAATCCTCGCCGCCGTCATTCGCCGTGCAGGTACGCACTGCGGTGCAGGTGGTGTGGCGCTCGTTCCAGGTGTAGGTCACGTCGCCCCAGGTATGACCCGTGGCGGGGATGGTCTCTGTGATCAGCTGACCACAGACCGCGCAGGTGTAGGTCTTTGTACCGGCTTCCGCATGGGTCGCCGCTTTGGTGATCGTCTCGCCATTCTGGTCCGGGGTGTGATGCCCGTTTTCCGTGGGGCAGTCCACATAGTAGAAGCGGATCACGTCCTTGTCCCGGATCAGATACTGATCCAGTCTTGCGTAGGTCGTCTCATTCAGCATCGGCATCTGACCGTTCACCGTGTACATCCAGCCGGACCAGATGCCGTGCGCCGCGTCGCCCGCAGCCAGGGTGTGGTTGTTGCTGTCGGTGACGGAGGTGATGTAGCTGCTGTCGACGCAGGTGTACCCGGCTTTGCTCAGCACGTCGAGCAGGGCGTCGGAGGCGTACTTATACGCGTTGCTGCGGCAGGTGTAGGTGTCGGTGAGATCGGTGAAGGCGCTGTCAAATTCGCTGCCCGCAACTTGGACGGTGACGGTGATGTCCTTCACGTTTGGGTCATCAATGCCCGTCGTGCCCTTGACGGTCACGACAGTCTCGACGGGCTGCTTGTAGAACCGGGCGAACTGAGCATACTTCGGGTCGCTTTTAAACTTTTCGTAGTACTTGCCGTAAACGGCGTGGGTCAGGAGGCTGTCGATCTTGACGGGGGTGTTGTACTCGGGGAACGACAGAGCCTCACCGTGGGTATCGCCCGGATCGCGGGCGATCAGCAGAGTCTCGTGATTGATGACCCCATTGACGCTGGAGCGGAAGGTGCGGTACTTTTCGTGTGCTTCCCAGCCGTCAAATTTGTCTACCTTGACGCCGACGTTCCTGGCGTTGACGACGCCGCGGAGGAATTTATAGCCCTGTCCATCATCGGTCGGAACGATCTCAACAAACGGCTGAAGGTCGCCGGTGATGCTGTCACGGCTGGTGTTCGCCTTGCGGATGCCTTCCCAGTACACAGCCTCGGTGCAGACCCTGCTCATGAAGGCTGCCGCGTCATTCAGCTCCTGCTGCGTGAGCGCCTTGACGGTGACGGGGATCTCAAGTTTTGCAAGCACGGGCATATTGGCATAGTCCTTGCCTGTGCCGCCCGGGCGGCGCAGAATGCTGACGGTGATGGTGACGTTGGCGTCATCATCGCCGGGCAGCGGGCGGTAGACCGTCAGGCGCGCCTGATTGCCCACAGTTGCCGACTCGATCACGGCTTCATTGCTGCTGGTGATGAAGATCGGGGTGTATTTGCCGTCAAAGTCCTTGTAGGCTTCCAGCTCGCTGACATCTTTCGTGGTGGGGAATTGAATGTCACCGGTAACGGCAGCCTTGTTGATCGCAGTACCCGTTGCCGGGTCGGTCAGTGCGCCGTCCGCGCCAAAGATGGTGTCCAGCAGGGT
This sequence comes from uncultured Bacillota bacterium, assembly GCA_937890735.1. Taxonomy (GTDB): domain Bacteria; phylum Bacillota; class Clostridia; order Oscillospirales; family Oscillospiraceae; genus CAG-170. Next base: position 7,684 of record CALACZ010000123.1, read on the forward strand.
CTTGTAGTAGTCATCGTGCGTCCCGCCGGTGCCCTTGACCGTTACGGTGTAGACGTGCGTGACGGTCAGATCGTTGCGACCGTTGTAGATGAGCGTCAGGGTAAGCGTCACATTCGTGTCCTCTGTCGGCAGTGTGACGGTCGCCTTATATGGCGCATAATACCCGGCACTGTAGCTGTTGTCCTCTGCGATCGCGATGACATTCTCGTGACTGCTCCCCCACTCCGCAGTCAGGCACATCTCCAGATCGTCCGACTCATCATAGTCCACCGCGGACGCATCCACGCCCGCCTTCAGCGGATACCTCTGTAGAGTGGTCAGGTCGGTCACATCATTGATCGCTGTGGGAATGGCTGCGTCAATGCGGTCAGCAACGGCGGCGAGCGCAGCCTTGGCTTTGTTACCATCCAGAGGAATGCTGAAATTGGGGGCGGTCGATTCCTTTGTGTAGACCAGAGCCTTCTCGTTGGTATAGCTCAGCACGACCGTCGGGCGGATATAGATATGGGAAGAAGGAATCAGCTTGCTGTCATCCCATTTATAGTGGATCGTTCCATCCTTGTCGATGCTTGCCGTTCCGCCAGTGTAGCCGCTGCCTGTAACAGCTTCCTTGAACTCCGCGGTCACATCCGTGATGCCCGCCTCGGTCAGCGTGTCACGAATCATCTCTAGCGCGTTTTCATCCAAGCCAAATTCGGGGAAATAGTTCTTGTTGATCGCCCTCTCAGCAGCGGTGAGCCTGGCGTCGGCGGCTTCATCCGCAGCCTTTTCCTCCTCAGTTCGGTTATCCGTCCAGAGAGCGTAGAGGGTCGCCGTGCTGTCGCCGTAAGACGCAGTGTTCGTATAATCCGCATTATTCGCATATGCAACCGTGGTCGAGCTGCTGTAAGTACCCCAGCCGGCGAAGAGATAGCCTCTGCGGGTGAAGGTGCAGTCCGGCAGGTTGATCGTTGTGCCGGACGCGAACTGGACGTTTTCCATCGTGCCCGTGCCGCCGTTGGCGCTGAAGCTGAGCGTGATCTGATAGTCGCGCCATCTTGCGTAGAGCGTCGTGTTCTCGTTAAACACGGTCGTGTCATCGACCCGATCACCGCCGTCATCCTTGGTCGTATACCAGCCCTCGAACACCTTGCCGCTCCTGGACACACTCGGCAAAGAGCCGTATGCGGTGTTCTTTGCGATGGCTTTAGAGGTCGTCCAGCAGTAGCCGCCATTGGCGTCAAAGGTAATGGTCACCGCTTCTGCCCAGTGGGCGTACAGGGTCTTGACGTCCTGAGCATCTGCTGCGGTATACTCATAGTAGTTGTAGCCGTTTTTGTACGCGTTTCCGCCCTCGGCTGCGTCAAACCAGCCCAGGAAGAGATAGCCCTCGCGGACGGGGTCATTCAGGCTTGTGGAATACTCGCTCTCCGCAGCCTTCAAATAGTCGTATCTGCTGCCAACCGAGCCGTAGTAGGTCATTTTCTCAGCACCGTCGTAGTTGAGGTCGACCGTAACAGTGACCGCGTTCGGCAGCCACGCGGCATATTTCGTGACGGTGCCGCCGTTCTCGCTGGTCAGATTTTTCACGACCGCGCCTGCGGCGTCGCCGCTCGTGGAGGAACTGTAGTTCGCCCAGCCGTTGAACGCATAGCCCGGACGGGTGAAGCCGCTCTGCGGCAACGTCACGTCTTGATCGTATGATACGTTCTTGATGGGCTCGACCTCGCCTGTACCGCCGTTTGCATCAAAAACGATGGTATAGGTGATGGGTGTCCATTTGGCGGCAAAGGTCGTATTGTCAGAGATGACGGTGCCAGCCGTCAGCTCTTCTTTGTCGCTGTACCAGCCGTCAAACGTGTAGCCGGTCTTGCTCGGGTCGGCGGGAATGTTCAGCGCGCCGATGGGTGCGTTCTGCGCAACATTGACCGTTGTGACCGTCTTGTCGCCGTTCATGAACGTGACCGTAAAGGCGTCCGCCCACACGGCGTAGAGGTCCATCGCCTCTGTCACACTGTCAATGGATGCGCCGTCGAAATAGGCGACCTCGCCGCTCTCCGTCGTTGCCCAACCGGCAAAGACCTTGCCCTCGGCGGTGAAGGTGTTGGCTCTCAGCGTGCCGCTGCCGCCATAGATATTCTGGGTGACGGTCTCGCTGCCGTTGTGGAACGTGATCGTCACGCCACTGCCACAGGTGAAGCCCCGAAGGTAGACGCAGTCGCTGCCTTCAGCCGAAAAATAATCTTTCGTATAAACGACCGTCAGGACATCGCCGCTTTTCGCTTCGACCTCCAGCGGCGTCCAATCGATCTCGCCGCTCGCGTCCGCAACAAGCGCGGCGCTGCCGAGCGTGATGTTGAGCTTATCGCACTTGGCTTCCGACGAGACCTTGTATTCAAACGTCAGGTTTGCGTCACCCGTAAAGGTGAGCTGCAAAATGCTGCTGGAGCTGTTTTTGTCTTTGTTGCCGCTCATCAGGACATCTTCGCTGTCCAGCGTTGTGACCATCCATTTATTCGTGCTGTTGGGGCTGCCCGGCTCTGTTTCCGCGATGACGGGCAGACCGTCAAAGAAGCTGTCAAATGTCGCCGCTGCCGCCAGGGCGGTGGGCATGAGTCCCAGCACGAGCACCACTGCCAGCAGCAGGGACACGATCCGTTTTTTCATGTCGATTTTCCTTTCTTCCTTACAATATTATTTTATATAAAGCCCCGGAGGGGCAGAAAGCACCCTTTTTGCCGGACAGACGAAAAAACGCCCACCCGCCGCTCCCAAAGGAGCGGCGAATGGGCGTCGGTTCTTCCAATCAGCCCTGCCTCACAGCCGCCTGCGGTATGCAGTTATTTCTCACTCAGCTTTTCGCTGCGCGTCGCCTCAAGCTGGACGGGCTTGCCCGCGCGCATGACCACGCGCAGCTCGCCGTATTCCACCCGGCGCATCGCTTCAATGACCCGTTTCTCCGGCTCGGTCAGATGCAGCGCCGTCTCGTGTTTTTCCACGGAGGACACCTTCCTTTCGCCGCCTGCCGCCGCGCAGGCGCAAAAAAACCGCGCGGGCGCACCGAACCCGCACGGAAATGGACGCAGTAACTGCGTAGCTTCGGCTGCGGTGACGGCACAGGCACAGGGCAGCGCTCAGCGTATCTGACTTATCCCCGCGCGGGTGCTTCCCTTTTACGCGGGGCTTCACAGTGACCGGCTCGCGGGGCTTTGCACCCCATTCCGCCTGCGGGTCGCCCCGCACGTTCTGCCCAAAAATATGTAATTGCTCCGCCGTGAGCGGATACATTCATACTATATCAGATATTGCGAAAAATGCAACCGCATTTTTGCCTTTTTCGGCAAAAGTTCGCGAAGCGGTTCGGGTTCGCCGCGGGCGGTTGTCAGGCGGCGGGATGTGTGCTATAATAACGGCTGAAAACTGCGCAAGCGGGGAGGGGAGCGGTCATGCAGGAGCTGTTTTTGCCGGTGCTGCACAGCTTTGAAAACAACAATATCTTTACCGGCAGCTACGGGACGCTGCGCTTTCGCATCGTGCCCGCCATCACCATGAAAACGCCCAAGGAAGTCGATTTTGACGCCAGCAGTATGACCGCCGAGGTCTGGCATGGCGCATTTTGCTACAAAAAAAGCACCATCGAGGACACAAGGACGTTTCCGCTCAGCCACGAGGGGCTGGAGCAGATGCGCGCCTGGCTTCTGGAACACGGCAAGGAGGATACAGAATCATGAAGTATGACGTGCTCATCATCGGCGCAGGTCCGGGCGGCATCTTTACCGCCTATGAGCTCAGCCACAAAGACCCGGCGCTCAGGATCGCCGTGCTGGAATGCGGCGGCGAGCTGCGTGAGCGCCGCTGCCCCATCGACGGCGACAAGATCAAAAGCTGCATCCACTGCAAGACCTGCGCCATTATGAACGGCTTTGGCGGCGCAGGCGCGTTTTCAGACGGCAAATACAATATCACAAATGAGTTTGGCGGCACGCTGTACCGCTACATCGGCAAAGCCCGCGCGCTGGAGCTGATGCACTATGTGGACGAGATCAACGTCGCCTACGGCGGCGGCAAAACAAAGCTCTACTCCACCGCCAACACCGCCTTTAAGACCGAGTGCCTGCGCAATAACCTCCATCTGCTCGACGCGTCCGTGCGCCATCTCGGCACGGATATTAACTACGAGGTGCTGACGAATCTCTATCACGATCTCAAGAGCCGCGTGGACTTTTACTTCCACACGCCGGTCGAGCACGTTGCAAAGATCGACGGCGGCTACGAGGTGTTCACGCCCAAGGGGACGTTTTCCGGCACGCAGTGCGTCATCTCCGTCGGGCGCAGCGGCAGCAAGTGGATGGAGTCCGTCTGCGACGAGCTGAAGATCCCCACGCTCTCCAACCGCGTGGACATCGGCGTGCGCGTGGAGCTGCCGGCGGAGGTGTTCCAGCACATCACCGACGAGCTGTATGAGAGCAAGATCGTCTACAAGACCGAAAAATATCAGGATCTCGTGCGCACGTTCTGCATGAACCCCAAGGGCGCGGTCGTGAACGAGAACACGAACGGCATCGTCACCGTCAACGGGCACAGCTATGAAGACCCCGCCCGCCAGACGCAGAATACGAACTTTGCGCTGCTGGTGTCCAAGCATTTTACCGAGCCGTTCAAGGACAGCAACGGCTACGGCGAGTCCATCGCGCGGCTTTCCAATATGCTCGGCGGCGGCGTGATCGTGCAGCGCTTCGGTGATCTCATTCGCGGGCAGCGCAGCACCGAAAAGCGGCTCGACAAGGCGTTTATCACGCCCACGCTCGCGGCGACGCCGGGCGACCTGAGCCTGGTCATGCCCAAGCGCATCCTGGACGGCATCATCGAGATGATCTACGCACTCGACAAGATCGCCCCCGGCACGGCGAACGACGACACGCTGCTGTACGGCGTGGAGGTCAAGTTCTACAATATGGAGGTCGCGCTGGACGAGCATCTGGAAACGCGGCACAAGGGCTTGTTTGTCATCGGCGACGGCAGCGGCGTGACGCACTCGCTCTCGCACGCGTCCGCCAGCGGCATTTTCGTTGCGCGGCACATTCTCGGCATTCTGTAAAGGCAACACCGCACAATTGCGTCGGCGCGCTTCGGCGGATCTTTTCCGCCAATTCTGCGGTTTGAAAAGTTTGAAATACACAAAGTATTCCTGCACTTTTCAAACCTTGACTTGACGAAAAATCTCTTGCCGAATCTGCTTGCCGAATTGTGCGGTGCTGCCTAAAGAAATAAAAGCTGCCGCGCTGTATGCAGCGCGGCAGAATTTTTGTAAAAACTGCAAAAAAGAATTGACGCGGCGCGAAAGATGTGCTATCATACTAAGGCGCGTTTGACCGGCGCGTACAGCGCATGGCGCTGGCATAAGCTAGTGTGGCTCAGTCGGTAGAGCAGCTGATTCGTAATCAGCAGGTCGCCGGTTCAAGTCCGGCCACTAGCTCCAGATACCTGCGAAAATCGAAAGATTTTCGCAGGTTTTCTCTTTTGCTTGCTCGGTTTTCCGGGCGGAAAAATCGCCTGACCCACGCGCGGAAAGGCTTAGAGAGCAGCGGAGAGGATGATCGCGTCATCCTCTCCGCCGCTCTTTTCAAATTTTCATAGAACCGCGGCAGGCGAGCGCGGTCAGCGCCCGCTGATCGCGCACTGCGCTCAGAGAATATTGGTGTAGCCCATAAGACTTGCGTCCGCCTGCGCGGCTGCCTGCTTGCCGCCGGCGATCGCCAGCACGACGAGCGAAGCGCCGGACGCCATATCGCCTGCCGTCAGCACCGGCACGCCGGTCTTTCGGACGGCGTCATATGCCTCCAGAGATGCCGGCTCGCAGCCGGAAAAGCCCGAGGCGAGCAGCAGCAGGTCGCATGGCAGCTGCTCTCCGCTCCCCTGTAAGGTCACGGCGCGCACCGCGCCGTCCTTGCCGCAGGTCAGGCTCTCGATCTGCGTTTCATAGCGGCGGATGTCCGCGCCAAAGATCGCCTCCGCCTCTTCATGCGCATGGTCGCGTTTTTCCGTCTGCTCCGTGCGCGGCTTGCGGATGAGCTGCGTGATGGACCGGCAGCCCTGCCGCAGTGCGACGGAGATACAGTCTGACGCGCTGTCGCCCGCGCCGACAAGAACGACCTGCTTGCCGGCTGCCGTTACGGCGGAGTCCGTCTTTTCAAGCAGCGACTGCGCCGAGGCGCGCAGATAATCGAGCGCATAGAAAACGCCGCCCGCTCCGGCAAACGGCAGCTGCCGGGGCTGCTGCGCGCCGCAGCAGAAGATCACAAGGTCAAACTGCGCCGCCAGCTCGTCCGCGCCGGGCTGCTGCCCGACATGGCAGTTCGTTCGGAACTCGACGCCTTCGCGCTCCATGAGCGCGATACGGCGGGCGACGATCTGCTTCGGCAGCTTCATCTCCGGGATGCCGTAGGTCAGCAGACCGCCCGGCAGCGGGTCTTTTTCAAAAACCGTCACATGATGACCGCGGCGATTGAGATAATAGGCGGCGGACAGTCCCGCCGGTCCTGAGCCCACGACCGCGATCCGCTTATCCGAGCGCGCGGCGGGCGGCATGGGCTGTATCAGGTCGTTTTCAAAGGCGTAGTCGATGATCGTCCGCTCATTATCCCGGATCGTCACCGGCTGCGAGATCCTGCCGCAGACACACGCCTTTTCGCACAGCGCCGGGCAGACTCTGCCGGTGAACTCCGGGAACGGGCTCGTTTTCAGCAGCCGCTGCAACGCGCCCTCGTGATCTCCGTTCCAGAGCAGATCGTTCCACTCCGGGATCAGATTGTGCAGCGGGCAGCCGAGCAGCACGCCCTCAAAGGACGCTCCCGCCTGGCAGAACGGCACGCCGCAGTCCATGCAGCGCCCGGACTGCCGGCGGCGATTCCGTTCGGACAGCGGCAGCTCGACCGGCGCATAGTCGCCTGTGCGCGCGGCTGCGTCACGGCTCGGGCAGTCCACGCGTGTATAATCCAGAAATCCAGTCGGTTTTCCCATGACTTTATTCCTCCCGCTTCAAAAACGCTTCAAGCTCTGCCTCATCCCGCGTCATGCCGGCTGCCTCATACCTGCCGATGAGCTTGCGCATATGGCTGTAATCATATGGAATGATCTTTTTGAAATCCGCAAGCCGCTCGTCGAAGTGCTCGAGAATGGCGCGGGCTTTTTTTGAGCCTGTAAATGCCGCATGACGCTGCAGAAGTTCCCGGAGACGGGAAATATCCTGCTTCTGCGTAACTGCCTCGACAGAGACAAGCTCCTTGTTGACGCGCAGATAGAATTTATGCTCCGGGTCGAGTACATAGGCAACGCCGCCCGACATCCCGGCGGCAAAGTTCCGCCCGGTCGGTCCCAGTACGACGACTGTACCGCCTGTCATATATTCGCAGCCGTGGTCGCCGACCCCTTCCA
>CALACZ010000124.1 GCA_937890735.1 uncultured Bacillota bacterium
ATCTCTGTTCTTTCAGTTTAACAGATTTTTGGGGATTCGCGACTGCACTTACAGGATACTACTCCAATCGCGAAGCAGTATGTGGAGCTGATAGGGCGGAAGCATCACGGTGGAGAGCGCCAAGGGCAAGGGCACGACCTTTACCGTCAAGCTGCCGCTGGAGCTGTCCGCGCCGATCGAAAAGAGCGTGCCGGAGAAAGCATCGGCAGAAAAGGTCCTTACCAGGCTGCACGTTCTGGTCGCGGAGGACAACGACCTGAATGCCGAGATCGCTGCGGTGCTGCTGGAGGATAAGGGCATCCGGGTCACGCGCGCTGCCGATGGCTGCGAGGCGGTGGAGCTGTTCCGAACAGATCTGGCAGGAACGTATGATGCGATCCTGATGGATGTGATGATGCCCATTATGGACGGCTACACGGCGGCGCAGAAGATCCGCGAGCTTCAGCGCCCGGACGCAAGAACGGTGCAGATCGTCGCCATGACCGCCAACACCTTTGCCGAGGACGTTGCAAAATGCAAGGCATTTGGCATGAACGAGCATCTGCCGAAGTCCTTTAAGGCAGGTCAGCTCGTCGCATCCATCGCCGGATGCGGAAAATAAAAAGCCTCCGCCCGCAGAGATGTGCACCTCTACAGGAGCGTACCCGTACCACATAGGTGCGTGCTGATTTGTAATGTCGTGTCTCTCCCCTGCGTTACGGCAAAACTGCAAGACGCGGGCGGTCGAACGACGGCTTCTCGCAGCATCACGGCATCAAAAAGCGGGGCGCTCTGGCGAGCGTCCCGCTTTCTGGTACCGGCGACGGGAATCGAACCCGTATGGCGCAATGCCGGGGGATTTTAAGTCCCCTGTGTCTACCTGTTCCACCACGCCGGCGTACCTGTTTATTTTATCATTCCTCGCTGTCTGCGTCAAGTAGCGCGCATAGAAAACGCCCGCCGTCCTGTTTGGACGGCGGGCGCAGTTTCAAATTGCTCAGGCGTTGAGGTAGCGGTACAGCATCGCCACGACCTGTGCGCGCGTTGCCGCGCTGCCCGGGACGAGCTTGCCGCCGATGCCGGTGATGATCTCATTGCGGGTCGCCCACTTCATGGCGTCCGTCGCATAGCTGGAGACCTTGGCATAATCGCTGAAGCCGGTCAGCGTGCCCGTTGCGGCGGGCTTGCCGGCGTAGCGGTAGATGATCGCAGCGATCTCCTGACGGCTGACGTTGTCGTTCGGAGCGAACTTGTTGGCAGACTTGCCGGTCACGATGCCCTTGTTGTAAGCCCACAGGACAGCGTTATAGTAGTACGAACCCTTGACAACATCGCTGAACGGGTTGGAAACGCTGGAAACGCTCGGCTCGCCCGCCATACGGTACAGCACGGTGACGAGCATCGCGCGGCTCATGTTGGCGTTCGGGCTGAAGGTCTTGCTGCCCGTGCCGCTGACGTAGCCCTGCTTCGCCATGTACTCGATGGCGTCGCCAGCCCACGTCTTGACGTTGGCGGGGATGTCGGTAAAGGTCACGGTGACCTTCGCCTGCTCGACCTTAAAGACGATCTTGCCGGTATCGACCTCGATGGCGTTCTTGCCGCTCTCGCGGTAGATGGTGTAGCTGATCTCAGCGGACTTGACGTTGGACTTCGGCAGGAAGAACACGTCGCCCAGATCGTACTCGTCGGAATCGGCGTTGAAGTAGAACTCGTCGCGCTTGCTCCATTCCTCGTTGTTCGCCGCGGTCTTGTAGTAGGCGTACAGCGTGCCGCCGGTGACCTTGGTGAACTGGACATAGTAGCTATCCAGCTTGGAGCTGCTGACATTCTTCGGGGTCAGGGTCTTGACGAGCTTGAGATCGTCAAACGTTGCGCCGTCGGTGGTGATGGTAACACCCTTGCGGTCATTGACCACGATGGTGAGCGTGCCGTCCACGGAGCGGGTTCGACCGTTCTTATCCTCGCCGGTGGCGGTGAACGGAACTTTCACCGTGTAGACAGACGTTCTCGTACCGGCGCGGAACTCGACCTCGTCCAGATCATCCTGCGAGGAGGACGCCTCAAAATAGTACTTGGTGCTGGCATAGACCTTGCCTGCCTTCGTGGCGTCGGACTCATACAGATAGCCGTAGGCGCTCGTGCCGTAGTTCTTGGCTTCGCCGATGTCAAACTTGAC
>CALACZ010000125.1 GCA_937890735.1 uncultured Bacillota bacterium
CTCTGCCGCAGGTCGTGGGCACAAGTCTGCGTCCGGCACGCTCAAACAGGCGCACACCGTAATACTCCTCCAACTCGCGCACGGCGACGCTGACCGACGGCTGCGCCAGATGGAGCTGTTCGGCGGCGCGCGTCATGCTGCCGCAGCGGAACACCGCGGCAAAGATCTTCATATGGCGGATGGTCATGGCTTCCTCCAATTGATAGTATTTTCAATATAATAATCATAATATAATAATATTTTACTTATATGTCAAACTGCATTATACTGGTCACAGAATTTGGAGGTGCGGCTATGCGAAAAAAGTCCGTTTTGGGTCAGTTGTTTTTGTCTACGCTCTGTCTCAGTGCGTTTACGTTCGGCGGCGGGTATGTGATCGTGTCGCTGATGAAAAAACGCTTCGTGGATGAGCTTCACTGGATCGACGAGCCGGAGATGCTCGATCTGATCGCCATCGCACAGTCCTCGCCCGGGGCGATCGCCGTGAACGGTGCGATCGTCGTCGGCTACAAGCTGGCGGGGCTGCGCGGCGTGCTGGTCGCCATTCTGGCGACGATCCTGCCGCCGTTTTGCATCATCTCGGTCATTTCGCTGTTTTATCAGGCGTTTCGCAGCAATGTTTACGTCAGCCGCGTGCTCGCCGGGATGCAGGCGGGCGTGGGCGCGGTGATCGCGTCAGTCGTGTGGGATATGGGCTCGGAGGTCGTGCAGAAAAAGAGCGTGCCGTCCGTCGTCATCATGATCGCGGCGTTCCTCGCCGCGTGCGTGCTGAAGATCAGCGTCATCTACATCATCCTTGCCTGCATTCTCATCGGCATTGCGCGCACGCTTCTGGCGGGGAGGAAAAAAGCATGATCTATCTTCAGCTTTTCTGGAGCTTTTTGCAGATCGGCGCCTTGAGCTTCGGCGGCGGATATGCGGCGATGCCGCTCATTCAGGAGCAGATCATCACGCGGCACGGCTGGCTGAGCGTGTCGGAGTTCGCTGACCTCATCACCATCTCGGAGATGACGCCCGGACCGATCGCGGTGAACTCGGCGACGTTCGTCGGCATCCGCGTGGTGGGGCTGACCGGCGCGCTGGTGGCTACGATCGGGTGCATTTTGCCGTCGTGCGTGCTGGTGACGCTCATCGCACGGCTGTACCTCAAATACCGTGACCTGCACGCGCTGCAAAGCGTGCTCGCGTCGCTGCGTCCGGCGGTCGTGGCGATGATCGCGTCGGCGGGCGTGCTGATCCTGACAAACGTGCTGTGGAGCGGCGAGGTCACGCTCGGCGGCACGAATTGGGTGATGGCGGGTATTTTCGCCCTGTGCCTCGTTCTGCTGCGACGCACAAAGTGGAGTCCCATCCTCATCATGGCGCTGGGTGGGGTGGTGAATCTGGTGTGCGGGCTTGTGGGCGTTGGATAACATACATCCGCCGCGTTTCGTCGTAACGTAGGGGCGGGCTTGCCCCGCCCGCCGTTTTTCGGGGCGGG
>CALACZ010000126.1 GCA_937890735.1 uncultured Bacillota bacterium
AGGGCGGCGGCGAGACCGAAAAGCAGATCTACCGCTTCCAGAAGGGCGACAGCGACCTCGCGCTCCGCTTTGACCTCACCGTGCCGCTGGCAAAATACGTCGCGCTGCACGAGTCGGAGCTCACCTTCCCCTTCCGCCGCTATCAGATCGGCAAGGTCTACCGCGGCGAGCGCGCGCAGCGCGGGCGCTTCCGCGAGTTTTATCAGGCGGACATCGACGTCATCGGCGACGGCAAGCTCGACATCACGAACGAAGCCGAAGTCCCTGCCATCATCTATCAGGTCTTTTCGCAGCTCGGGCTGCGCCGCTTCCAGATCCGCGTGAATAACCGCAAGATCCTCAACGGCTTCTACGCCATGCTGGGGCTGACGGCGCAGGCGGGCGACATTATGCGCACCGTCGATAAGCTCGACAAGATCGGCGCGGAGAAGGTCCGCGCGTGTCTGGTAAGCGACTGCGGCGTCTCCGCCGAACAGGCGGACGAAATTCTCCGCTTTATTTCCATCCGCGGCACGAACGCCGAGGTTTTGGCGGCGCTGGACGGCTATCGCGGGAAGAATGAGACGTTCGACCTCGGTCTGTCGGAATTGCAGACCGTCACGAAATACCTCGCCGCGTTCGGCGTGCCGGAGGAAAATTTCGCCGTCGATCTGACCATCGCGCGCGGGCTGGACTACTACACCGGCACGGTGTATGAGACGACGCTGCTCGACCACCCGGAGATCGGCTCGGTCTGCTCCGGCGGGCGGTATGACGATCTGGCGGAGTATTACACCAGCCGCAAGCTGCCGGGCGTGGGCATTTCCATCGGGCTGACGCGCCTGTTCTATGTGCTCGGCGAGCAGGGGCTTCTGAACCCCGCCGCGGCGGGCGCGCCAGCAGATGTGCTGATCCTGCCGATGACCGAGGACCTCACCGCCGCCGCGCAGCTCGCGACGTCCCTCCGCGCGTCCGGCATCCGCACGCAGCTCTACTGCGAACAGAAAAAATTCAAGGCAAAGATCCAGTACGCCGACAAGCTGCACATCCCCTACGTCGTGTTCCTCGGCGAGGACGAGCTGGCGGCGGGCACGGCGTCGGTCAAGGAGCTGGCGACGGGCGAACAGACCTCCGTCCGGCTCACCGAGCTTCCCGCATTCATCCACGAAAAACTCGGCTGCCGTCCGCAGCCGCCCATCATTTTGGAATCGCAGAAAGAAGGAGAATAAACCATGACCCAATCGAGAACCCATACCTGCGGCGCGCTGCGCCTGTCGGACGCCGGCAAGACCGTTACGCTGTGCGGCTGGATGGAAAACGTCCGTGTCGTCGGCAGCAACTTTGCCTTCGTCGTCCTGCGCGACTTCTACGGCACAACGCAGATCGTCGTGGAGACCGAGGACATGATGAGCATCGTCAAGTCCCTCAACAAGGAGTCCACCATCCAGGTCACCGGCACAGTGCGGGAGCGCGCCAGCAAGAACCCCAAGCTCGCCACGGGCGAGATCGAGGTCGTGCCGGAAAAGATCGCGGTGCTCGGCAAGTGCATCCACAACGAGCTGCCGTTTGAGATCAACCGCAGCCGCGACGCGGACGAGACCCAGCGCCTCAAGTACCGCTATCTGGACCTCAGAAATCCTGTGGTCAAGCAGAACATCATCCTGCGCTGCCAGGTCATCGCCGCGCTGCGCAAGGCAATGATGGAGCACAACTTCCTGGAAATTACCACCCCGATTCTGACCGCCTCCTCTCCGGAGGGCGCGCGCGACTATCTGGTTCCCGCCAGAAAGCATCCCGGCAAGTTCTACGCGCTGCCGCAGGCGCCGCAGCAGTTCAAGCAGCTGCTCATGACCTCCGGCTTTGACC
>CALACZ010000127.1 GCA_937890735.1 uncultured Bacillota bacterium
ATGGTGGGTGAGCGCGGCGTGACGCTCTCCGGCGGGCAGAAGCAGCGCGTGGCGATCGCGCGGATGCTGACGCGCAAAACGCCGGTCACGGTCTTTGACGACTCGCTCTCGGCGGTCGATACGCAGACGGACGAAAAAATTCGCGCCGCGCTGGCAAAGGAGCGCCGCGGCACGACGAGCATCATCATTTCGCACCGCATCACAACGCTGCTGGACTGCGACAACATTCTGGTGCTCGACCACGGCAAGGTTTTGCAGCTCGGCTCGCCGGAGAAGCTCCTCCGCGAGGACGGGCTGTTCCGGCAGATCTATGATATGCAGATGTCTATCGGAGAGGAGGCGGAGCGATGAAGGATCAACCGCACCTGCGCCTGTTCGGCATCCCCAAGCTCGCGGGCTACCTGCCGGGCTACGGCAAGCTGCTGTTTGCCATGACGTTCTTCGGCACGCTCGCCAGCGTCATGGACGTCATCATTCCGCTGTTCCAGCAGTACGCCATTGACCACTTCATCGCGGACGGCGCGATGACGGGGCTCGGCGCGTTTATTGCGCTGTACATCGCGGTGATGCTCGTGCAGACGGCATCAAACTACATTTCTGCCTACGGCGCGTGCAAGGCGGAGCTTTATATCGGGCGCGACCTCAAGCGGCAGGCGTTTGACCATTTGCAGACGCTTTCGTTCTCGTATTTTAACCAGAACAGCGTCGGCTACGTCCACGCGCGCGTCATGTCCGACACCGACCGCATCGCCAGCACCCTCGCGTGGGGGCTGATGGAGGGCGTTTGGTACATCGCGTACCTGCTGTTTGCCATCGTGACGATGTTTGTGCTCAACTGGAAGCTGGCGCTCGGCGTGATGGTGATCGTGCCGGTGCTGGTGGTGTCAGGGATGTATTTCCAGAAGAAGCTCGTTATTTACCACCGCCGCGTGCGCGAACACAACTCGCAGATCACCGGCGCGTTCAACGAGGGCATCACCGGCGCAAAAACCACGAAAACGCTCGTGATCGAAAACCGCATGGAGCGCGAATTTCACGATCTGACGGGCGAGATGAAGCGCGTGAGCGTCCGCGAAATGCGGACACGAGGATTATTTATGTCAACCACGGCGATGGCGGCATCCATCGCGCTGGCGATCGTTCTCTGGCGCGGCGGCGTGATCACACAGCGCGGCGTCATGCTTATCGGCACGCTGTCGGTGTTCATGAACTACGCACAGGGCATGATGGAGCCCATCCAGTGGCTCGTGCAGGTTTTGTCGGCGCTGACAAACGTGCAGGTCAACGTCGAGCGCTTTACAAAGCTCATGCAGACGCAGTCCGACGTGCGCGATACGCCGGAGGTCGTGGAAAAATACGGCGACAGCTTCCGCCCCAAAAAGGAAAACTGGGAGCCGCTGCACGGCGACATTGCCTTCCGCGACGTGACCTTCCGTTACCCGGACGGGCAGGAGAACGTGCTGGAGCATTTTGACCTCAAAGTCCCACAGGGGACGAACGTCGCCATCGTGGGCGAGACCGGCGCGGGCAAATCGACGCTGGTGAACCTCGTCTGCCGCTTTTTTGAGCCGACGCAGGGGCAGGTGCTCATCGACGGGCGCGACGCGCGCGAGCGCAGCCAGCTCTGGCTGCACTCCAACATCGGCTATGTGCTGCAAACGCCGCACCTGTTTTCCGGCACGGTGCTGGAAAATCTCCGCTACGGAAACGAAAACGCGACGATGGAGCAGATCGAGGCGGCGGTGCACGCCGTGTCGGCGGACGAGATCATCGCGCGCCTGCCGGAGGGCTACAACTCCGACGTCGGCGAGGGCGGAGGCAGCCTGTCCACCGGCGAAAAGCAGCTTTTGTCGTTTGCCCGCGCACTGCTGGCTGACCCGCGCATCTTCGTCCTCGACGAGGCGACGAGCTCCGTCGATACCGTGACGGAGCGGCTTATTCAGAACGCCATTGAGCAGGTGATGGCGGGGCGCACGTCATTCATCATTGCGCACCGTCTGTCTACCATCCGCCGTGCGGACATCATCCTCGTCGTGCACGACGGCAAGATCGCGGAAAGCGGCTCGCACCGCGAGCTCATGGCGGCAAAGGGCGCATACTGGCAGCTCTACACGCGGCAGTACCGCGAAGAGCAGACCCGCACCATCATGGAGACCGACGGGGCAGAGGAATAAGCGCGGCTTCAAGAAGGGCTGCGCCTGTAACGCGCAAGAACTGCACCCGATGAAGCTGGTGGCTTTTTGCCGAACGGTCTGCTATAATGGGTATAGTTTGTACACAGGAGATGAACAGCGTGCCAAAAAACCCGCGCGCGCCGAAGCCCAGCCGCGATAAGACGGCGGAGCTTGACCACGGCGCGATCCTGCCGCTGATCGTCCGGCTGAGCATTCCGGCGATCATCGCGCAGCTCATCACTTTTTTATATAACATCGTGGATCGTATGTACGTCGCGCGCATCGAAGACGCGGGCATGGATGCGCTGGCGGCGCTCGGTATCGTGCTGCCCATCACGCTCATCATGCAGGCGTTTGCAAATCTCATCGGCTTGGGCGGCGCGCCGCGTGCGGGCATCAAGCTCGGCGAAGGGAACGCGCCGGAGGCGGACCGCATTTTTAACACCGCCTTTTCCATGCTGGTGCTGATCGGCATCGCCATCGGCGCGGTCGCGTTTTGCTTTGCAGAGCCGATCGTCCGCCTGTTCGGCTGCCCGCCCAGCGCGCTGGGCTACGCCGTGGCGTACCTCAAAATTTACGCCTGCGGCACGCTGTTCGTGATGCTGGCGCAGGGGCTGAACCCGTTCATCCTGACGCAGGGCTTTTCGCTGTACGCGATGGGCTCGGTGCTCGTCGGCGCGGTCATCAACATCGTGCTCGACCCGATCTTCATCTTTACGCTCGGCATGGGCGTACAGGGCTCGAGCCTGGCAACGGTCGTGTCGCAGCTCTGCTCATGCGTCTGCGTGATCCTGTTTTTCTTCTCCCGCAGCAGTCTGTTCCGCTTCCGCGTGCGCGAGATGCGCATCCGCGCCGCGCGCGTGGGGAGCATTGTCTCGCTCGGCGTGACGCCGTTTGTGATGACCATCACCGAATGCGCCATTCAGGTGGTGTTCAACATCAACCTCAACCGCGCCACCGGCGGCGACCGCGACTATACCGCTGCGCTGACCGTGATGCTCAGCGCGCTCCAGCTCATCGTTCTGCCGCTCAACGGGCTGGGCAACGGCGTGCAGCCGTTCGTCAGCTATAATTACGGCAAGGGCGACGAGCAGCGGCTCAAAACCGGCATCCGCTATGTGACGATCATCGCGTTCTGCTTCTGCCTGACGATCTGGTCGGTGTCGATGCTCGTGCCGGAGATGTATGCGCGGCTGTTTTCCGCCAGCGAATCGGTCACGCAGATCGTCAAGCAGTATGCCCCGCAGTTTTTGATGGGGTCGATCATGTTTTTCGTGCAGATGACGCTTCAAAATGTGAACGTCGGGCTGGGGCAGGCGAAGCTGGCGCTCTGCCTTGCCATGATGCGCAAGGTCGTCATCCTCATCCCGCTGTGCTTCGCGCTGACGCATTTTCTCGGCTTCCGGGGCGTGTACCTGTCGGAGGGCATCGCCGATCTCGTCGCCGGGATCATCACTGCAACGGTGATCTTTACGTCCTTTCCAAAGATCTTCCGCCGCCGTGCGGAGGAGGTCGCCGCACAGAAACAGGCATAACAAAACCCGCCCCGGAGCGTTGCTCCGAGGCGGGTTTCTGTGCATTCACGAACCGAAAACGCGCGTTTCGCCGCATTTGTTGCAGACATAGGTGACCTGATAGCCGAGCTTGCTGCCTGCGGATATTTCATCATCCGTCGGGCGGCGAACGGTCAGCTTGCCGGTGAGCAGCTTGACCGTCGAGCCGTCGGAGAACGTGATCGTATCGGTCCAGTTCCTCCACGGATCGGGGTTAAAACGCGTCTGATATTCGCCGGTTGCCATATAATCCTCTTGCAGCTCGGCGAAATACGCCCGGGCGTTGGCAAGATCAGTCGCTTCGCGCGCCTTGTGGAGGCTGCTGCTGAAGGTCGGGATGGCAACGGCAACGAGCACGGCGATGATCGCCACGACGATCAGCATTTCCATGAGTGTAAAGCCCTTGCGGCTGCGGTTTTGCATAGTGATGTCCTCCTGCGCGATGTGATCGTCATACTTCGGTATTATAACGCAGGAGCGGCGCGGACGCAAGAGGGAGTTTTGGACTATGCTGCCGCGCGCGGGCGCAGCGGGCGGCAGAGCACAAAGGTGAGCGCAACGAGCGCGATGGTGGCGAGCCACGAGAGCGGGAAGGCGTGAAAGAGCGTCTGCGGCGACGGGTGCGCGCGGAACACTGTCATGATCCAGATGATGCGAAATGCGCAGGTGCCGACCATCATGTCTGCCGCCGGCAGTATGGCGCGCCCCGTCCCGCGCAGAACGCCCGCCGGGATCTCATACAGGCTGCACACCGGCTCAAAAAGCAGGATGCACAGAATGCGCACGCATGCGCATTCGACCTCCGCCGGGTCGCCGGAAAACAGCCCGCAGAAAAATTCTCGGAACACGACCACCGGCACGATCATCACCAGACTGCATAGCACGGAAAAGCCGAGGCACAGCCGCAGAATTTTCCGGCAGCGGTCAAGCTGCCCGGCGGCATAGTTCTGCGAGGTGAACGTCGTCGCCGTCTGCCCGAAGGCGGTGACGCCGTAGTAGGAGAGGTACTCAAAATTCATGGCGATGGCGCTTCCGGCGATCGCCGCCGAGCCGAAGCTGTTCACCGACGCCTGCACAAAAATATTGGCAAAGCAGAACACTGCGCCCTGAATGGCGGACGGCACGCCCGTTTTGAGCGTCTCCGCAATGTACGCCCAGCGCCCGCGCCCGGAGCGGCGAAGCATCCCGATGCGGTGCAGCCGCCGCAGCACCAGCGCGGCGGAGAGCGCGTTGGACACGCCCGTTGCGATGGCGACGCCTGCCACATCCAGCCGCAGCACAGTCACAAGCAGCAGGTTCAGCGCGACGTTCGCTATGCCGGAAAACAGCAGCGCGAAAAACGGCGACCGGCTGTCGCCCCGGGCGCGCAGCGCCGCCGCGCCGAAGTCATAGAGCAGCAAAAACGGATAGCCGAGCAGGTAAATGCGAAGATACAGCGCCGCGCCGAAGAAAATATCGTCCGGCGTGCGGATGAGCCGCAGCAGCGGCAGCACTGCGAGCTGCCCCAGCGCCGCGCCAAGCAGCCCGATGACGAGCGCCAGCACGAGCACCGACCGCAGCGCCGCAGTCAGATCGTCCGTCTGGTTTTTGCCGATGCGGCTTGCGATCAGCACGTTTGCGCCGATCGACAGCCCGGACGAGACCGTGACGATCAGCGCCACGATCTCCGTATTCGTGCCGACCGCCGCCAGCGCGCCGGGGTTTCCGAACAGCCCGACCACCGCCGTGTCGGCGGCGCTGAAGAGCTGCTGCATCATGCTGCTCAGCGCAATGGGCAGCGTAAACAGCAGCAGCTTTTTCGCAAGCCCGCCGTGCAGCATATCCATGTCGTTTTTCGCGATACCCATTTTTTTCTCTCCCCATTTCATGCTTGCACGATCATAGCACATCTGCTAGAATAAGAAAAACGAATTTTTCGGATAGAATGTATCGAAAAAAGGAATGGATACCGCATGGAAAATCCGCTGCAAAAATACCTTGCCTTTGTCACCACGGTGGAGACCTGCAGCTTTACGAAGACCGCCGAACAGCTCGGCTACGCGCAGTCGTCCGTCAGCAAAATGATCGCCGATCTTGAGCGCGACTGGGGCGTGGCGCTTTTGGAGCGCGGGCGCGGCGGCGTGTGCCTGACCTCGTCCGGGCAGCAGCTTTTGCCGCGCGTGCGTGCGCTGTTACAGGACTATCAGGAGCTGGAGGGGCAGGTGCAGCAGATGCACGGCGTGCAGACCGGCGTGGTGCGCGTCGGCACATTTGCCAGCGCCGCCATCCACTGGCTGCCGAACATCGTCTCCGCGTTTCAGAAGGACTATCCCGGCATCGACTACGAGTTGCTGCTCGGCGATTATGACGAGGTGGAGCGCTGGATCGAGGACGGGCGCGTGGACTGCGGCATCCTGCGCACGCCGAAAAACGCGGCGCTGGACAAAATTCTGCTGAAGAACGACGAATATAAGCTCGTCCTGCCCGTCGGGCATCCGCTGGCGGCGCTGGATGCCGTCCCGGTCGAGGCGCTGAACGACGAACCGTTTCTGCTGCTCGAGCGCGGCGGCAAGACCGAGGTCAGTGACCTCCTGGAGCGCAGCGGCGTGCATCCCAAGGTCCGCTTTACAACGTGGGAGGATTTTGCGATCATGGCGATGGCGGAGAGGGGGATGGGCGTGGGCATTTTGCCGGAGCTCATTTTGCGGCGCATGGCGTACCGCATCGAAATTCGCCCGCTGCAAACGCCGTATTACCGCCCGATCTACCTCGCCATGAAAAACCGCGCGCGCCTCACGCCCGCGGTGCAGAAATTTCTGGACTATCTCAAATTCCGCGAAGCGCCGGACATAAAATGACCGCCCGCCGAATATTCGGCGGGCGGTTTTGATCTTCTGGACGTTTACAGCCCCAGTCCGCTGACCCAAGCCTGCACGGACTGCGCGCTCTCGCGGCTGCTCAGGCGCTTGCCGGGCAGCCACTTGGCGCTCTCGGCGCAGTGCGGCTTCAGCAGCGCCTCGGTCCTGCCCAGCCCGCTGCCGCCGGATGTTGCAAAGACGACAATGGTCTTGCCGGAGAAGTCATAGCTCTCCAAAAACGTCTCGATGATGCGCGGCGCCTGATACCACCAGATGGGGAAGCCGACGAACACCGTGTCGTACTGCGCCATGTCGGCGACGTGCGACGCGATGGCGGGGCGGCTTGTCTCGTCGTTCATCTCCAGCGTGCTGCGGCTGCGCTTATCGTTCCAGTTGAGGTCGGCGCTTGTGTATTTCTGCGCCGGTTCGATCTCAAACAGATCGCCGCCGGTCACGCCCGCCAGCGTCTTTGCCAGCCGCGCGGTCTCGCCGCTTGCCGAAAAATAGGCTACCAGATTCTTTTTCATGGTCAAACGCTCCTTTTATTTCAGTTTGGAATAGACTTCGTCCGTGACGGGCTCGAGCCACTCGTTGGAGGTCTCCGCGCCGGGGACTTCCACGGCGAGGTGCGAGAACCAGCTGTCCGGCGCGGCGCCGTGCCAGTGCTTGACTCCGGCAGGGATGTTCACAACGTCGCCGGGATGCAGCTCACGCGCGGGCTGACCGTCCTCCTGATAATAGCCGCGCCCCGCGATGCAGATGAGGATCTGCCCGCCGCCCTGCGCGGCGTGGTGGACGTGCCAGTTGTTGCGGCAGCCCGGCTCAAACGTGACGTTAAAAATGCTGACCTGCGATGTAGACACCGGCGCAAGATAGCTCTGCCCGATAAAATACTGTGCGAACGCGTCATTCGGCTGCCCGATCGGGAACACCATAGATGCCTCATGCGCGGCACGGGTTTCGTTATTCATAAACAGGTCTCCTCCTTTACCCGGTTCGTCTCAGCCGCCCAGCTTTTCCGCAAAGCTCGTCATCATGTCGGAAATTTTGATCTGCTGCGGGCAGACCTGCTCGCAGCTCTGGCAGTGCAGGCAGGCGGATGGCCATTTGCCCTTCGGCACGGCGCTCATCGCCATCGGCGCGAGGAAGCCGCCGCCGGCAAAGACGTGCTCGTTGTAGAGCGAAATGAGGTACGGGATATTCAGCCCCTGCGGGCAGTATTCGGTGCAGTAGCGGCAGCCGGTGCACGGCAGCGACGTTTTGGAAAGCATTTCCGCCGCGATGCCGTGCAGCGCGTCCAGCTCCGCGCCGCTGAGCGGCGCGTCGGTCTCGTAGGTGGCGATGTTCGCCGCGAGCTGCTCCATGTTGGACATACCCGACAGGATCATCGTGACCTCCGGGATAGACTGCAAAAAGCGGAACGCCCAGCCGGGGACGGTCTCGTCCGGGCGCAGCGCGCGCAGACGCTGCTTGTGCTCCGGCGCGAGTGTGGCGAGCTTGCCGCCGCGCAGCGGCTCCATGACCCAGACGGGGATGTTATACTGCTTCAGCAGCTCGACCTTCGCCTTCGCGTCCTGAAGCGTCCAGTCGAGATAGTTGATCTGAAGCTGACAGAACTCCATGTCCTTGCCGTAGGCTTTGAGGAAGCGCTCAAGCACGCCGTACTGCCCGTGGCAGGAGAAGCCGAGGTGGCGGATGTGCCCATTGCGCTTCTGCTCGATGAGATAGTCGTAAATGCCGTACTGCGGGTCGAGATACTGCTCGATGTTCATCTCGCACACATTGTGGAACAGATAAAAATCGAAATACTCCACGCGGCACTTTTTAAGCTGCTGTTCAAAAATTTCTTTGACCTTCGGCATATTACTGAGATCATAGCCCGGGAACTTGGAGGCGAGGTGGTAGCTCGCGCGCGGATAGGCGGACAGCGCCTCGCCGATGACCGTTTCGGAGTGCCCGTTGTGGTAGCCCCACGCGGTGTCGAAATAATTCACGCCGTGCTCCAGCGCGTAGGCGACCATTTCGGCGACCTGTGCGGTGTCGATGTCCTCAAAATTCTCGCCGTTTCGCGGCAGGCGCATACAGCCAAGCCCCAGCGCCGACAGCTTTTCGTTCTGAAAATCTCTGTAGATCATAAGTACCTCCTGTATTTGTAATTTACGCTCATCATTTTTCAAATTTTACCGACCACCTATCTGGCTCAGCGAAAAATACGGACTCGCATTCCGCCCGTTAGAGCCACGGCTTTAGAACCGGCTGTACCTGATCTGGAAAAAGTATCAGGTCTTTTCGCCCATCGCGCAAAGGCTTCTCGACGCATTTTTGGAGAATTAAAAGAGGTCCAGCATCGCGTCCAGATAGATCGCCTCGCGCACGCGGAGCTGGTGCTCCGGCTTTGTCATGTAGTGCAGCAGAAATTCCAAGATCAGCGCGCTGCCGAGCCCGCGCCCTTCGATCTTGAACTGCGAAAAGCCCATCGGCAGATACCTGCTCACGATGTCCTGCGCGCCGATGAAGCCGGGATTTTCCATCGCCTTGGAAAAGCGGTAGCCCTCGGCGGCGTCGGGCGCGGCGCAGCGGTGCTCCGGCGCGGCTTCGCCGAGATTTTTTCGGCTGACGGCTTCGTAGCACGCCCGCCGGTCGCGGCAGTCAAAGCGGCAGCACTCGTTGCAGAGAAATTCCGTCTTGTCCTTGAGCACCTGCGGCAGCGCACGCAGCGCGTCCAGCTCTCGGTTCAGGCGGAAATCCGGCACAACATAGCGAAACTCCGCCCGTTCCAGCTCCCGCCGAAGCTGCGAAAAGTCTGTCAGCACCTTTGTGGTCGAGGAGACAAAATAGAGCTGTGGATAGCGCGTGCGCAGATAGCTCAGCAATAAGTCGGAATGCACGATCACGCCGTTCTGTACGCCGCCGCTCTGCGCAAACAGCCGGCACAGCGCGTTGCACTGCGTGTCCGCAAGATGCTCTTTTCTGAGCAGGCTGTTGCTGAACGTCAGCCGTGCGGAGATGCCGTATTCCCGCGTCAGCGCCAGCACGTCCCGCGCGTCCGCGCCGCCCGAACCCACGCGTCCGCCGCCCCAAAGGCAGCCCTCCGGCGCGCCGTAGAGCGAGCTGATGGCGCACCAGTCGTAAAAATACTCCCGATGCCCCCAAAACAGCGGCAGAAACACGCGGTACAGCTCATAAAATTCAAAAAGCCCGGGTAGATGATAATATGCGGTCATAGTGCACCATCCTTGTGTGACTGAATGGAGACGTTTACAGAACTTTTCTCCAGTATACCACAAAGGAAGCCCCGACGCGAACTGCAAATACAGAATCATACAGGATGGTCTTGGATATGAAGAAAAGAAACGTTTTTTGGATTTTCCTGTTGAGCCTTGCGGCGCTCATCGTCCCGTTCGGCTGCACTTCAAAGGATGCGGACAGTCACGATGCTGCTGCGCTGCCTGATATGAAGATCCCGCCGGAGCGCGCCATCTTTGTAAGCGCCGACATCGCCGCTGTCCTGCATGACCTGCAAAAATAAGCAAGCACCTCCGGGAAACCGGGGGCGTTTTCCATTCCCGCGCTTGCCCAGCCGCGCGGATGGGAGTATACTGTATCGCAGGAGTACCACGCGAAGGGGAGTGCAGAGAAATGGATCGCAAGCATGAGGTGCTGGCGCAGGTATTTGGCTACGCGGAGTTTCGCGGCGGGCAGGAGGAACTGATCGACGCGCAGCTCGCGGGGCGCGACGCGCTCGGCGTGATGCCCACGGGCGGCGGCAAGAGCCTTTGCTATCAGATCCCCGCCCTGCTGTCCGGCGGCATTACGCTCGTCATCTCGCCGCTCATCGCGCTGATGAAGGACCAGGTCGCGGCGCTCAAAAAGGCGGGCGTCCCGGCGGCGTATATCAACAGCTCCCTCACGCCCGAGCAGATCCGGGCGGTGTATAAAAACCTGCTGGCGGGCAGGTATAAGATCGTCTACGTCGCGCCGGAGCGGCTGGCGGCGGAGGGTTTTCTGCGCACGGCGCAGGCGCTGGACATCTCGATTTTGGCGGTGGACGAGGCGCACTGCATTTCGCAGTGGGGGCAGGATTTTCGCCCGAGCTACTTAAAGATCGTCGATTTTCTGAACGCGCTGGAACGCCGCCCCGTCGTCTCGGCGTTCACCGCCACGGCGACGGCGCAGGTGCGCGAGGATATTGCGCGCATCCTGGCGCTGCGCGACCCGGTGCGCGTTGTGACGGGCTTTGACCGCCCGAATCTGCGCTTTGAGGTCCTGACGCCGCAGAACAAAGAGCCGGTCCTGCTGAGTTTAGTAAAGGCGCGCGCAGGCAAAAGCGGCATCGTCTACTGCTCGACCCGCAGGGACGTCGAAAAGATCTGCCGGATGCTACAGGACCACGGTGTCGCCGCAACGCGCTACCACGCCGGTCTCTCGGACGAGGAGCGGCGCGAAAATCAGGACGATTTTGTCTACGACCGCTGCCCCGTGATCGTGGCGACGAATGCGTTCGGCATGGGCATCGACAAGTCGAACGTCGCCTACGTCCTGCACTACAATATGCCGCAGAGCATGGAGGCATATTATCAGGAAGCCGGCCGCGCGGGGCGCGACGGCTCGGACGCGGAGTGCATTTTGCTCTATGCCGCGAGCGATGTGCGCACGGCAAAATACCTCATCACGCACTCCGTCACGAACGACGAGCTGACCGAGCGTGAGCGCCGGCAGCTCATGGAGCGCGACCTTCTGCGGCTGAAGCAGATGGTCGGGTACTGCAAAACGACCGCCTGTCTGCGCGGGTATATCCTGTCGTACTTCGGCGAGGCGCACGCCGAGCACTGCGGGCACTGCGGCAACTGCGAAGCCGTCGTGACCGAACGGGACGTGACCACGCAGGCAAAAATGGTCCTCTCCTGCGTCCGCCGCATTCAGGACCACATCGGCTACCCCGTTGGCGCGGCGCTGCTGGTGCGCACGCTCCGCGGCAGCCGCGACCGTCGCATCCTCGCGCTGGGGCTGGATATGCTCCCGACGTATGACCTCCTGCACGACACGCCGCGCACCGAGCTGCGCGAGCTGGTGGAGCACCTGGAGGCGGACGGCTACCTGCAAGAGACGGCGAAGGGCGGCGCGCTCACCCTGACCGACCGCGCCCGGGACGTGCTGTTTTACGACGAGCCTGTGCGCATTCTGGTGCGCAGCGCGCCAAAACCCAAGCGCCGCACAGCCAAAGCCCCCGCGCCGGATGACGCGCTCTTTGAGGCGTTAAAGGCGCTGCGCCTGCGGATCGCGGAGCATGAGCACATCCCGGCGTATGTCGTCTTTTCCAACGTCACCCTCCGCGATATGGCAGCCAAACGCCCCACGACCATGGCGGAGTTCCTGGAGGTCTCCGGCGTCGGAACTTATAAAGCTGACCTGTACGGCGAAGCGTTTCTGAGCCTGCTGAACGGTCATCACGAGGCACGGGAGACTTAACGATTGCATAACAAAGAGCGCCTTCTGCTGATTTGCGGGAGGCGCTCTTATGCAGACGATAAGGGAGCTTAATAGAGAAATCAAGAAGGCCCAACTATTCTTATGCCAGCTTGACAGGGGAGAGTGTAGGACCCGGCAAACGAAAAACCCGTTTGCTTATTCAGTGTGGATACCTTATAATGGTTATATACCCTTTAAAGGTGGTGAATGCAATATGCGTTGCCCATATTGTGGAAGCCCGGTCGAATCGGATGGTCCATGGTGGGTGTGTTATTGGTGCGGAAGCAGTTGCGATCCAGAGCCGGTGCGCGAGGCGGAGCAGACGCCGACCGTGCGGCTTACGCTGTCACTGTCGCTCGTCTACCGTATTGATCTCGCCGAAACGTGGGGCGATCTGAAAAAGGCGTTAGGGCAGCTTGCCCCTAAGAGCATCTTGTTATCGCAGCTTCTCGGAAAAGTGCTGCTGCACCACATTTCAGCCGGGATACAGCACGCAGGAGCGTTGCCGGACGAGAAGAAGGCGGAAGAACTGCGGACTTTCCTGACTACGACCACTGACCTGAATCTGGGCGAAAGCGCAGAGAAGATCATGCGTGACGCAAAACGAGGCGTTTTGTTCTGCGAAGAAGCGGCTCTTTCCGAAACGGACTGCGGCACGTTCTGGACAGAGCTTTTTGCCGCGCGCCCGGTGGAGGACTATTACAACAATGTCGAGCCGGATGAGTTGTATGAGCTTTTGCACGCGTTATCCTCTGCCTGCGCCTATTTCGGTGCAGAAGCAGGCGAGGAAGTGGGGGAAGCACAGGACCAGCAGCGGGCGCTGCGGGATGCGTATGATATTTACTGGCAGAACAAGGTGCTACTGCATCCAGACGTAGGACGGGCAAAGCGCCTTTTGGCGGTGGGAGATTTTCCGAAGAACGAGGATATTTGCCGCGAGATTTTGCTGGTCGAATACCCGGAGGAAGTCCCGCATGAAACCGCCGAGGATCTCGATGAGCTGTCGTGGGAACGGGTTCTGGACAATGTGTTTGCAGACGACCCGGAAAATGGCATGGAGATGTGGCGGCATCTTCTGGACATCGCAGAGCCGTCTCTGAAAGCCAACGCAAAAACGGCCGAGAAGCTGCTCCCAGACTGGGATTGGCTGGAGTCTCCAACGGACGATCAGGCGCTTTCGCTTTTGGTCGCACTGGAGGACGAGCAGTTCACGTCGCAGCTTTTTGAGAGCGCATATATTGGCAGATCGCAGTTCAACGTTCTGGAGATCTGCCGAGATTGCTGGGAGGAAACAATGGCGCGGCATTGTATGGACCTTGCCCTGAAAAATCCCGGTCTTGAGGAGCGGTGGAGGAAGCGGTATACACAGGCTCTTACGGCTGCACCTTTTTCAAAACGCATAAAAGCCATGGAGCAGCCTTTCAAGAGCTGTCAAACGGCAATTTCACTTCTGCCGAGCGGGACTTCTCAGAGCCTTCCGGCTATGAAGATTCTTCCGGCAGAGGTAAAAGACATACCAGCGTTATATCAATTACAATTACTCGCTTTTGAAAGCGAAGCTGCGATGATAGAAAGCCGAGATGTGCCTGCATTGCAGGAAAGCGCGGAAGAAAACAGAGCTGATTTTGCGAACTGGAACACGCTAAAACTTGAAAATGATACTGAAGAGATCATTGGCTCTATCCGATACCGACAGGAGAATGACGTTATAGATGTTAGCCGTTTGATGGTACATCCTGACTATCGACATCAAGGGCTTGCACAGAAACTGCTGTCTGAGGTGGATAAACTATGTGCTGGAAAAACAAAAGAACTTTACACCTGTACAAAAAGCTGGATAAATATCCGTCTTTATAAGAAAATGGGATATAAGGCATATAAAGAATGTTTGGAGAAGAGCGGCTTGTCTTTTATATATATGAGGAAAAAATAGATCGATAACGTGCGGCTTATCGAATCCGCGGCGCAAATCCTGCGGCGCAAGAAGCAAAGGACAGTTTTCTGGAAAAGCGAGACCATCCCTAATTTTGTGTAAACCTCCAATGTGGTGTATAATAGGCACACCACACTGGAGGTTTACACAGAGTACGGGATAGTCTCCCGAAAACTTTTTCCGGACGTTTCTAACACTTTTCTATCGTTTTCGCTCGTATTCCGTTACTCTCGCGCCCTCTTTTGAACCCCCATTTCCGCCTGCTCCGCGCCCGTCTGTGGTAATCCATGTGGTCAAAAACGCTCCCCGCCAAAAAAGACGGGAAGCGTTTTCTACATATTGTGCGTCTATATTATAACTCAACGGAAGTGGTTGATCAAGTCTTTCTGGAGAAATCAGAAGAAACGATTATAAAAGGAACTTTCGATTACTAGCCCATATTCACCATGTTTTTTGTCTGCAACAGCGACAATCATAAACCCGACCTTATACCCAAAGCCAAATGAGATATCTGTCATAATCTGCAAGCGTTGCTTGTCAGATGACAGGTCACAATGCTTATATGCTTTCTGGAGTAGTACCCTGTAAGTGCAGTCGCGAATCCCCAAAAATCTGTTAAACTG
>CALACZ010000128.1 GCA_937890735.1 uncultured Bacillota bacterium
GCTGCTGCGGTAAAAGATGGAGTATAAAATGGCAACAGAGCGAAGCATCCAAACGTTGCGTTCTGATACCTGCTTTGCTTCATATTGCACAGATGGTTTGATTATAGGAAGAAAAACGCAACTTGCACTTGCAATTTACGGCTTGAACTGGTTTTAAGAATATGCCCATAGATAAAACGAGAGCCCTCGGCCGGAATGACCGGGGGCTCTCGCTTTTGATCAGGAACGCCGCATCCTCTGCCGCTTACTTCATGCAGCGGTACAGGAAGGTCACGATCTGCGCTCTGGTGCAGTTTGCATCGGGAGCGAAGGTCGTAGTGGTCGTGCCGTTCGTGATGTCCTCCATGTAGCACCATGCCACAGCCTCATAGCACCAATCCGGCACATCGGTAAACGGGAGCTGGAACATCCAATCGCCCGTAAAGCCCTTGCCCTGAGACTGCATATAGCGGTACAGGAACGTCACGATCTGCGCGCGGGTGCAGGGCGCGTTGGGGGAGAAGGTCGTGCCGCTCGTACCCTCGGTAATCCCGGTTTCGACCGCCCACGCGACCGCGTCATAGTAGTAGCTGTCCGCAGGAACGTCCGTAAAGCCTGCCGCGCCGGACGGCTCGGGAGAGCCTGCCGCGCGCCACAGGAAGGTCACAGCCTGGGCGCGGGTGCAGATGCCGTCGGGCGCGAACAGATTGTCGCCCACGCCGCTGGCAATGCCCTCGCGCGCCGCCCACGCGACCGCCTCGGCGTAGTAGCTGCCGGCGGGAACGTCGTCAAACG
The DNA here is from genome assembly GCA_937890735.1 of uncultured Bacillota bacterium. Taxonomy (GTDB): domain Bacteria; phylum Bacillota; class Clostridia; order Oscillospirales; family Oscillospiraceae; genus CAG-170. Next base: position 775 of record CALACZ010000128.1, read on the forward strand.
GCTGCCCGGCGGTAAAGGCTGCCGCGACCTTGACCTGGCTGGCGGGCATGGTGAAGGTGAATTTGCCGTCGCCCTTGTCCTTGAGCTTGAGCTCGCTGCCGTGCTTGTCGGTCACGGTGATGAAGTCGAGCACAAAGCCGTCGTCGGGCTCGACCGTGATCGTGACGGTGTCGCCCTCTTCGGCGCGGCGCGGCTTGACCGTTACCGTGCCGTTGCGGATGTCATCGTCCACGGCGACCGGGTAGTCGGACGAGCCGAAAGCGGAGACATAGCAGCTGACCGTCCAGATGCCGTTCACGGCGCTGCTCACATAGTAGTTGTCCTTCAGCGCGCCGGTGGGGTCGGACAGATACACGCCGGAGGTCAAGCCGGATCTTGCAAGAACTGTGTAGGTATAAGCTCTCTCGCTGCCATCGCGCTTGACGATGTAGTCTGTCCCGTTGTTCTTGACGTTCGCGCGCGGATCAAAGCTGAACGTGCCGCCGGTGATCTCGACTTTGTAACTGACTCCCCCGAACATTGGGGCGGTGAATGTGCCGCCGGTAATAGAGAGCTTGGCAGATGTCGTAACGTTGTCACCTTGACCAAGCAGACAGTTCGTACCATTGAACGTGCCGCCGGTGATCGTCAGCAGACCCTGATCGGCGTTACCCTTGTAAGCGGCGTTGCTGATGGGATAAGAACCGATGAATGTACCGCCAGTGATCGTTGCAACGTTCCAGTTCAGAATGGTCGTAGCGTCGCTTGTCCCCGTGTTGTTTGTGCTGTCAAACGTGCCGCCGGTGATCTCCAGCACGCCGTAGTCGTCGTTTTTCACGACAGAGCAGCTCTCAGAGCCGGACTTGCCACTAAAATGACCGCTCTTGATGGTCAGTTTTGCCTTATCAGCCTGCGCGGCTACGTTTTCGCCTGCAACGTTATCCGTGCTCCTATACCAGCCATTGTCGATCAGGCTGGAGGTATCCATGCTGCCATCAGGCTTTTTGACGGTAACAGGACCATCAATGACCATCGTACCAAGGTTCTTGATGACATACCACTCGCTGGAGGAATAGGTGCCGCCCTTAAGATTTGCGGTAGCGTCGGGGAAGTTTGCGATAGCTGCGCCAAGCGCGCCATCAGGAGCAGACGATGTAACAGCACCGTCTCCGATAACGGTCAGATCGCCCTTGTTCACGATCGCACAGCCGCTGGCAGTTTCAATGGTCTTTCCGTTCAGGTCGAGGGTGAAGTTCTTGCCCGCACTGACGGTGATGGACTCGCCGTCCTTCAGCTCCACATTGCGCAGCAGCTTGACGGTCACGCCCTCGGTGATGAGGCTGGACAAGCCCTGTTCCGTGCTGGTATGATATGCGTTATTCACAAGGAACGGCACGCCGCTGGCGGAATTGCCGATGACGGGGGCTCTCTTAGTTTCACCCAAAAAACTGTCAACTTTCCCATCCGCAACGCTGATATTCCACCCGGTGCCGGGAGCATAATCAGCATTCCAGCCGCTGCCGCCGCCGATGTCCGCACTATAATTAGTCCCAGCCCAATTGGATTTGAGGCTGACCGTGACTTTGGTGACGTTGCCGGTGATGGTAATATCATGACCGTTGCCGAGCTGACCGCCGCCGATGCCAGCGCCAGTGTCACTCGAGACGTTTACGGTGCCGCCGTTGATAGTGATGTTGCTGCCGTCGCCGCGCTGGCCGCCGCCGATGCCCGCGCCGGCGGTGCCGGTGGCGTTCACCGTGCCGCCGGAGATCGCGATCTCGTGACCATTGCCGCCGCCGCCGCCGCCGATGCCCGCGCCGGAACTACCGCCGGTGGCGTTCACCGTGCCGTTCTCGATGGTGATGCCGACACCGTCACCGCTATAGCCGCCGCCGATGCCCGCGGCAAAGCCGCTTCCGGCAGCGGTCACCGTGCCGCCGGTGATGGTAATGTTGCTGCCATCGCCGGGCTGACCGCCGCCGATGCCCGCGCCGCTGTTCCCGCCGATGGCGTTCACCGTGCCGCTCTCGATGGTGATGTTGCCGCCGTTCGCAGCGCCACCGCCGATGCCCGCGCCGCCCTGACCGCCGGTGGCGTTCAGCGTAGCATTGTCGCCGCCCTTAATCGTGAGCTTATGCATCCCGTTTTCCAGACCGGCGCACAGCGCGCCGCTTTTCAGGGTGTTTTCACTCTCCAGCGTGATGACCGTATCGCAGTTGCCGGTGACGGCAAGCGCCGGAATGCCTTTCGTCCAAGTGCCCCCATTGCCCGTGCTGCTGACATCCAGATTCACATCGGACAGGGTCAGATTGACCGTGCCGCTATCCGCCGCGATCTCGACGCACCACAGCTTCGTTGCATTGCTATCCTTTGTGAGCGTGTAGCTGCCCGCTTCGGTGATCCTCAGAATATGGACTGTAGCGTCTTTACCCCATGTATTGGTAACTGCTTTTGTTGTTACTGTGTAGACCTCGTCCTCATCTTCCGAAAGGTCATCGCAAATTTCGATCTCGACAGATTTCGTAAGCGAACCGGCGCTTTCGTCCGCCTGCGGAGCGACTTCGCTGCCCGGCTCTTCCTCGTCCGGCTGTTCGACCTCGTCCTCTGCGTTCTCAGCTTCGTGGTCGGTCACTGTCTGCGGATCTTCCACTTGTTGTGTATCCGCGTCCTCCGCGAGCGCCCCCACGGGCAGCAGCGTCAGGCACAGGCAGAGGATCAGCAACAGGGATAACATGCGTTTTTTCATGGTACTTACCTCCAGATCTTTATCATGTTTATATCAAGCCCGCCCTGCGGCGGGACGGATCTTCACGGCGGCGAAGCCGCTCATGCGCTGCGGCATATGGTATGGGTTTGTCACCAGCGCCAAACCCCGTTTTTTTCACCAAATATTTTAACAGATACCATTATTTTTTGCAATATCACGCCGCGAAAAAATTTTATTTCAGCAAAGAACTGTGGTATAATATCTAAGCATTGTTTGGCAGCAATCGGGGCCGCGTTTTTCGGTGCGTGGCTTCATTCACCCACTTTTTATTATTGAGGTATAACGA
>CALACZ010000129.1 GCA_937890735.1 uncultured Bacillota bacterium
TGATGACTTCCTTCTTGGGAAGCATTGCGAACGTGCCGTCCTCTTCCATCTTCTTCAGCTGCGCCAGACGGTCGATACGGGTGCGCATGGTGCGGAAGTTGGTGAGCATACCGCCGAGCCAGCGGGCGTTCACATAGTACTGACCGACGCGCTCTGCCTCTTCCTTGATGGCGTCCTGCGCCTGCTTCTTCGTGCCGACGAACAGGATGTTCTGACCGTTCGCTGCCAGCTCGCGCACGAATGCGTAAGCCTCTTCCAGCTTCTTCACGGTCTTCTGCAGGTCAATGATGTAGATGCCATTGCGCTCGGTGTAGATGTAGGTTGCCATTTTGGGGTTCCAGCGACGGGTCTGGTGACCGAAGTGGACGCCAGCTTCCAGAAGCTGCTTCATGGATACGACTGCCATTTTGATATTCTCCTTTTGTTTTGACCGCCACCCGCATCATCTCCCCTGCCCATCCTTGCGGACACCGAACAGAGGATCACCGGGTGTGTGGTTTGGTATTGTCGCCGCGTTTTCGCACAGCGCCTGGATATTATACTTGAAAACCCGCCGCGATGCAAGTGTTTTTTCACAAAAAACCGGCAGTTTTTTCAAAAAAGTTTCTTGCGTTTGCGCGGTGTTTTCCACTCCGCCAGCGGGCCGTCCACCAGCAGAATATCCTCCCCGATGCGGCGGATGCAGCCCCAGGGGATCACATAGTCGTCCTCCCGCCCGAACAGCCCCAGAAATTTGCACGGACCGGGCACGATGATAGCGCGCACCTGCCCGCAGTCAAGGTCGATCAGCAGATCGTTCATATACCCCAGACGGCAGCCCTCGCAGATGTGGATGACCTCCTTATTGCGCAGCTCGGAAAATCGGTTGACCATCCGCACATTCCCCCTCAAAAGCATTCTGTATTTTTATATGCGGCAGCGCGTCAGGGTATGTACGCCGCAAGGCGGCGTTAGCTGACGCTGATGGCGCGGCGGAGCGAGCCGAGCGCGTTTTTCTCCAGCCGCGAGACCTGCGCCTGCGAGATGCCGACCTCGCCCGCGACCTCCATCTGCGTCTTGCCGCTGTAAAAGCGCAGCGCGAGGATGCGCTTTTCGCGGTCGGACAGCCCGCGGATCGCCTCGCGCAGGGCGATGGACTCGATCCAGCGCTCGTCGGTATTCTTGCGGTCGCGCACCTGCTCCATCACCGTCAGCGGGTCGCCGCCGTCGGAGTACACCGGCTCATAGAGCGACACCGGCGCGGTCATCGCGTCCAGCGCGTTCGTGACCTCCTCCAGCGCAATGCCCAGCTTGTCCGCGATCTGCTGCTGCGTCGGCTCGCGCCCCTGCTCGTTCGTGAGCTGCTCCTTGCACTGCAAAACCTTATACGCCGTGTCGCGCATGGAGCGGCTGATGCGGATGGGACTGTAGTCGCGCAGATAGCGCCGCAGCTCGCCCGCGATCATCGGCACGCCGTAGGTGGAAAAGCGCACGTTTTTGCTCGTGTCAAAGTTGGCAATCGCCTTGAGCAGCCCGATGCACCCGACCTGAAACAGATCGTCCGGGTTCTCGCCCCGCCCCAGAAACCGCTGGATGACCGACAGCACCAGCTTGAGGTTGCCCTCCACCAGCTTTCGGCGCGCCTGCTCGTCGCCCTGCTGCGCGGCGTCAATGAGGCGCATCATTTCGTCATTCGTCAGCGTTTTGAGCTTTGCCGTGTTGACCCCGCAGATCTCGACCTTTCCCTGCATCAAACTCCCCCTTTCTGTGCAGTATTTCCCAAGGTGCGGATTTGATACCGTCTGCGCATTCCAAATTTTACCTGCATATGTAAAAACAGCGGACGCTGCATTTGCAGCGTCCGCCGTCAGCAGACTGTGTTTATTTGTAGTCGTCCTTCGAGGCAAAAAACCGGCTCATCTGCTCGGTAAATTCCTTTGCCGCGTTGAAGCCCATGTATTTCTGGCGGTTGTTCATCGCCGCCGTCTCCAGGATCACGGCGAGGTTGCGCCCCGGCGTGATCGGCACGGTGATGGACGGAATTTTCACGTCCAGAATTTCCGTGTAATGCGTTTCCAGACCCAGGCGGTCATATTCCTCGCCGTCGCGCCACGGGACCATGTTCACGATCAGATCGACATTCGCGTTGTCCTTGACCGCGCCCATGCCGAACAGGCGCGCCACGTTGATCACACCCACGCCGCGCAGCTCCACATAGTGCTTGAGCACCGCCGGGGGCGAGCCGACCAGCTCATGCGACGAGATCTTTTTCAGTTCCACCGCGTCGTCCGCGATCAGGCGGTGTCCGCGCTTCAGGAGCTCCACTGCCGTTTCGCTCTTGCCGATGCCGCTCTCGCCCATGATGAGCACGCCCTCGCCGTAAATTTCCACCAGCACGCCGTGGCGCGTCACGCGCGGGGCGAGCGCGCCCTTGAGGTAGGTGATGAGGTTCGAGACGATGTAGGACGTAGTGTCCTTGCTGCTGAGCACGGTCACGTCGTGCTTTTTCGCCATCTCCAGACACTCCGGCAGCGCCGGGATGCCGCGCGCAAAGATAAGCGCCGGAATTTTGTATGACAGGAAGTGGTCAAAGATGATCAGCCGCTCCTGACTGGACAGCTTTTGCAGGTACGCCGACTCCACCGTTCCGCAGACGTACACGCGCATCGGCTCAAAATGCTCAAAGAAGCCCGCCAGATGCAGACCCGGACGGCTGATGTCGTCCACCATAACGTGGATCTTTTCATAGTCGGAGGACTGATGAAACAGCTCCAGATTAAATTCCTCCACCAGCTCAGAGAGTAAGACCGAGTATGTGTTGGGCATAGCGTTCACCTCAAAAAACCGCGCGCACGGCGCGTCCGATGATCCTATGATACCATGCCGCCCGCCGTTTCGCAACCGTCAAACGCGCCGCTTGGGGACGCAAAAAGAAATTTTCAGAAATTCCTCGAATTTATGCTTGCTTTTTGTGGAAACATCTGTTACTATATTGTTCGGCGTCCACAGGACTGCTGATTTTATGGATTTTCCAGTGGCAAGGAGGTGCAGTTGATGGCAAAGTGCGATATTTGCGGCAAGGGCGTTACGTTCGGTATCAAGGTCTCCCACTCTCATCGTCGGGCAAACCGAAGCTGGAAGCCCAACGTCAAGCGCGTGAAGGCGATCGTTGACGGTTCTCCGCGCCATGTGTACGTCTGTACGAGATGCCTGCGTTCCAATAAGGTTGAGCGCGCGATCTGATGGCAAAATAAACGGGTGCAGTTCAGTTTTGAACAGCACCCGCTTCTTTTATCTTCAAGCAAAAATCGGGTGCTGAATTTTTGTAGCACCCGTTAATTTTATGTAAACCAGACATCAAAAGCCCGCTCGCCGCGCAGCAGCGCTTCGGAATCCTCTCCGAGAATGTCCTCTAAATAGCGCCGCTCGTCCTCCGCGCCCTGTGCGTGCAGAACGCGGTACGCGCCCGCGTCGCTGCCGATGGCGATGGGCACGCCGAGCATTGCCGCGCGCCGGATATTCTCCGCGTGCAGCCGGAAGAGCGGCTTGAGTACATCGTCCGGGTAGCGCCCGCAGCCGATCAGATTGCCGATCGTCACGATCGTCGGTGTCCAGAGCGTGCCGTGCTCCGCCATGGCGCGCAGCGCCGTATCGTCAAGATACGCCCCGTGCTCCACCGAGTCCACGCCCGCTTCCGCCGCCGCCTGCACCGTGCGCGCGCCGTTGGCGTGCGCCATCACGCGAAAGCCCGCCGCGTGCGCGATGCGGATGAGTTCCAGAATCTCCTCCGGCGCATACGGCTCGCCGGTGATCACGCCGAAGCGGTCAAAATCCATGATCCCGGAGATCATGATCTTGATAAAATCCGCCCCTTCGCGCGCCGCGCGCTCCACCAGCGCGCCGTATTCCGAAAGATTTTCGTATCCGCACCCGATGAAGCTGCCGTAGCAGCCCGCCTTGTGGATGGGAAACGCGGGCGTTTTGTAGTCGATGCCGTACTCCCCCGCCATGTGTGCCGCGCAGGTGCATACGCCCCAGCGGTCGCCGCCGTCGCGCAGGCGGGTATAGCCCAGCGCCTGATACCGCGCCAGCACCGCGCGGATGTACGCCTCGTCCGGCGCGTCTGCGTGCCGCGCGATCGCCGCGCGCCAGTTTTCGCCGTCCAGCAGCATATGAATGTGCGCGTCATACCGCATTGCGTTCGCCTCCTTCGTTTTCCCGATTATACCGCCCCGCCCGAAAAAAAGCAACGCCCCGCCGGGACAGACCCGACAGGGCGCTCACTTACGCTTTTCTGCTTAATACGGCGATATTGCCCTGAAATCCCACTTCCAGATCCAGCGCTTTGGCAACGTCGCGTATTTTAATGTAGTTCGTCCCGTTTTTGAGAATGCGCTCCACGGGGACGCTTTTGCCGTCCACGATCATCTTCGCCTGCTCGACCACTTCGCCCACCTCCTCGACCTGCCGCCTGAATTTTGCGAGTCCGTCGCCGTGCACCCAGTACGCGGGGCACAGCTTGCCGGTCACGTCATAGTGCCGGATGATATGGTCATACGGAATGCCGTACTGCCGGCACAGCCAGTACACCAGCTCCGCCGCGTTCTGAAGCGTTTTGTCCGTCGCCATGACCGCACCGTCGCGCCGCACATCACACAGCTCCACGCCGATGGAGTTCGCGTTGCGGCAGTGCGCGTGTTTGTAGCTCTGTGCGCCGCAGTGATATGCCACAAACTCATCGGGCACGCTGCGCGTGATGGAGTCGTCGTCTACAAAATAGTGCGCCGACGCGGCGGGATTCAGCGAGCTCTCAAAATAACGCGCATTGCTTTCATCGGAATCCCCGTCGTTGCCCGTGTAGTGCATCACGATCCACTCGATCTTCTGTGTGCGCCTGCCGCCGTAATTCGACCGGCAGGCGAGCTGTTCCTTAATTCTGACCATCGCCCGACCCCCGATCCATCGCGTCCTGGGTCTTTTGGCTTTGCGTCCCAAAATAAAACGCAATGATGACCGCGTAAATGGTCATAAAGTCCTGCGAAATCGTCCCGCCGACCGCCATATACGCAAACACCCCCGTCAGCGCCAGCGTCACCAGCGATTTCACACTCAAAAGATTCCCCAGCCGTTTTTGAATGACTTCCATTACGATCCCTCCTCAGTTCGTTTTGCAAAGACCCTCTTGAATGCCAGTGAGATCAGCTCCACGCCGAACGCGCCGCCCGCGTAAACGAGCACGTCGCTCACGTCCGCCGCGCCCCATTTCATGACCGCGTAGGTCTTGACCGCCACCGCCCAGATGAGCACCAGCGTCAGCACCCGCAGGCAGTACACCACGATCGTCCGCGCCATCTCCCCCTTGCGCCAGCGGCGCTTGCTGCGGATCACGAGATCACCTCCCAATCGTCCACCTCCTGCTTGATGTGGTCAATGAAGCTGTTGCCGCCGAGCGCCTTGTAGGCGTGATAGCTCATGGCAAAATTCTCGTAGCGGTACTGCCGGATCGTGCGCGACTCGCGGCACTTGTAATACACCTCCAGCATCTGCTGGCGCAGCAGGCATTGCTGCCCCTTGCGGATGGCGGCGATCGACGAAAATACCCGCGCAAACACGCCCACCGCCGCCGCCAGCGACACCGTCAGCGCGCATACGGATGCGACCGTATCCATACTTCCTCCCCCTTTTGTGATGAATTTTGGGCTTTGCCCTTCAACCTTACCCCCGCGCGGCGCGCAGAGTTTCCGTTCCGCGTGCAACCGCGCGAAAAAACGCACCAAAGCGCGCACAACGGCATAGATTGGTGTGCGGGAAATCCCCCGCAACTGATCGTTTTTCGGAGGTTTTTATGTTTTGCGGTCAACTTTACTGCTGCTGTCCAAATGACGGGCCGCCCTACCCGCCCGGCACGTTCCAGCCCATGCCGCCCCTGACGTCCGTGCTCGTCGGACCGACCGGTCCGACGGGCGCAGCAGGACCGACTGGTCCGACTGGTCCAACGGGTGAAACCGGCGCAACGGGCGCAACTGGTGCAACAGGTCCGACCGGCACGGTCACGCCGGCGGAAGCCGTCGCTGACCTTGCTACAACTGCTACGCTGGCGGACGTCATTTCTACCGTCAACAATTTGCTCGCGGTGCTGCGCGCGGCGGGGCTGCTCGATTCCGCCGCAACGTGAAGCTCTGCGTCTACGCCATCTGCAAAAATGAGCGCAGATTCGCCGCCCGCTGGATGCGCTCCATGCGGGAGGCGGACGGCGTATTCGTGCTCGACGCCGGCTCGACCGACGGCACGCCGGAGCTTCTGCGCCAACTCGGCGCGCGCGTCACACAGGAGATCGTAAGCCCCTGGCGCTTCGATACCGCCCGAAACCGCGCGCTCGCGCTCGTGCCGGAGGACGCGGGCCTGTGCGTCTGCACCGATCTGGATGAAACGTTCCGCCCCGGCTGGCGCGCTGCGATGGAGGCGGCGTTCACGCCCGGCACGCACCAGCTCCGCTACCGCTTCACCGCCAGCTTTCAGCCGGACGGCGCGGAGGGCTGCGTGTTCTGGATCACCAAAGCGCACGCGCGGCACGGTTTTCGCTGGACGCACCCGGTGCACGAGGCGCTGGAATACACCGGCAGCGCGCCGCTGTGTATCCGGGACGCGCCCGGCGTGCAGCTCGACCACCACCCCGACGAAGGAAAATCCCGCGCGCAGTATCTGCCGCTGCTGGAGCTCGCCGTGCGCGAGTCGCCGGACGATCCGCGCGACCTCTACTATCTGGGGCGCGAATATCTCTTCCGCCGCCGCTGGCAGGACGCCGAGCGGATGCTCCTGCGCCATCTCGCCGCGCCGGGCGCGACGTGGCGCGAGGAGCGCAGCGCCGCCATGCGGGGGCTTGCCCTGGCGGCGCTGGAGCAGGGACGCACCGGCGAGGCAAAAACCTGGCTGCTGCGCGCGGCGGCGGAAGCGCCGCACCTGCGCGAGGCATGGGTCGAAAGCGCACAGCTCGCCCTCCGGGAGAAGGTGTGGAGCGGCGCGCTGTATTTCGCCGAGACCGCCCTCGCCATCCGTGAGCGCAGCCGAAGTTATGTAAACACTGCCGACGCCTGGGGCGCACTGCCCCACGACCTGGCGGCGCTTGCGGCATACTACCTGGGTCTTTACGACCGAGCGCTGGAACACGGGCGCGCCGCGTGCGCGCGCAGCCCGCAGGACACACGTCTGCGCGAAAATCTGCGCTTTTACGAGGAAAAAGCAAAATAATGTGCGTCGGGCGGACGATTTTTCGTCCGCCCGAATTTTTCCGAGGCAACCCCGCGCAATTGCGTCGGCGCGCTTCGCCGGACCTTTTCCGCCAATGCCGCGCTTTGAAGCACGCGAAATACACAAAGTATTCCTGCGTTTTTCAAATCTTGCCTTGGCGAAAAATTTCTCGGCGAATCTGCTTGCCGAATCGCGCGGTCTTGCCTTGATTTTTCAAAAAAGTGGTCTATAATGCTTGTGAATTTTCAAAAAGCTGGTGAGTCTGTGATCGTTCCCGTGTTTTTGACTCTCAGTCCGCTGCTCGCCGCAACGCTTTCGTGGCGCTGCGGGTGGTTTGCGGATCGGGATATTCTCTGGCGGCTGCCGCTGTGCACCATCGCGGCGTTTTTCGCGCTGACGCTGGCGTTTTTGCTGGTGCTGTGCCTCAGCGCCGCCTGCGTCAGCCGCCGCGAGCGCACGCGCCCGAGCGCATGGTGTCACTTCCTGACCGTGCAGTTTGCGCACCTGGCGCTGTTTCTCGGCGGTGTGCGCGTACACATAAGCGGCGCGGAAACGCTGCCGCAGGAAGGGCGCTTTCTGCTGGTGTCGAACCACCTGTGCGCCATCGACCCGATCATCTTCTACCACGCCCTGCCGCGCGTCCCGCTTTCGTTCCTGTCCAAAAAGGAAAACGAAGCCATCCCTGTCGTCGCCGGACTCATGCGCGGGATGATGTGCCTGTCCATCGACCGGGAGAATGACCGCGCGTCGCTGCGCGCCATCATTCTGGCTGTGCAGTACCTGCAACACGGCGTCACAAACATTGCCGCCTTCCCGGAGGGCGCAACGAATAAAACCTCCGACCTTCTTCTCCCATTCCGCAACGGCGTGTTCAAGATTGCGCAGAAGGCGGACGTGCCCATCGCCGTGTGCACGCTGCGCGGTACGCGCACGGTGCTGCGCCGGATGTTCCGCCGCCGCAGCGACGTGTATCTGGACGTCCTTGCGCTCCTCCCCGCGCAGGACTGCCGCGAGCAGACCACCGCGCAGATCGGCGCGCACGTGCGGGAGCAAATGACGCAGACGCTTTCCGGGCGCTGACAAAAAATTGCCGGGGCGTTCGTGATTTTCGTATGTTTTCCATAAAGATTCGACAATGCCGAAATCGTAATAGTTTCAAAATCCCGGCGTTTTCCTTGTGTTCTGCCGCCATTCCGGCATAAATAATTGCCCTTGGTCGTTTTGCACAAAAATTCAGCGCCCTCTTTGCCGCTTTTGCTACCCGCCACGCTCTTGCAGGACAGAATCCGCTTGTGCTATCATTCTTTTAGCCGTCCTGACAATTTTTTATGTTGGGGCAAAAACTGAGAAAAAAGGAGAAATCACAATGGAAAAACGGTTTCACCTGAAGGAGCACGGCACAACGGTCCGCACTGAGATCATGGCCGGTATCACTACCTTCATGGCGATGGCGTACATCCTCATGGTCAACGCGGGGATGTTCGCTGAGCTCAGCGTCGTCAGCTACGGCGCGGTCTACATCGCAACTGCCATCTCGGCGGTCATCGGCACAGTTCTCATCGGTCTGCTGTCGAACCTCCCGCTGGCGCAGGCGTCCGGCATGGGTCTGAATGCATTCTTCGTCTACACCGTCTGCTTCGGCTTTGGCATGAGCTACGCCAACGCGCTCGTGCTCGTTCTGGTCGACGGTCTCGTGTTCGTCCTGCTGACCGTGACCGGTCTGCGCAAGATGATCTTCGACGCCATCCCCAAGGCTGTCAAAACGGCGATCTCCGCCGGCATCGGTCTGTTCATCGCCTTCATTGGCATGCAGAACGCCGGCATCGTTGAGGCAAATCAGTCCACGCTCGTGAACCTCAGATCCTTTAACGTCTTTACCGGCGGCATTACCTGGGCGGATATTTTCCCGGTTCTCATCACGCTCATGGCAGTGTTTGTCATCGGTGCTCTTTCCAAGAAGAAGGTCAAGGGCGCTGTGCTCTGGGGTATGCTCGGCGGCGCGATCCTGTACTACATCGTCGGCTTCATCACCGTCCCCGGCTTCTATGAGACGTCCGTTGCGCCCAACCTGTCCTCCGACTTCTTCGGTGCGTTCAAGGACTTCGGCTCGATGGCGTTCGGCAAGGTCTTTACCGAAGGCTTTGACTTCTCCGCCTACATCGCCGCCAACGGTGAGACCAACTTCATCGTGACGTTCCTCACCTCCATGCTGGCATTCTGCATGGTCGATATGTTCGATACGCTGGGCACGCTGTACGGCGCCTGCGCCACCGGCAGCCTGCTCACCAAGGAAGGCAACGTTCCCAACATGGACAAGGCGATGCTGGCTGACGCCATCGCTACCTGCTGCGGCGCTGTCTGCGGCACGTCCACCGTTACCACCTTCGTCGAGTCCTCCTCCGGCGTTGCCGAAGGCGGTCGCACGGGTCTTGCCTCCATGGCGACCGCCGCTCTGTTCTTCATCGCCATGTTCCTCGCACCTGTTGCGCAGCTCATCCCGACCTACGCCTGCGCCGCGGCTCTGATCTACGTCGGCGTTCTGATGATGGCAAACGTCAAGGACATCGAGTGGAGCGATCCCGCCACCGCCGTCCCGGCGTTCCTCACCATCGCGTTCATGCCGCTGACCTACAACATCTCCTACGGCATCGCGTTCGGTCTGATCTCCTACATCTTCATCAAGATCTTCACCGGCAAGATCAAAGAGATCAATGTGGGCACCTGGATCATCGGCATCCTCTTCACGCTGATGTTCTTCCTGACCCACTAATTGCAGAACAAAAGCCTATTTGCCGCGCCGTATCTTCGGATACGGCGCGGTTTTTATCGGCGGCAGCCTGCGCGCTTGCGCATTCGGCTGCCGTATAGTACAATACAGAAAAAGTCAGGAGGTCCGTATGACGCAGCTCTATCTCCTCGCAGCGGCGCAGGCGCGCGCGCTGCCGGCGGCGTTCTGCGAGCGCTGGTTTCCCACGCGCGTGCACCGGGCGAAAAAAATGCCGCCGGACGCGGCGGCACTCTGCCTTGCCGCAGGCGCACTGACGGCGGGCGTGCTGCACCTGCATGAGGAGGCGCTGCACGCCGGACCGTACGGCAAGCCGGAAGCGCCGGGTGTGTTTTTCAGTCTTTCGCACAGCGGCGGCTATGCCCTGCTCGCGGTGTCGGACGGCGACGTCGGCGCAGACCTGGAACGGGTGCGCCCCGCGCCGGAGCGCGTCTCCGCGCGTGTGTTCACGCCGGAGGAGCAGCGCTGGCTGGAAGCTGGCTGCGATCATGACGCGCGTTTTTTCACGCTCTGGACGCTCAAAGAGGCGCTGCTCAAAGCCTGCGGGCGCGGGCTGACGCTGCCGTTACAGTCCCGGAACGTCCTCCCCCTTCTGCGCGGGCAGAGCGTTCTGACGCCGGACGGCGCGTTTTTCGGCAGCGCGCAGCACTTCGGCGGCTATCGCCTTGCCGTCTGCACCCGCATGCCCGATCCTCCCGCCGCCCCGCAAATTCTGACCGCCGCCGACATCCTGCGCGCCGAACAAAACGCTTGACAATTTCGCAAAAGTGACTATTATATACCCAACGCAATAAACGCTTCCCTCGTCACCGGATGAGGGGTCAAAGTAACCGATGATTCAATCGGCAAGAGTTGTCGGCGAGGGATTTTGTCCCAAATGAAAGTTTGAAAAGCGCAGGAATACTTTGTGTATTTCGCGTTTTTCAAACTGCACAGTTGGGGCAAAAGATCCGGCGATAACCGCAGACGATTGATTCAGCGGTTACTCCAAAGCATTCAGGATCAGGGCGCAGGTATTCCGGCTTTTGCCGGATAAGCTCTGACCCTGGGTGCTTTATTCTTTTTCTGGAGGTCGATCCCATGTACATCAAGCCCTTTGCCGTGGAAGAATGGATGAACGCCTACGAGACCGGCGCGCGCTATAACATCGCCGAAACGTGCTGCGATTCCGTCTCGCTCGATACGCTCTTCGCCCTGACGGGCGAGGATAAAGCCCGGTTCTTTGCCGAACTCTCCGCCCGCCGCCTGACTTATGGCGACATCGTCGGCAGCGACGCGCTGCGCAGCGGCATCTGCAAGCTCTACAAAACGCTCCGACCGCACGAGGTCGTGCCCACGCACGGCGCGGCGGGCGCAAATTATCATGTGTTCTGTTCGCTCGTCTCCCCGCGTGACCGCGTGGTCAGCATCATGCCCACCTACCAGCAGCTCTACTCCATCCCCGAGGCGCTCGGCGCGGATGTCCAGATCCTGCACCTGCGGCAGGAGAACGACTATCTGCCCGATCTGGACGAGCTGCGCAGGCTCGTTACGCCCGATACAAAGCTCATCTGCATCAATAACCCCAACAATCCCACCGGCGCACTCATGAGCGAGGACCTGCTGCTGAAGATCGTGGACATCGCCCGCAGCGCGGACGCCTACATTCTCTGCGACGAGGTCTACCGCCACCTGACGCAGCAGGACGGCTGGTCCGCTTCCATCGTCGATCTCTACGAAAAGGGCATTTCGGTCAGCAGTATGTCCAAGGTCTTTTCCCTCGCGGGGCTGCGCATGGGCTGGATCGCCACGCACGACAAGGCGGCGCTCGCCGCCTTCCTGTCGCACCGCGATTATAACCTCATCAGCTGCGGCGTGCTGGATGATGCCGTCGCGTCGCTGGCGCTTTCACACGCGGACGCGATGCTCGCCCGCAACCGCGCGCTCGTGCGCGAGAACCTGCAAATTCTGGATGACTGGATCGCCGCGCAGCCGCATTTTTACTACACCAAGCCGCAGGCGGGAACAACGGCGCTCGTGTATTACGACTTCCCCATCCCGTCCTACGAGTTCTGCAAGCGCCTGTATGACGAGACCGGCGCGTTCGTCACCCCCGGCGACTGCTTCGAGCAGCCGCAGAGTATGCGCATCGGCTACGCCTGCAACAAGCCCTCGCTGCACGACGGTCTCGCCGCTCTCGCCGCATTCGCAAAATCTCTGTAAATCCCAAAAAATTCGATTTTCCACTTGAAAATTGCGAAATAATGTGTCAAAATAGAACCTCTGAACGGCTGCTCCGCGCAGCCTTTCCGCGCCTCGGAAGTTAGAGTAAACTAACCGAAAACGCAGGAGGTATCCCATGAAGGACAGCGAGCTGCAATTTGACCGCACCTGCCATGTGCTCTACTCCAAGCCATGCAAACAGCAAATTTTGCAGAAGATCGCCCTGCACTATCCCGAAGCCGAGCGGGGCGCCGTCTGGGAGCGCGTGCAGCGGCAGTATGTGACCTTCCTCTCCGACTGGCGCACCGACCTCGGCGGCAAAAAGAATTTTCACAACGGCGCAGGCGGCACCTATGACTGCATCGCGCTGATGGCGTATTACGTCGTCTGTAAAGAGGCCACGAGCCTTGCCGAGATCGAGCAGATGGAGGGCGACCTCTTCCTGCCGTCCTTCCGCAAGCTGTCAAAATTCGTGGACTGTAACAAGCCCATCTTCAAAAAGCTGCTGCACCGCGCGTTTTCGACCGCCAAGCGCAAATGCGACCGCTGGGGCGACTTCCAGATGACCGTCGCGCCGTATGACAAGGACAAGCCCATCTACTATAAATTTACGACCTGCCCCGTGGCGGAGTTTGCCAAAAAGCACGACCTGCTGGAGGTCATGCCCGCGCTCTGCAACCCCGATTATGCGGGCATGGAGCTGATCGGCGCGCGGCTGGTGCGCAAAACGACGTGCTCCAACGGCTGCAAGTGCGACTATACCATCTGCCCCAGCCGCGATCCCTACCTGAACGAGCACCCGGAGTACCGGGATGAAGCCGGCTACCGCCGGAACAAATAAGGAGGCTTTTTTATGAACTATGCCGGAATGCCCATGGGAATGTGGGCGCTGTTCGCGGGGTCGTTTCAAAAGCACCTGACCGACGTGCTCGGCTACGACGAAGCGGCTGCCAAAGAGATCACCAAGGCGGCAAAACCGAAATACCGTCAGATCATCGCGGACGTGCCCGAATTTGAAAAGGCGGACCGCTTCAAGATGAATCTCGTCAACTGCGCCATGCTCTCGGCGTTCATCCTCTCGATGCCCAGGCGCCCGGAGGTCGCACCGCTGACGGAGTATTACGCAAAGTCCATGATGACAAAGCCCATGCGCTGGTTCTGCCGCAAGAGCGGCAAGAAAAAATTCACGCCGCAGGATGTCGCGGGCATGAAGCAGACCGCCGCTCTCCGCGCCGCCGACCGCAACCCGTATTCGTGGAACATGGAGTATTTTGAGTACCCCGACGGCAGCGGCTATGAGGCGCGCTTTTCCGCCTGCGGCATCTGCACGCTCATGAAAAAGCTGGGGCTTTACGACCTCACGCCCGCCATGTGCCGCCTCGATTACACGATGAGCGAGGCAGGCGGCGCGTCGGACTTTGTGCGGGAGTATACTCTCGCCTCCGGCGGGCCGTACTGCGACTGCGGATATAAAAAACGGGCGGCGCGCTAGTGCATATTTTCGTCATTTTGCACCACATTTTCGCGCGTAAAATCTTGCAATTCCGGGGCGTTCATGCTATAATCCTGTGACACGGAAAATTAAATTTCAGCTGGCGGCGCGCACCGTCAGCGGCTATGTACAGGAGGCAAATTATGAAGCATCTCGGTTTGTTTGCAGCAGGCGTTCTGTTCGGCACTGCGGGTCTGAAGATCCTCAGCAGCAAGGAAGCAAAATCCGTCTACGCGCACACTACCGCCGCCGCCATCCGCGCGAAGGACTGCGTGATGAAGGCTGTCACCAACGTGCGCGAGGGCGCGGAGGACATCTACGCCGACGCCAAGTCGATCAATGAGCGCCGCGCGGCAGAGGTCGCGCCGGAGGTCATCGAAAACACTTCTGCGGAATAACTCTGAGCGCGTCAAAAGAATTTGACGCGCTCTCAAACGAAACCCGCTTCGCTGGGCTTTCGTTTGAAAAAGCCTGCACCCTGCCGCGCGCATAATTTTTTGTGCAAGCACAAAAAATTCCACACTTGCAGGGCGTGAAGTATTTTTGCCGACGCGCATGTCGCCGGCAAAAATGATTCACATCCTTTTTGCGCCTGCGGGCGCAAAACTCTGCGAGGCTTTTTGTCCGTATGTGGGGAGCTGCAGATTTGCGGCTCTCCTTACTTTTTGGAGGTTCAAGCAAGTCTATGAAATGTCTCATTCTCCACCAGACGCCCGGGCGGCTGCGCGTGCACCTTGCGTGCCGCACCATGTCGCTGCGCGAGGCGGATATTCTGGAGTATTATCTGCGCGCCGTTCCGGGCGTGCAGAACGTCAAGGTGTATGACCGCACGCAGGACGCGGTCATCGCCTACACCGGCAGCCGTGACGGCGTGATCGCCGCGCTCGCGTCCTTCTCGTTCACCTCCGAGCAGGCGCTCGCGCTCGCGCCGGATCATACGTCCCGCGCGCTGAACCGCGAATACGAGGATAAGCTCGTCTTTACGGTCTGCCGCCGCGTCATCTCGCGCCTGTTCCTGCCCGCGCCAGTCACCACGGCGCTAGCGCTCATCCGCTCGGTCAAATACATCCGCCATGGGCTGTCCGCGCTGCTGCGCGGCAAGCTGTCCGTGGCTGTGCTGGACGCGACCGCCGTCACCGTTTCGATGGTCCGCGGTGACTTCCAGACGGCGGGCTCGGTCATGTTCATGCTGCGCCTGGGCGAGATCCTGGAGGAGTGGACGCACAAAAAGTCCGTTGCCGATCTCGCGGGCGCGATGTCGCTGAACGTCGATCACGTCTGGGTGAAAAGCGGCGAAACGGAGCTGCTCGTCCCCATCGGCGACGTGAAGCCCGGCGATCTCATGGTCGTCCGCACCGGCGGGCTCATCCCGCTCGACGGCAAGGTCGTAGACGGCGAGGCGGCGGTCAATCAGGCGTCGATCACCGGCGAGTCTCTGCCCGTCGCCAAACGTCCCGGCAGCCTTGTTTACGCGGGCACGGTCGCCGAGGAGGGCGAATGCGTCGTGGAGGTGCAAAAGGCGCTCGGCAGCGGGCGCTATGACCGCATCGTGCGCATGATCGAGGAATCCGAAAAGCTCAAATCCACCGCCGAGGATAAGGCGGCGCGCCTTGCCGACCGGCTCGTGCCGTACACGCTGGGCGGCACGGTGCTCACCTACGCGCTCACGCGCAACGTCACCAAAATGCTGGCGGTGCTGATGGTCGATTTCTCGTGCGCGCTCAAGCTCGCCATGCCCATCGCCGTGCTCTCCGCCATGCGCGAATCGAGCCACCATCATATCTCCGTCAAGGGTGGGCGCTTCCTGGAGGCGGTATCGAACGCCGACACCGTCGTCTTTGACAAGACCGGCACGCTGACCTATGCCGTCCCGGCAGTCTCCTGCGTCGTCCCGTTCGGCGGGCGCGACGCGGAGGAGATGCTGCGCCTCGCCGCGTGCCTGGAGGAGCACTATCCCCACTCCATGGCGACCGCCGTGGTCGAGGAGGCCAAGCGCCGCGGGCTGTCGCACGAGGAATACCATTCGCAGGTGCAGTACATCGTGGCGCACGGCATTTCCAGCATGGTCGAGGGGCGCAAGGTCGTCATCGGCAGCGCGCACTTCGTTTTTGAGGACGAAGGCTGCACCATCCCGCAGGACGAGATGGAGAAGTTCGACGCCCTGCCCGCGCAGGATTCGCACCTGTATCTGTGCATCGCGGGCACGCTTGCCGCGGTCATCTGCATCAGCGACCCGCTGCGTGCCGAGGCAAAGGACGCCATCCGCGCGCTGCACGAATGCGGCATCCGCAAGGTCGTCATGATGACGGGCGATAACCGCAAGACCGCCGCGTGTGTGGCGCAGGAGGTCGGCGTAGACGAGTTCTATGCCGAGGTCCTGCCGGAGGATAAGGCGGCATTCATCCGCCGCGAGCGTGCCGCCGGACATACGGTCATCATGATCGGCGACGGCGTGAACGACTCCCCCGCCCTCTCGGAGGCGGATGCTGGCATCGCCATCTCCACCGGCGCTGCCATCGCGCGCGAGATCGCGGATATTACCATCGCATCGGAGGATCTGTTCGAGCTCGTCACGCTGCGAAAGATCAGCCGCGCGCTCATGGCGCGTATCCACCGCAACTACCGCTCCATCGTGGGCTTCAACTTCGGGCTCATCGTGCTGGGCGTGGCGGGCATCCTGCCGCCCACGACCTCCGCGCTGCTGCATAACGCCTCCACGCTCGCCATCAGCCTCAAGAGCATGACGAACCTGCTCCCGGATGAAAGGGAGTCCTGATGCAGCTGCAGGCGTTTTACGGCATCCTCATCCCGTTTCTCGGCACAACGCTCGGCGCGGCGTGCGTGTTTTTCCTCAAAAATGCGCCCGGCGATAAGGTGCAGCGCTCGCTCACCGGCTTTGCCGCCGGCGTGATGGTGGCGGCAAGCGTTTGGAGCTTGCTCATCCCCGCCATCGAGCAGTCGGCGCACCTCGGCGCGCTGGCGTTTCTGCCCGCGTTCATCGGCTTCTGGATCGGCGTGCTGTTTCTGCTGGCGCTCGATCACATCATCCCCCACCTGCACGCGCGCAGCGGGCAGACGGAAGGTCCGAAAAGCCATTTGCAGCGCACGACCATGATGCTGCTGGCGGTCACGCTCCACAACATCCCCGAGGGGATGGCGGTGGGCGTTGTGTACGCGGGCTTCCTGTCCGGCAGCGCACAGATCTCGGCGGCGGGCGCGCTGGCGCTGTCGCTCGGCATCGCCATCCAGAACTTCCCCGAGGGCGCGATCATCTCGCTGCCGCTGCGCGCAGGCGGGATGAAAAAATCCAAAGCGTTTGCAAACGGCGTTCTGTCCGGCGTGGTCGAGCCGATCGGCGCGGTGCTCACCATCCTCACCGCGCAGCTCGTCATCCCGGCGCTGCCGTATCTACTGAGCTTTGCCGCCGGGGCGATGTTGTACGTCGTGGTGGAGGAACTGATCCCCGAAATGTCGCAGGGCAGCCACTCCAACATCGGCACAGTCTTTTTCGCCGTCGGCTTCAGCGCCATGATGGTGCTCGATGTCGCACTCGGATAATACACTTGAGGAGGGAGCAGCATGACGCTCATCGCCGCCGCAGCGCGGAATATGATCGACTTTTACCGCGGCAATGCGCATGACATCGCGCATTTTCTTAAGGTCTGGGCATACGCGCGGACCATCGGCGAGCTGGAGGGGCTGGACGAGCACACGCAGCAAACGCTGGAGCTTGCCGCCATCGTGCATGACATCGCCTGCCTGCTCTGCCGCGAAAAATACGGCAGCGCCGACGGCAAAAAGCAGGAGCTGGAAAGCCCGCCGCTGGTGGACGCATTCTTCGCCGCCCTGCCCGTGAGTCCCGAGGACGCCGCGCGCATTTCGTGGCTCGCCGCGCACCATCACACCTACACCGACGTCAACGGCATCGACCACCGCATCCTGCTGGAGGCGGATTATCTCGTCAACGCCGACGAGAGCGGCTATTCCCGCGCCAACATCGAGACCGCCCGCGCGAAAATCTTCCGCACCGCCGCCGGCACGCAGCTGCTCGATTCCATCTATCTGCGTACATAAGGAATTGCCCCCGCGCGAACCTCTCGCGCGGGGGCTTCGTTTGTTAAAAACCGCGCAGAGTTCCTCCGCCGCCGTGATTTTCGCCATTGGCGAACAGTTATGTCATATCGTCAAATCCGTGAATTGCAACTTGCCGTTTCGTTGTGCTACAATATGAATAACGCTTGAACCGCTACACATTCAGGGAGGTTTTTACTTATGATCCAGGTCAATGCCATCGGGGACGCCTGTCCGCTGCCCGTCATCAAAACCATGCACGCCCTGCAGGAGCTCGGCGGCGCGGGCACGGTCGAGGTGCTGGTCGATAACGAGATCGCCGTGCAGAATCTGACGCGCCTTGCCGAAAGCAAGGGCTGCGCCATCCAGACGGAGCAGCGCGCCGACAAGGAATACCGCGTCACGCTCACCACAGAAGGCGCGGTCGCCTCCACCGGCGACGAGGCAAACCTCTGCACCGTCCACGCCGCAAAGGCAAAAACGGTCGTTGTCGTCTCCGCCGACCATATGGGCGAGGGCAGCGACGAGCTGGGCAGAATTCTGCTCAAGGGCTTTCTTTTTGCCCTCACACAGATGGAAACACTGCCCACCACCGTCCTGTTCTATAACGGCGGCGCGCGCGTCACCTGCGAAGGTTCGCCCTCGCTCGACGATCTGCGCAAGCTCCGGGATCTGGGCGTGGAGATCCTCACCTGCGGCACCTGCCTGAACTTCTACGGGCTGACCGACAAGCTGCAAGTCGGCGAGGTCACGAATATGTATGTGATCGCCGAAAAGCAGATGCAGGCGGACCGCATCCTGCGTCCGTGATGCGCCGGAAGCGCCCGGCGCTGGTGCTGACCTTCGCCTCCACAGCGCAGGCGATCGCCGCCGAAGCGCTCTTTACAAAAAGCGGACTGCCGGGGCGGATGATCCCAGTCCCCGCGCAGGTCGCCGCCGGGTGCGGACTGGCGTGGAAGGCAGAGCCGGAGGACAAGCAGGCTTTGCTCGATGCACTCGCGCAGACGGGCTATGCCTACGAAGCCTGCGCCGTCGTGGAGATGTTCGCGTAAGGAGATTTGTATGATCTATCTTGACAACGCGGCAACAACGCTGCACAAACCGCCCGCCGTCGCCGAAGCGGTCGCCGTCGCGCTCGCCACCGCCGGAAACGCCGCGCGCGGCGCGCACGGTGCGTCGCTCAGCGCGTCCCGCGCTGTGTTTGAAACGCGGCAGAAGCTCGCGCAGCTCTTCGGCTGCCCGCGCGCGGACCATGTGGTGTTCACCATGAACGCCACCGAGGCGCTCAACATCGCCATCTACGGGCTGCTCGCCCCCGGCGACCATGTCCTCTCCACCGACCTGGAGCATAACTCCGTCCTGCGCCCGCTCTACGACCTGCAAGCGCGCGGCGCGGCAGTCGATTTTGTCCCGGCGGACAGGTCTGGAAACGTCTGTTACGACGATTTTGAGCGCCTGTTCCGTGAGAATACGAAAGCCGTCGTCTGCACGCACGCCTCCAACCTGACGGGAAACGTCCTTGACCTCGCGCGCATCGCCCGCATGGCGCACGCGCACGGCGCGCTGCTCATCGCCGACGCGTCGCAGACCGCCGGGGCGCTGCCGATCAGCATGGCGGAACTGGGCATCGACGTGCTCTGCTTTACGGGGCACAAGGCTCTGATGGGTCCGCAGGGCACGGGCGGGCTGTGCATCCGCCCGGGCGTGGACGTCCGTCCCCTGCTGCGCGGCGGCACGGGCGTGCATTCCTATGACAAAGATCAGCCGCCGATGTATCCCACGCGGCTGGAGGCGGGCACGCTCAACAGTCACGGCATCGCGGGGCTGAACGCGGCGCTGGACTATCTTTTGCAGGAGGGTGTCGCCAAAATCGGGGCGCGCGAACGCGCGCTCATGCGCCGCTTTTATGACGCGGTGCGGGAGATCCCCGGCGTGAGCGTCTACGGCGATTTTTCGCAGCCGGGGCGCGCCGCCATCGTCTCGCTCAACATCCGCGGCTATGACTCTTCCGAGGTCGCCGACGTGCTGTTCACCGACTACGGCATCGCCACACGCCCCGGCGCGCACTGCGCGCCAAGGATGCACGAAGCGCTCGGCACGGTCAAACAAGGCGCAGTGCGCTTCAGCTTTTCCTGCTTCAATACCGAGCAGGAAGTCGATGCCGCCGCCCGCGCCGTCCGCGAGCTCGCGGAGTAAGCCTGAATATCGAAAGCAGCTGCCAGAAGGCGGCTGCTTTTTGACATTTTTCGGGCAAAAAAGTTCAAAATGGTCTTGCAAGCGCCGCCGGAGCGTGCTACACTAGTGCCGTACCGAGGGGCTTTATTTTTTGCCCCATAGGTTAGACATATCTAATTGTTAGACATCTCTAATTCCAGAAAGTTCTGAGAAAGGTCTGAGTTCTGTATGGCATTCTTGGATAACACCCGCAAGCCTGTCGGCTTCGGCGGCAAGGTCATGGTGCGCATGATGAATCTGCTCCACGGCACGATGGCGCATTGGGGGATGCAATTTCTGCCCCTCGCGCCGGACGCGCGCGTGCTGGACTGCGGCTGCGGCGGCGGCGCGAACATCCGCACGCTGCTGAAAAAATGCCCGCAGGGCATCGTCAAGGGCGTCGATTACTCCGCCGTCAGCGCCGAGACGGCGCGCAAGCTCAACCAGCGCGCCATTGCGGATAACCGCTGCGCCATCTGGCAGGGCGGCGTGGAGCGACTCATCTTCGCCAGCGCGTGGTTCGACGTGGTCACGGCGTTTGAGACCGTCTATTTCTGGCAGGATCTGCCGCGCTGCTTTGCGGAGGTGAACCGCGTGCTCAAGCCCGGCGGGACGTTTTTCATCTGCAACGAATGCGGCAGCGGCAATCCCTGGGAGTCGCGCGTGGACGGGATGCACGTCCCCACGGACGACGAACTGCGCGCCGCGCTCACGCAGGCGGGCTTCGGCAGCATCGAAATGCACGCCAACAAATACGGCTGGCACTGCGTGCTGGCACGCAAGGACACGGCGGAATGCCGGCAATAAGGAGGAACTTATCATGACTGTAATGGTCATTCTGGAGGGCTTTGGGCTTGCCGCGCTGCTCGTGCTCATCTGCGCGTTCGGCATCCACAGCGGCGCGGTGGGCATGGTGCATCTTTACCATCAGGACGTGCAGGATCGCTGCGTGGAGCTGGGGCTGACGACGCACGGAAAAATTCGCCGCAATTCCCTGCTCTTTAAGCTCGTCTGCGTGCCGGGGTATCTGGCGTATGTGCTTGTGTTTGTGTACGCCGTGAACGGCGCGCGCGGCTTTTTGGAGGGTTTCTGGCAGACGCTCGTTATTCTGTCAGTCATGAATCTGGTGGACCGCCTGCTGGTGGACGGCTGGTGGGTCGGGCATACGCCCGCGTGGACCATCCACGGCACGGAGGACTTAAAGCCGTACATCACCGCGCACGACAAGACCGTCAAATGGCTCTCCGGCACGGTCGGTATGGCGCTCATCGCCGCCGTTCTTGCAGGGCTCATGGCGCTCATCATCCATTAAAGGAGCGTGTACGATGTTCTGGGACAATGTGGCGGGCGTTTATGACCTGTTTGCCAACGTCATCAACCGCAGGACAAACCGCGCGCTGTGCGCCGCCGTGGCAGGCATAATCGAGCCGGGCAGCACGGTGCTGGAATGCGCCTGCGGGACGGGACTGCTCAGCGGCGTGATCGCCGCGCGGTGCAAGCATCTTACTGCGACGGATTTTTCGGAGAAAATGCTCCACCGCGCGCGAAAGAAGTTCAAAAATCGCAGCAATATCACGTTTGAGGCGGCGGATATCCTGCACCTTCCCTACCCCGACGCCAGCTTTGACGCCGTCGTCGCCGCGAACGTCATCCATCTGCTGGACGACCCCAACGCCGCGCTGCGCGAGCTGGATCGGGTCTGCCGCCCCGGCGGGCGGCTCATCATCCCGACCTACATCAATAAATCGCAGCAGGGCGAGACCGACTGTGTTTCCAGCGCCATCGGCAAGGCGGGCGCGGATTTTAAGCACGAGTTCACAGTGGATACCTACCGGCAGTTTTTCGCGGACGCGGGCTATGCAGACGTGCAATACACCCTCTGCCCCGGGCGCATCCCGTGCACCGTGGCGGTCATGCAAACGCACTGAAAGGCGGAACTGATATGACACAGAATTTTCACGACATCGGCATTTCGCGCCAGCTGGGCTGGGCGCGCATCCGCAGGCTGCTCGCCATCGGGCTGTTCGCGGCGGCACTGCATTCTACGGGCGATATGATCCTCGGCTGTGGCGTGGAGGGCGAAAGTCTTTCGGGGCTGCCGCGGATGCTCTCCGCGTACACCACGACCCCGGACGGCGGCATTTTCGCCGCCATCGCCGCCCTGAGCGCGGCGGTCGTGAGCATCCTCTAAAATGGCATCGCAGACAAAAACAGGCGCGGGAGCGGCGGATGCCGGTTCTGCGTCTTTTCCTGTCTGCAACCGTTTTTCGGTGGCGTTTTGTGGCAGAATGTGATATGATCGGGTCAGAATTTAGAGGCAGGTGACGGATTTGGTTTTTGCATACGGCGAAACGGAGCTTTCCTATCTGCGGCAGAAGGACGCGCGGCTCGGCGCGGTCATTGACCGCGTGGGGCACATCGACCGCACAGTGGACACGGACCTGTTTTCCTCCGTCATCCACCACATCATCGGGCAGCAGATCTCAACGAAGGCGCAGGCGACCATCTGGCAGCGGATGCAGGACGCGCTGGGCGCGGTCAGTGCCGAAACGATCCTCGCGGCGGGCGTGTCCGACCTGCAAGCGCTCGGCATGACATTCCGCAAGGCGGAGTACATCACGGATCTTGCCGAAAAGGTGCACAGCGGTGCGTTCGATCTGGACACCGTCGCGCAGATGAGCGACGAGGACGCCATCCGGGCGCTGAGTTCGCTCAAGGGCATCGGCGTGTGGACGGCGGAGATGATCCTGCTTTTCTGCCTTCAGCGCCCGAATATTTTCAGCTACGACGACCTCGCCATCCAGCGCGGGCTGCGCATGGTATACCACCACCGCGCCATCGACCGCAAGCTGTTTGAGAAATACCGCCGCCGCTTCAGCCCCTATTGCAGCGTGGCGAGCCTGTATCTCTGGGCAGTCTCCGGCGGCGCGATCCCCGAGCTGCGGGACTACAAGCCGAAAAGGGAGAAAACGCCATGATCTATACCGCCAAATATGACTCCCCGCTCGGCGGGATCACGCTGGCTTGTGACGATTCCGCGCTCATCGGGCTCTGGTTCGACGGGCAGAAGCACTTTGGAAACATTCTGCCCAAGCAGACAGAAACGGCGGAGCGTCCGCTGTTTTCACAGGCGCGGCGCTGGCTGGACATCTATTTTTCCGGGCGCGAGCCGGACTTTCTCCCGCCGCTGCGCTATGACTCCACGCCGTTCCGTAAGGCAGTCTGCGATATTATGTTAACCATCCCCTACGGAAAAACCATGACCTACGGTGAAATTGCTGCCAAAATTGCGCAGGAGCGCGGACTTCTCAAAATGTCGGCGCAGGCGGTGGGCGGCGCGGTGGGGCACAATCCCATCTCGCTGATGATCCCCTGCCACCGCGTAGTCGGCACGAGCGGCAGCCTGACCGGCTACGGCGGCGGCATCGCGCGCAAAGTCCGCCTGCTGGAGCTCGAGCGCGCCGATATGACGCGCCTGTTCGTGCCCAAGACCGGCACAGCACTCTGAGCGCGCGACAGCCGCCCGCAGATGCGCTATATCAACATGGCGAAACCATTTACGCTGACAGACAGCGACCGGGACGATCTGAAAAGCTGCGGCTTAGAGCCGGAGCGGCTGACGGGCTGCTCGATCCGCAGCTATACAGTTCGCCGGATCCCGAAACGGTTTTGAAACAGATATGCTGATCACGTTTTGACGCACACAAGCAAAAATCTGTGGATCTGCCCTTCGATCACGCCGGTTTGGTCGAGTATTTTCTGTGCACGCAGGAGGTTCTCTTTACAGCGCTCCACGGAAAAGCCGGGGAACTCCCACTCGATGATGCGCGCAAACCAGACGAGCGCACCGACGTCATAGAATCTGATCGGGCGGAAGCACTCCTGTGCGTCCAGAATTTCAAAGCCCGCATCACAAAATTTCCTGCGCGGCATCCAGATACTGCTCCGGGAACGGCAGCGGCGTCTCGCCCAGAAGCAGCGCCACCAGCTCGCGGTCATTTTCCGCGCCGACCTGCTCCGTAATAAAAATACCGCCGCACTTCAGCATCCGGCGAATATCCGGCACGTTGAAATCGCCGTGGCGGTTGATGACCATATCGAACACCGCGTCGTCAAACGGCAGCGTGTCCTTGCCGTCGCCCGCGCGAAAGTCGATGCCCAGCGGGCGCAGCGTCTCGTCGCACAGCTCCGCATTCGGCGGATACGCCTCCGCCGCGCTGGTGTTCTTATACGGATGGCGGAGCGACAGCAAAAATTCGCCGCCGCCCGTATCCACGTCCAGCAGCTTCCTCTCCGGCATCAATCGGTCCAGAATGATCTGCCGGTAGTCCCACGGCAGGTCCGTCTCCTCCGTGTACCGCCCCGCGATGTGTGAAAAATCCCAGCCGTGGATGTGCGCCGCGCGCTCCTCGGCTTTCCATGCGTTCAGCAGTTCCTGTTCGTTCATATTTGCAGCTCCTCCCTTCGCTCCCCTCGGTCTATTGCTCGATCAGTGCACGGAATGCGGCGTCGCGGTCAAAATCGCCCGCGGCGAAGCCGGGGATCTCCTTGATGGACTTGCAGAGGCTGACACTGAACCCCATGAGCATCTGCCCGATCTCGCGGTCGGAGTACGGACAGTCGCCGGTCACGATGAGTGTGGACAGGCTGTGCACCACGAGCCACAGATCGCGG
Source organism: uncultured Bacillota bacterium (assembly GCA_937890735.1). Lineage (GTDB taxonomy): Bacteria > Bacillota > Clostridia > Oscillospirales > Oscillospiraceae > CAG-170. The sequence goes on from CALACZ010000129.1 coordinate 24,666, forward strand.
AAATAGCGGTCCGCCTCGGCGGCGGTGAGGCGGTAAATGCGCATGAGCGTCGGGCGCACCGCCTCCTGCAAATGCGCCATGGCGTGCATGGCGCCGAACTCTGCGTCCTGCGTCAAAAACAGCAGACGGTACAGCTCCGGCTCTTCGCGCGCAAAGCGGATGTACTGCATCCCCACGCCGAAAAACGGAATATCCTCGCGCAGCCCCGCGTCCGTATACCCGTCGTATACGCGCACCGCGGCGGTATAGACAGCCTGCCGGACAGCATCCATCGAGCCGAAGGCGGTAAAAATCGGCTGCGTGGACGTGCCGAGCGCGTCCGCCAGCGTTTTGGCGGTCAGCGCACCGACGCCGCCTCCCCGCACGACACGCATCGCCGCCGCGATCATTTCCTCTTTTGTGAATTTGTTCTTGGGCGCCATAGGTTTCGTCCTTCCCTGCCGAATTATATATATCGCTTGATATATATTGAATATTATATATTTGTGAGACTAAATTGTCAAGCACCCGGAGGCTTTACATTTTTTCGCAATGTGCGCAGATGTAATAGAAGTGCGGGCTGCATTTTCTGTAAGCGTACACACCGCCGCAGAAAATAAATGCCGGATGCTGTTGCTTTTGTGCAAAAACGATAGTATCATAAAGAAGAAGGCTGCGGGGCAGCTTTTTAGGAACACAGCGGTTAGTCATCTCTAACTGGCAGGAAACGGGGCTTCCGAACATGATGATCCCGGAACTGAAGCAATGCCGGCGCGACGCGCTGCTGGCGCGTTGGGGGCATTTTTGATGCTCGTCGACGACCTGTGCCTGAGCGTCATCCCGCCGAATGCCGGCGACAGCGGGCTGTTCGTCCGCGAGGCGTACTTAAGCGGCTCGTGGGAGGCGTGGCGGTTTCCGCTGCTGGTCGCGGCGGGTCTCATCGGCATGGTGCTGAAATTTTTCATGATGCGCGTTTTTTACCGGCAAATTCTGTCGCAGTACCGCAAGACCCGCGCGGTAGTCCTCGCGGGCGGCGTTATTATCCTCTCCACCGCTACGGCGCTGCATCTGTTCATCGGCAGCCTTGCCGACTGGACGGCCACGCTCTCGCCGCTCCTGGGGCGGGAGGAGACCACGCTGCTTATTCAGACGCAGTTTGACCGCCTGATGCCCGCGATGATCCTTTCGTATGCGGGGCTGGCGCTGCTGTTCCTCGGGAGCGCCTTCGCGGTGATCACGAAAAAGACCGTCCTGCCGCGCCGGATGCTCGCGCTGCACATTCTCGTTTTTCAGCTCATTTTTGTGCTCATCCCCGACATTCGGCAGGCGCTCGGCGCAGAGATTTCCACTTGGGACTATGTTTTGAGCCAGGGCTCGACTAACGCGGCGATGGGCATCTGGATGCTCGCGAACGCCATTTGGGCGGGCAGACGCAGGAAACAGGAAAAGTGATGTGATATGGCAGAAAAGATCCATCTCTCCGGCGTGCCGGAGACGATGCTGCAAACCGTGTATGCCCGCGCCAAGCGCTGCCGCCGGAGAGTGAGCTGTCCGCCTCGCCGATCGCGGTGTCGAACCCGTCCGGCAGCGCCATATGGGCTCGACATTCAGGACGGCGTTCGCCTTGTCCACGCCGATGTCGATGGAGCGGAACAGAGACAAGAAACTCCCGGCACTGTCCAGCTGTTCAAAGAGGATCGCCCAGCGGCAGCGCCGCAAGGACGCTCAGGGCGTACTCACCGTACCGCCCCTTCGCCAGCTCCACCAGCCATGAGGCGGCGGAGCGCTTTGGTTCTGTGTTTTTGTTCATAGTCAGCTCCTTTTGACTGTATTACGCAGTCAGTTTTTTCTTTACGATCGGCGCAGCTGCGGTCACATCGAGTGCGGCGCAGACCGGGCGTCCGTCATCCAGCCACATGAGCTTGACGTAAGCCGCGCCGGAGGCAGGCGAGGCATTGACCGTGCTTGCTGCGTCCCGGATCGAAACGTCCAGCATACGCCCTTCGCTGGTATAAGACGCAGCGTAGATCTGCCCCGTCATCGCATGACGGGCGGAGAGCGTTGCCTGTTCGCAGCCGTCGAGGGAAACGGTCACTTCCGTGTCCGGCAGCGCCTCGACGCGCACAAAGCCGCTTGAATAGGTCAGTCCGAGCGGCTTCTGCTCCTGTTCGCTGTCCATTCGGTAATTCACGTTGATGCCGTCCTCGTAATTTCCCTGACGACCTTTATAAAAGCCGACGTAGACCGGCGTGTCCCCGCCGGGAGCGTCCTCCGAAATGCGGAAGGTCAGCGTCGCAAGGATGCCGTTGGACTTACAGAGCGAGGTCGCGGATACCCAGATCAGGGAATACGGGCGGTCTGTCAGGTCCTGCGATTTGAGACATCTTGACGTAAGCGCCTCCTGTTCGGCATGGGCCAGCGTTAAAACCGCCGGGTCGTAATCCAGCGCAATGCTCAGATCCGAAAAGCCGGTATTGCCGGACAGGCTCACGGTCACGGACACCTCGTCGCCAGCCGTCGCGGAGACGGTCTGCACCGATACCTTAGGGGCGCTTGCAGCCTGCGCAGCAGGAAGCGAGCCGATGAAAAGCATGGCAGCCAGCAGGCAGCAGATGATCCTCCTTTTCATGTCCGCACCTCCTTAATGCAGAACGACGTTCCAGCCGGCAATGTATTGCAGAAGAGTCGTCGCGTCGCGGAAATTGTAGTTTCCGTCTCCGTTCACGTCCAGCGCCGCATCGACTACGGTGATCCCGACCCAGTCGGAAAGATAGCGCAGCAGATTCAACACATCGCGGGAATCGACACGCCCGTCGCCGTTGATGTCTCCGGGGAAATAGGCGCGGACCTCCACGCTGCTGCCAATATAAAGCAGCGGCAGCGGCTGTCCTGCCTGGTCATAGTTCACGTCAACACCGTCTGTGAAGTCCTGATCACGCCCCTGGTAGAAGCTGACAGAGATGGGATATGCGCCATAGGCGGCGGTATCTTTGATCTGGAACGTCAGGATCGCCAGCGTACCGGCAGCTGTGCAGTTTTCGGTAGCGCTGTTCCAGCTCAGCATATACGGATCTGCCGTGAGCTTCTGCGATTGCGTGTACTCTGTGCCGGATACCTTGTTCTCGACCTCTGTCAGCGTCATGACGTCCGCATCATAGTCGATCGCAAGGCTCAGGTTCGCGAAGCCGGGGTTCTCGTCCAGCACGAGGCGCACCTGAACGGTGTTGCCGGGGCGCGCGCAGACGGAGTCGAGGCGGACGGGCATACGCCCGGCGGGTGCGGGCTCGACCGTAACGGTACAGCTCGCCGTAAAGCTGCCGTCGGCGGTCGTGGCAGTGACCGTCGTCGTCCCTGCCTTCTTGCCAAGGACCGTCCCGTCCGCAAATACCGCCGCAACGTCCATATCCGCAGAGCTCCAGGCGACAGACTTATCCTCTGCCCACTCTGGTAATACGCTCGCGACCAATTTTTGCGATTTTCCAAGAGACAATGTCAGGGTTTCGTATTCTAGTTGTATAGTGGTTTTTTCCTGAACCATCCAGGAATGTAGTGTGAAATACTCAGGCGGCCATATTTCCTCCGTCCAGCCTGTTGCCGATTCCTGATGGTAGACGTCAATCGCGCTTTCCGCCCTGCACGGAAACGCATAATTTCCAATCGTTGGACAATTGCCGAAGAAATAAAGTTTCTTTAAATTTTCTGCATTTTCAAAAGCATTCCACCCGATTTCGGTGACCGAATTGGGAATATAACACGTTTGGAGTTTGCAAGAATAGAACGCACTTTCAGCGATCCGAGTAACCGCACCCGGGACATTGCCGCGGAACACCACATAGAGATCCTGTTCCCTGCCCGCAGGCCACGCAATGAATTTACCATCGGTAGCGTACAGCGCACCGCTCTTGTCATTCCAGTACATGGTATTATTCTCGTCAACAACAAATTCGGTGATACCTGTGCAGCCGCGAAACGCACCATCCCCTATTTTTTTAACGTTTTGTGGGATCATCAAGCTGCCGGACAGGCCGGTACAGCCGCTGAATGCTCTGTCCCCAATATTGATCAGGTTATCGGTCAGCTTCAAAGCAGCCAACCCAGTGCATCCCTCAAACGCATATGCATTAATATCAGAGAGCCGTTCTGGAAATTCCAGTGATGTCAAACTCTTGCATTCCTCAAACGCCCCCCAACTTATACTGGTCAGATTGACCGACAGCGTCAGGTTTTTTAGACTTGTACAGTGCGCAAAGGCGCCCGCTCCAAGACTAGTCAAGCTATTCGGCAGCTTAATGCTTGACAGACCGTAACAGTTAATAAATGCCATCTCTTTAATCTCTTTCAAGCTATTTGGCAGCGTTAGCGTAGTCAGAGCGCTGCAGTTCACAAATGCCTGAGAGCCGATGCAGGAAATTGTAGACGGCAGCGTCACCTCCTTCAGTTCTTTAAACGCAGAAAATGCATAGTTCCCGATCGAGGTTACACCATACCTCAATATGATCCGTTTGCATTGATCTCTGTATCTATACCATGGGCTGCTGGCTGGATTAGAAGCATTAAGCTGTGTATAATCCGCCATTTTCCCGCTGCCGCTGATCGTCAGTGTGCCGGCGCTGTCCAGAGACCACGTCAGATCGTCGCCGCAGATCCCCGAGTCAATGACCTCGGTGCTCTGCACCGCAGCGTTGGTTTCAGTCTGTACCTGCTCCGTCTCCTCCGGGATGACTTCTGCCTGCGCAGCCGGGCTGGCTGCGGCGACTGTGCAGACCATGACCAGCAAAACAAGCAGCTTTGCGCACCATTTTTTCAGCATCTGTTCTTCCGCCCTTTCATCCGTTTTATACTGTTTCCCGATTAAATCATTTGAGGCAATACCGCACAATTGCGCCGACGCGCTTTGCCGAATATTTCCCGCCGATCCCGCTTGCCGAATCGTTCGGTGCTTCCATAAAATTATGATTTTATTTTACAGCAGCAGAAATGCAAAAGTCAATATAAGTCAATATATATTGGCTATACCACGGCAAACATCTCAAAATATATAACAGCCTGTCGCCGCGAATGCCGGAAAACGAGCCGCCGGTTTGGCGGCGCTCCCCCAAAAATCATGCGGCGCTTTCGCAGCGGGACGCGGCTGCACGGGAGCGGCTGATCGAACAGAATATGGACTTCATCCGCCGCTGTGCATCCCGGACAGAAGCCAGTCTTGCCCTGTTTCCTGCCATGTGGCAGGATTTTTCTTTGCAGAAATTTTTTCGCAAATTTTTCAAAACACGGACTGCGCTTTTTACACACAGCGATTAAAATCACTCCCGTAAGCAAGTTCAATTCAAACCGCATGACACAGAGAGGAGACTCCAATGAACGCAAAAAAGATCATCAGTGGAATTTTGAGT
>CALACZ010000130.1 GCA_937890735.1 uncultured Bacillota bacterium
TCAGGCTGGTGTTGCCCTTGGGACGGATGCCGACGCGGTAAAAGGTCGTGCCGTTTATCTCCACGTCGCACTGGTAATATTCCTCCGCCGTGGCATTTTCCAGCATATCGTTCCAGTCCGCCTCGTCCATGAGAATATTCACGCTGAGAATACTGCTCGTATCGAACAGCGCCGTTTCATACTCCATGGTGATGCCCGTGTCGCCGGCGGCTGCGGCGATGGCATCGGAAAAGGCGGCGGCGCAGAGGCACAGGCAGACGGCGACCGCCATGACCACGGCGACGATCCCGGTGATGTGTTTATGCGCGATCATGCGGTTTCCCTCCGTTACGACAGATATTCGCCGTTGTAGCTGACCAGCGTGGCGCTCTGCACGCCCGGCAGCTGCGCGATGCTGCTGACAAAGGCAACGGACGCGTCTTTGGTGCGCAGCTCCGCCGTCAGCTCCGTACCCGCCGCCGTGACGGTTTTGGATTTGACGATATACTGGGCGCTGTTCTGCGCGAGCGCCTCCAGTACGGCGATCTCCGCCGCATCGCTTGCACAGCTCAAAACAAGGATATAGGGGCTATTGCGAATTTTGCGATTGGCAAACAGCAGCAGGATCACACCGATGATGGCAGAGCCGATGACCGCCAGCGGGATCATGCCCGCGCCGATGACGATGCCGACCGCCAGCGACCAGAACAGAAACACGATCTCCACCGGCTCTTTGATGGCGGTGCGGAAGCGGACGATGGACAGCGCGCCCACCATGCCGAGCGACAGCACGACGTTGGACGTGACCGCCATGATGACGAGCGTTGTGACAAGCGACAGCCCGACCAGCGTCAGCGCAAAGCCGCTGGAGTACATCACGCCGGTCAGCGTCTTTTTGTAGATGATAAAAATGAACAGCCCGATCACCAGCGCAACGGCGAGACCGATGACCGTATCAAGAATGGAAAACTCGGAAACGCTCTCCAGAAAGCTGGATTTGAAAATATCGTTGAAGCTCATGTTATTCCTCCCTGGTATTTTTTAACCGAACCGGCGGCACGCGCCGTATTTTGAAAACGCCTGCTGGCGCAGCTCGCCGGACTGCAAAAGCGCCCGGATGATGTCCGGCAGAAAGGCGTCAAACTTCACTTCCAAAAGGATGTCGCCGGGCGCGTCCGTCGCGCTGACGTCGGGCAGCGCAACGTCTGCAAAGCCGCTCTGAAACAGGCTCGTGCGGATGCGGGAGTCGAAGGTCACGCGGACGTTCCCGGCACTGTAGATATACGGCTCGCGCACATAGGATACCAGCACGCGCGGCTTGAGCTGCTGCGTGTTCATCTTGCAGTACAGCTCCCGCACGAGCGGCTGCGGATGCTCCAGCATCCATGCGCCCGGCTCGCACAGCAGACGCCGGTAGTCCTCCCGTGTCAGCGGCGCGTCGAGCTTCATGCACAGATCGTTGTGCTTGATCTTCTTTTCCAGCGTGATAAAGGAAAGATCGTCATTATAATATCGAATGCGGAATTTTTCCCGGCGCTGCACGCCGTCCCTCTTTTCGCGCAGCGCCTTATCCCGGTAATTGTCAAAATAGACGCTTCGGACCGTATACAGTCCGTCCGCGCCCGCGTGCGGGTCGCGCTGCATGACCGGCAGCAGCCGCTGCCGCAGCGCGAGATACCCGGCGGCGCTGATCGGATATTTCAGCTCGTGCCGGTAAAGCCCGGTCAGTTCCATATCGTGGTGCTCCTTTCTGATTATGTAGTTATGCACGGATGCTATGTTACACGCACATCCCGAAATGTACCTGAAATGGCGGCAGAAAAATTCTATCCGCAGGCGGCGTGCCGTGCTATAATAAAAAAGATTTCAGGCTCATTTCGGCTTGCCGTGTCAGAATGGGTACAGATCGGAGGGATCAGCTATGCGCATTCTGATCGCAGAGGACGAGGTAAGCATCGCCCGTGCGCTGAAGGTCATGCTGGAAAAGAATAAATACGCCGTAGATCTGGTGCATAACGGCAGCGATGCGCTCGATTATATCCAGGCAGCGAGCTACGACGCGCTGGTGCTGGACATCATGATGCCGGGGCTCGACGGCTTGAGCGTTCTGCGGAAGGCAAGAGCGCACGGCATTACAACGCCCGCGCTGTTTTTGACGGCGAAGGCGGAGGTCGAGGACCGCGTGGCGGGGCTGGACGCAGGCGCGGACGATTATCTGCCAAAGCCGTTCGCGGCGAGCGAGTTTCTGGCGAGAGTCCGGGCGCTCACCCGGCGCAGCGGCGCCTATGCTCCGTCCATGCTGACGTGCGGAAACACGGCGCTGGACTGCGGGCAGTATCTGCTGCGGACGGAGCTGGACGAGGTGCGGCTGAACAACAAGGAATATCAGCTGATGGAGCTGTTTCTGCGCAACCCGCGGCAGGTCTTTTCCTCCGAGCGTCTGATGGAGAAGATCTGGGGCTTTGATACCGAGACAGAGATGGAGGTCGTCTGGACATACATCGGCTTTCTGCGCAGGAAGCTCCGGCAGATCGGCGCGGATATTGAGATCAAGACCATTCGCGGCGCGGGCTATGCTTTGGAGGAGACGCGATGCTGAAAAAGATGCGCTGGCGGTTCATCGGCGCCGCCATGGCGGCGTTTACCGCGGTCGTTCTGACGCTGCTGTGCTTCATCAATCTCTGGAACTACCACAGCGTGACCGGTCAGCAGGATGAGGCGCTGGCAAGGCTCATGGAGCTGGAGGACCGGCAGATGCCGTTTTCGCCCGGACGGAGTACGCCGCCGTTTGACGACTGGATGCATTTTTCGCCGGAGGTGCAGTATTCCCTGCGCTTCTTCTCCGTCCGCTATGACCCGGACGGGACGGTCCGGCAGGTCAATCAGGACAATATCGCATCCGTTTCGCAGGAGGACGCGGAGGACTATGCCGCCGCCGTGCTCGCCCACGGGACAGCGCGCGGCTATGAGAGCGGCTACCGCTATCTGGTCAATACGACCGACGATGGGACGGTCGTCCTGTTCCTGAACTCGGAGCGGGAGCTGCAAACGATGCGCTCGCTGCTGCTCATCACGCTGGTGATCGCCGCGCTCTGCCTGGTGGTCGTGTTTGGGCTCGTCGTTCTGTTTTCGCGGCGGGCGATCACGCCGTATCTGCGCAATCTCGCCGCGCAGAAGCAGTTTATCACCAACGCCAGCCACGAGCTGAAAACGCCGCTGACGTCCATCGCCACCAGCGCGGATGTGCTGGCGCTGGAGGAGGACGATAATGAGTGGATCAAAAATATTCAGGCGCAGTCCGGGCGGCTGTCCCGGCTCATTTCCAGCCTGGTCACACTCTGCCGGCTGGATGAGGAAAACCCCTTCCCGGAGCGCGCGGAATTTTCCCTCAGTGACGCCGTGTGGGAGATCGCGGAGCCGTTTTCGTCGCTGGCAGCGGCAAAGGGCAAGGCATATACGCAGTATATCGAGGACGGCATTCTGGTCACGGGCGACCGCACGGCGATCTGTCAGCTGGTGTCGATCTTGCTGGATAATGCGATCAAGTATTCCGCCGAACACGGTACGATCCGCCTGCACGTCTGCCGCAGCGGAAAGCGCGCGGAGATCGAGGTCTACAATACGCTCCCCAGCGCCGAGGCGCTGGACTGCACACGGCTGTTCGAGCGGTTTTACCGCCCGGACGCGTCCCGGAGCGCCAATGCCGGCGGCAGCGGCGTGGGGCTGTCCATCGCGCGCGCCACAGCGGAGGCGCACGGCGGCACGGTCAAAGCCCGGCAGAACGGCAAAGAGATCACATTTACAGTACGCCTATAAAAAGCAGAAAATGCCTGTGTGTTCCGCTTGGAATGCACAGGCATTTTTCAGGCTCATTTCACGCTCCGCCACCAGAAGCTCTTTACAGCGGAATTTGATACTGTGACCTCCATAGACGTCACGCTCGACGGTGAAAAGTACACCTTTACCTATACGCCGCCCGAGGACAAAGACGACGAGGACGCGGAGGGAACGTGGACGTATGGGAATACGGAATTTGACGTCTATGATCTGCGCACCGCGCTGCGCTCGCTGACCGCTGTCAGCTTCACGGATGAAGCGCCCGCCGGGCAGGAGGAAATTTCTCTGACCGTGCATTTGGACAATGCGGCTTTCCCGACGTTTACACTGACGATCTCCCGCTATGACGGCGAAAATTGCCTTGCCGCCGTGGACGGCGAACCGGTCGCGTTCGTGTCCCGAAGCCAGACGGTCGATCTGATCGAAGCCGTCCGCGCCCAGACGCTCGGCGCATAAAAGCACCTCTATGTAAAAAACGCGGCAGGCTCTCGCCTGCCGCGTCGGTCATGTTTGAAATCAGTTTGCATGGTCACACAGCCAGTCGTGGACGATGTCGGCGGGCGTGCCTGCGACGGTCTCCATCGCGCGGCGCATCTCCGCAAGGCGCGCGCCGCTGTGCGCGAGCTCCAGAGCGAGCTGCGCGATCTCGTCGGGCGTATTCGCCGTGACCGCCATCCCGGCGCGCAGGAAAAAGTCCAGATTGTGCTCCTCACAGCCCGCAACGGCGTCGATCAGCACCATCGGCAGACGCGCGGCGACCGCCTCGCTCGTGCTCAGCCCGCCGGGCTTGGTAAGGAACACATCCGCCCCGTGCAGCAGCGCCGGCACGTCGTCGATCTGCCCCAGCAGGCGCACATTCTCCGCGCCCGCCGTCTGCTTTTGCAGGCGCTTCAGAAGCGCCTCGTTTTTGCTGCACACCACGCTCAGGACGTCGTCCGGCTGCATCCGCGCCTCGAGAAGCAGCGTCAGCTCCTCCATCGGTCCGCAGCCCATGCTGCCGCACATCATCACCAGGTGGCGCTGATCCGGGCGCAAGCCGAGCGCCCGCTTTGCCTGTGCCTTTTCCGGGCGGGCGTAAAACTCGCGCCGCACCGGCATCCCGCTCGCCACCAGCTTTTCCCGGGGAATGCCGCAGCGCGCAAACTCGTCCGCCAGCGCCGCCGCGGGCATGAAATACCAGTCCAGGGCAGAATCCGCCGTGCACGGCGAGCAGGTGTAGTCCGTTGACACATGGCTCGTCAGCACGCGCAGGTCCGAAAAGCGCCGCCGCAGCTCCGTCAGCGCCAGCGCCGGGAAAACGTGCGTGCAGATGACGTTGTCATAGCCGCCCGCCGTGATGCACTCGTACATCTTGCGCACGCCGGAGGTGATGCAGCGGTATACCGCTGTCCCCTCGCGGAACAGATCGTCGCGCTCCTCCGCCTTTTCGTAGCCCGCGCTGAACAGCCGCGGCGCATACAGGTAAATACGCGTGTGCCAGTTGGAGATAAACTGCGACGCGCGCTCGGAGATGAACGTCAGCGCGTCCGCAATGTCGCACACCTCGCCGTTTGCGCGGTACGTCTCCCGGATGGCACGGGCGCAGGAATTATGTCCCGCGCCCGTGTTGCAGCTCAGTATCAAAGTCCGCATGGTCTAGTGCTCCTTGCTCCCCGCCGCGCGCTGCCGCTGATACAGCCGCAGAAGCCGCGGGCGGTTATATCTCTGCACGAGAATGAACGTCAGATTTCCAAACACGATGTACACCGCCGCCACGATCCAGCCGCCCGCGCCGCGCCACAAAAGCGGCATCGCCAGCCCCAGAAACGACAGCACCGTGTGCGTCAGCTCCGCCACGCACGTCTCCGCGATCATGCGTGGCAGATCGGCGGCAGTCTGCTTTGTCAGGCGCTTGGCGGGCATGAGCTTTGTAAACAGACGGCTCATATCCGGCACGCGCGCCTGCCAGCGGCGGATGCGGAGCGCCTTCCACAGTCCGTCCTCCCACGCATATGCGCGCCACGGGAAACGCTCGGGGGGAAACGTGCACCGTGCGAGCAGCCGCCCGGCAAAAAACGACACGATGCCCAGTACGCCCGCATACAGCGCGCAGCAGAAAAATCCCAGCCAGCCGGTCATACCTTACTCCCGCGAGCCGATGCGGCTGATCGCCAGCAGAATGCAGTCCGCGCCCAGCAGCACCAGATAGAATGCTACGATATATTGCAGCGACAGCAGCGATACCCACGGGTCAAACAGCATCATCGCGCCGAGGATCAGCCCGAGGATGTTGAGAATGAGCGTGACCCAGTACGCCGCTCTGCCCGCAAAGAAGCTGACGGCATTCAGCCCCGCCAGACGCGAGATGCAATGCGCGATGAACCACAGCGGGAACAGCAGGCTCAGCACCCACTTGCCCGCGTTGGGATACACCAGCAGCATCACGCCCGCCATCACGCTCAGTGCGCCGGAGATGAGCGACACGATCGGTCCAAAGCCGTGATAGCGCTCCACATGGATATACAGCAGAATGTCCGCCACGCCCATCGCCACAGCGAAAATGCCGTACACCACGATAAAGCCCGTCAGCGCGCGATCCGGACGCGCAAACGTATAGCCGCCCAGAGCGATCAGCAAAATGCCCAGGGTCAGCTCCAGCCATCCAAACCCGGAACGTCTTTTCATTGCTTGCCGCCTCCCTGCTTCAGAATGTTCATGAACTCTTCGCCGGTGATCGTCTCTTTTTCATAGAGATATTGCGCCAGTTCATCGAGCTTTGCGCGATTTTCCAGCAGAATGTTTTTTGCCTTTTCATGCTGCGCCTTCACCAGCTCCACGACCTTTTTGTCGATGCGGTTCTGCGTATCCGTGGAGCACACGAGCGACGTATCGCCGCCGAGGTACTGGTTGGTGACGGTCTCCAGCGCGACCATATCGAACTCTTCGCTCATACCATAGCGTGTGATCATGGCTCTCGTCAGCTTTGTCGCCTGGTCAATGTCATTCGACGCGCCCGTTGTAATTTCGCCGAACACGACCTCCTCCGCCGCGCGTCCGCCGGTGAGCGTGGCGATCTTGTTTTCGAGTTCCTGCCTGGTCATCAGGTATTTATCGCCCGTATCCACCTGCATGGTATAGCCCAGCGCGCCGGAGGTACGCGGGATGATGGTGATCTTCTGCACCGGCGCGGAATGCGTCTGCATGGCGGCGACCAGCGCGTGCCCGATCTCGTGGTACGCAACGACGTGCTTTTCCTGATCGGACAGCACGGCGCTCTTTTTCTGATAGCCCGCGATCACGACCTCGATGCTCTCCTCCAGGTCTGCCTCGGTAACGATCACGCGATGGTCGCGCACGGCGTGCAGCGCCGCCTCGTTGATGATGTTGGCAAGCTCCGCGCCGGACGCGCCGGACGCCATCCGCGCGATGGTGTGGAAATTCACATCGTCTGCCGTTTTGATCTTCTTGGCGTGTACCTTCAAAATCGCTTCCCGACCGGCAAGATCCGGCAGCTCCACCGGCACGCGGCGGTCAAACCGACCCGGGCGCGTAAGCGCCGGGTCAAGCGACTCCGGGCGGTTCGTGGCTGCAAGGATGATGACGCCGTTATTGCTCTCAAATCCGTCCATTTCGGTCAGCAGCTGGTTGAGCGTCTGCTCGCGCTCGTCGTTTCCGCCCATGTTGCCGCCGCTGCGTTTCTGCCCGATGGCGTCGATCTCGTCAATAAAAACGATGCAGGGCGCTTTTTCCTTTGCCTGCGCAAAGAGATCGCGCACCTTGCTTGCGCCCATGCCCACAAACATTTCCACAAATTCCGAGCCGGAGATGGAGAAGAAGGGCACGTTCGACTCGCCCGCGACCGCCTTTGCCAGCATCGTTTTGCCCGTTCCCGGAGGACCGACGAGCAGAATGCCCTTTGGCATCGACGCGCCCGCCTCGGTGTATTTATCGGGATTGTGCAGGTAGTCCACGATCTCCTGCAGGTTCTCCTTTGCCTCATCCTCGCCGGCAACATCGGAAAAATGGATGCCCTGTGTGGACTGCACATAGATCTTTGCGCCGGAGCGTCCTGCGCCGCCGAACATCAGAGCGTCGCGGCCGCCGGCGCCGTCCATCAGCTTTTTGCTCAGATACTGCCCGATGCCAAAGAAGATCAGCAGCGGCAGGAGCGTACTGAGCAGAAAGCTCAGCACCGGGGACGATGCATCCGACGCCTGTCTGGTAAACGTCGCCCCGGCGTCATACAGCCGCTGCGTCAGTGTCGGATCGTCCATTGCGCCGGTGGTGTAGACCTGCTTCTTATCCTTGTCGGTAAAGACGATCTCATTGTCCTCGACCTCGACCTCGCCGATGTTCTTCTCATCGATCATGCGCATGAACGTGCCGTAGTCGACCTCCTGCACCTGATTCTTCATCAGCATCGGCGCAACGAACACGTTAAACAGCAGCACGATCAGGATGATGATGCCATAGTAATAGATCAGCGGTTTTTTCGGTGATTTGACCTCTTTCATAAAGTTACCCCCTCTATACGCAAAATTCTAAGCGGCGCGGCGCGGCGCGGTGCTGACCGTGGTCAGCATGGTGATGATATTCAGCGCGCCCTCCAGAATGAGCGATACGCCCAGAAGCCTGCCAAGCAGGTTCACGCTTGCGCCGGGACGGAAGATGAGCAGGCAGCCAAACGCCGCCGTGACGATCGCCGCCGCCATCAAAAGCGCCCACTGGCGGATGCCGAACGGACGTGCGTCCGCCGCGATCTGCACCTTGAAAAGCCCGTCCGCGAGGATCAGAATGCCGATCACCGTGCAGAAAAAGCTCAGCGTCCCGTCCGTGTGCAGCAGCAGGCTCGCCCCCAGCACCAGCATCAGAATGCCGGAGGACAGGTCGTTTTCAAACGCCAGCCGGAACAGGTCCTTGGAGAAATACCCGACGAGCTTCACCAGTCCGAACGCAAGCATCGTCAGCCCGCACAGCACCCCGAGCGTCCGCATGGACGCACCCGGATCGCAGATCACAAGCACCCCCAGCAGGCACAACAGCCCGGACATGACCAGATACCCGATTTTTGCCGTTTTCACCGGCATTGCAGAGCGCATGGCATCCCCTCCTTTTTCATTTATAACATAGCACCACGGTTATTTTTCGGCAATGGGCATTTGCGCGCGAGTGTTACGAATTGCCACACTCGCGCCGATTTGTCCAAAAACGTCACAGACGCGTTTGTTTTGACCATTGCGCCGCGCAGGCGTTTTCGTGTAGAATGATAAAAACGACGAAAATCCGCAAAATTCGACAGCCAGCCACAGGCAGGAAGAGGCGCACTATGACCTACCACATTCTGTATAATCCGCTTGCCGGCGGCGGCAACGGGCTCGCGCGGGCGCAGGAGCTTGCGCAGCATCTGCCCGGGCAGACGGAGCGGCTCACCGATTTGATGGGCATCTCCGACTATGCCGCGTTTTTTGCCGCCATCCCGGCGGGTGACCGTGTGCTGCTGACCGGCGGCGACGGAACGCTGAATCATTTTCTGAACAACACCGCCGGCATCGAGCTGCCGCAGGAGCTTTACTACGCCCCCACCGGCACGGGTAATGATTTCTGGACCGACCTTGGGCGAAAGCCCGGCGAAAGTCCGCTGGGCATCCGCCCGTACCTGGAAAAGCTGCCGAGCGTGACCGTAAACGGCGTGACGCGGCGCTTTCTCAACGGCGTGGGCTACGGTATCGACGGCTACTGCTGCCTCGAGGGCGACCGCCTGCGCGAGACCTCCAAAAAGCCCGTCAACTACACCGCCATCGCCATCAAGGGTCTGCTGTTTCATTATAGACCGACTTCCGCCACCATAACCGTGGACGGCGTGCAGCACACCTACAAGCACGTCTGGCTCGCGCCGACGATGCACGGGCGCTGCTACGGCGGCGGCATGATCCCCACCCCGCAGCAGGACCGGCTGGCAGAGCCGCGCCAGCTCTCGGTCATGGCGTTCTGCACGCCCTCCAAGCTGACGGCGCTCATGGCGTTCCCGTCCATCTTCAAGGGCGAGCACGTCCGCCGCACCGATATGGTGCAGGTTCTGACCGGGCGCGACATCACCGTGGAATTTGACCGCCCGACGCCGCTTCAAATCGACGGCGAGACCATCCCGAATGTCACCTCCTATCATGCCGTCTGCTACGCGGACGCGCCCGCCGCAAGCGGCACATCACTCTGATCATTCCCCCCTCTCTATACCGAACCCCCGGCGCACCGCAATGGACGCCGGGGGCTCAACCTTTTTAGGAAATTCAAGTCGGCGTCCCGCTCAGCTTTTTAGCGATTTCCTCCGCAAAACCGTATCGGATGGAGCAGATACGGTGCAGATGCGCAAATACGTCCTCCGGCATTCCCTGCATCATCCAGTCCATGATGATCCCGAAGCACTGCCCGCGGTAAAAGCGCACCAGCAGCTCCTCATCCTGCTCACTGAGCGCGTATTTTGCGGCAAGATCCCGGAGATAGCTGCGCACAACATAGTCGCAGACCTGCATCTGCGCCGTTTCAAACACATCGCGGCTCACGGAATAATAGATGTGCTGGATGGCGGTCTTTTCCGCGATCAGATCGTACAGGACGAGGTTCAGGCTGTCCTCGATCGAGCTTACGTCGTGGAAGTTTTCCAGCATCTCGTCGATGCGCTCCTTGATGATCTCGCCGAGCAGCGCGGGGACGTCCTGATAGTGATAATAGAAGGACTTGCGGTTGATCCCGCAGTGCTCCACGATCATTTTGACCGTGATCTCCCGCAGCGGATACTGCTTGAGCAGCATCCAGAAATTCGCCTTGATCGCCTGCTTTGTAAACGTGGGCATAGTGCGTGCTCCTGTTCTCTCCGTTGTGCCTCTTCCGCACTATTATGGCACAAAAAGCGCCGCTGCGCAAGCGCTGACGAACATTTCAGAAATATGTCGATCCTTCCGCCGTGTTTTTTCATTTTTCTCTTGACAAACGGGCGTTTTATGCTATAATACAAAAGCTGTCTGACAGCAAATGCTACTGTAGCTCAGTTGGTAGAGCGCGTCATTGGTAATGACGAGGTCGGCAGTTCGAATCTGCCCAGCAGCTCCAGAACGATCCTCGAAATCGCGACGATTTCGAGGATTTTTCTTTTACTTATATGATTGGCGAGGTGAGCAAAAATGAACGACCGTTTGTTTGTGATCGAGCGCGCGCGGGCTGAGGACGCCGCGCAGCTGCTGGAATATCTGAAGATCGTCGGCGGCGAGACGGAAAATCTCAGTTTCGGCGCGGAGGGCGTGCCGCTGAGCGTAGAGGCGGAGCAGGATTATCTGCGCGCGCAGTATGGGTCGACCGACAATGCGCAGTATCTTTCCAATGCGGATGGCGAGATCATCGGCACGGCGAGTCTGAACCGCAAAGCCAATCGGATGCGCCACCGCGGCGTATTCGGCATCAGCCTGAAAAAGGCGTGGTGGGGCTGCGGCGCGGCGTCCGCCCTGACGGAAGCCATCCTCTCCTTCGCCCGCGAAAACGGCTTTGAGCAGCTTGATCTGGAGGTGCGCAGCAGCAACGCCCGCGCCATCCGCCTGTATGAAAAATACGGCTTCCGCAAGCTGTGCACGTTCCCGCACTTCTTCAAAATTCATGGAGAATATGTTGATTTTGACCTGATGAATCTCGAGCTGAACGCGACGGCAGACTAAGCGGCAGCCTGCTCCGTCCGGCGCGCTGTCGGGCGCTGTCGAATCCCGTCGAATAGATTTTCTTGACGAAAACGCCCGAACTTCGCTATAATAGCCCCAGAGCAAAGGGAAACGGCACTGCCGCCCCGCTCGTCAGGGAAAGTTTCCGCCCGCAGTTAGCTGCACTGCGGGCGGAAATTTTTTATGGAATTTTGGGAGGCTACAAATATGATAAGGTTGGAAATGTCAAGAAATGTGCAGTCGGGAAACCCC
>CALACZ010000131.1 GCA_937890735.1 uncultured Bacillota bacterium
AACGCACCTTCGGTGCTATAAAAATCTTTTCAAGATTTTTAATAAGAACTAGTATCAGTCAGCTTCGCTGACAGCTCTCCCAAAGGGAGAGCCAAGGGACTTCTGCAAATCTGACAGATTCGTGCGCACCCATGCCTTCCCCTCCGGGGAAGGTGGCGCAAAGCGCCGGATGAGGGCTGGGGAACACTGGCGAATAGCTTTGCAGTTGTTTCAAAACGCAACTGCTCCCCGATCCTCATCAGCCAGCCTTCGGCTGACAGCTTCCCCCAGGGGAAGCCATTGGGTTTTCTACAAATCGCTGCTGCTGTGGGGATTCGCCACAGCGTTCATTGCCGCAACAGGCGGGCGTGGCAAGCCCCGCCCCTACGTTACGACAAAACGCGTAACAGCTCAAAAGTAAGAACCCTTCCCCTCATCAGTCCGTTTCGCGGACAGCCTCCCCCCCGAGGGGGAAGCCCTTGGCGCGGAAAAAACGGGTGTTGGCAGGAAAATTGCAAACATTTTGGAAACACAACGGACAGGATTCTTGACAGCCCGCCGTGATTTGCAGTATAGTTAGTTAAAATTGTAGGGACTTTCCGCAAGGGGGCGCTGGATTTGAACTGGATGCACAAAATCGGCAGTCTGCTCAGAAAGCGGCTGCGCCGCGTGCGGCCGGCGCAGGTGATCGTTTTGTCTTTCGCGCTGCTCATTCTGATCGGTGCGCTGCTTCTGACGCTGCCTGTTTCCAGCGCGACGCATACGCCGACAAGCTTTCTGACCTGCCTGTTTACCGCAACGTCCGCCACCTGCGTGACAGGGCTGATCGTGGTGGACACGGGGCTTTACTGGAGCACGTTCGGCAAGATCGTCATCATCGTGCTCATTCAGATCGGCGGGCTGGGCTTTATGACGCTCGTCTCCGTGTTTTTCGTGATGCTGGGCAAGCGCATCGGGCTGCGGCAGCGGATGCTGCTGGCACAGGCGCTGAGCATGGACGAGATGCAGGGCACGATCGGCATGGTGCTGCGCATCCTGCGCGGCACGGCGGTCATCGAGGGCATCGGCGCGCTCATTTTAACGCTGCGCTTTCTGCCGGACTACGGCTTCCCGCGTGCGCTGTGGTACGGCATTTTTCACGCCATTTCGGCGTTCTGCAACGCGGGCTTTGACATTCTGGGCGATGTGTCGCTCGGCGGCAGCATCATCCGCTATCAGAAAGACCCTGTTGTGTGCATCACCCTGATGGCGCTCATCACGCTCGGTGGGCTGGGCTTTCTGGTGTGGACGGAGGTGCTCCACTGCCGCAAAAAGCGTCCAGGGATGTATACGCGCCTCGTGCTTATGCTGACACTCGGACTGTTTGTGCTCGGCACGGCGCTGACCGCGCTGCTGGAGTGGAATAATCCCGCCACGCTCGGACCGATGACTGTAGGGCAGAAGCTCCTCGCTGCGGCGTTCCAGTCGGTCACAACACGCACTGCAGGCTTTGCCGCCATCGCGCAGCAGAATCTCACAGACGCGTCGCTGGCGGTGTCTACCTTTTTGATGTTCATCGGCGGGTCGAGCGGCTCAACGGCAGGCGGCCTCAAAACCGTGACATTCGCGGTGGTGCTGCTGACGGCGATCAGCGCCGCGCGCGGAAAAAGCCGGGTGGCGGTTTTGCGCCGGACGATCCCGCAGACGCAGGTGATGCAGGCGCTGTCGCTGTTTCTGCTGATGCTGACGCTGGCGTTTTCCGGCGCGATCTTCCTGAGCGCTGAAAGCGGGTGCTCCTTTTTACGCGCGCAGTTTGAGACAGTCTCAGCGCTTGCAACGGTCGGGCTGTCGGCAGACCTGACGCCGCGGCTCAACGCGCTGTCACATATGATCCTGATCCTGTTCATGTTCTTCGGACGCGTGGGCATTATGACCATCAGCCTCGGCTTTTTGTCTGCCCGGCGTGAGGAGGATCGCTTTATCTATGCCAACGCCAGAATACTCATCGGCTGATCGGAGGGAGACTGCATGAAAAAAACCTATATTGTTATCGGGCTGGGACGGTTCGGAAGTGCTCTGGCGGAGCGGCTGTGCGAGCTTGGAAACGAAGTGCTCGCCATCGATACGAGCGCCGAATGCGTGCAGCATGCGGAGAGCAGCGTGACCTGCGCGGTCGTGGGCGATGCGCGCGATGAGGGCGTGCTGCGCTCGCTCGGCGCGCGCAATTATGACTGCGCCATCGTCGCCATCGGCTCGAATCTCGCCTCCAGCGTCATCATTACGCTGAACCTCAAATCGCTTGGCGTGAAGCAGGTCATCTGCAAGGCGCAGGATGAGATCCAGCGCCGGGCGCTGGAAAAGGTAGGCGCGGACCGCGTCATCATTCCCGAGCGCGAGACCGGCATCAAGCTGGCACAGAGCCTGACGTCTTCGGGCGTGCTGGATTTTATCGAGCTTTCGCCCGACATCGGCATCGCCGAGGTGAGCGTGCCGGAGAGCTGGGTGGGCAAGAGCCTGCGCGAGCTCAATGTGCGGGCAAAATATGACGTGAACGTCATCGCCGTCCGGCGCGGCGGCGCGCTGGAGCTGACGATGGACGCCGGCAGCGCGCTGGAGGCGGGCATGGTGCTGATCGTGCTGGGACCCAACGACGCGCTGGCAAATCTGCAAAAGCGATGAGGGAGACGATCACGAGTCGGCACAATCCGCTGCTGGCACATTTTAAAAAGCTGCTGACCGTGCGCGCATACCGCGCCGAGCGCCGCGAATTTGCCGCCGACGGCGTAAAGCTGCTGGCGGAGGCGGTGTGCTGGGGCTGCCCGCTGACGGCAGTCCTGGTGCAGGAGGGCGTGGCGCTGCCGGAGCTTCCGGCGGGTGTGCGCGTGGCGGAGGTCAGCGAGGCGCTCATGCGGAGCGTATCGCTGATGGAAGCGCCGCAGGGCGCGCTGTTTGCCTGCCGGATGCCGGAGGACACGCCCGCGGAAGTGACGCCGGGCTGCCTCGTGCTGGACGGCATCCAGGACCCCGGCAATCTGGGGACGATCCTGCGCACGGCGGACGCGCTGGACGTGCCGGTCATCCTGACCGAGGGCTGCGCGGACGCGTACAACCCCAAGGTCGTGCGCGCGTCGATGGGCGCGGTGCTGCGCACGCCGCCGCGCGGGCTTAAAAAGTCCGACGTGGTGCTTGCGTGCCGCGAACAGGGCATACCGCTGTTTGCGACGGCGATGAGCGCGGACGCGCGCGATGTGCGCGAGGCGGCGCTGGCGTCTGCCGCAACGGTGATCGGCAGCGAGGGGCGCGGCGTGTGCCCGGAGCTGCTCGCGGCGGCGGACGGCAAGGTCGTCATCCCCATGAGCGCCCGCTGCGAATCGCTCAACGCCGCCGTTGCCGCGGCGATCGTGATGTGGCAGATGCGTCGATGAATGTCGATGAATATGTCGATGAATATAATGTTACCTTTAGAGAGATAGAGGGGTACAAGTGGTCAGGTATTGGTTGTGGCTCGCAACGCGCGCCGGGATCGGGCTTCGGAAGATGCACCTTCTGCTTCGGCATTTTTTAACGCCGGAGCAGGTCTGGCTCGCGGATGAGACTGCGCTGCGGCGGGTCGAGGGGCTTGGAAAAGTACCGTCTTTGGAGGACAAAAAGCTGGATGGCGCGGATAAGATCCTGAACGACTGCTTCCAGAAGGACATCCAGGTCATCACCATGCAGGATGCGGTCTACCCCGAACGCCTGCGCAATCTCGACGACGCGCCGCTGGTGCTCTACTGCCGCGGCACGATGCCGGATTTTGACGCTTTGCCGGTCATCGCCATGGTCGGCACGCGCAAAGCCTCCGGCTACGGGCTGATGCAGGCGAAAACACTCGGCTTTCAGATCGGGCGCATGGGCGGTCTCGTCATCTCCGGCGGCGCATACGGCATTGACACCATGGCGCTCAAGGGCGCGCTGTCGGCGGGCGGGCCGGTTGCGGCGGTGCTCGGCTGCGGCGCGGATGTGGTGTATCCGGCATCAAACGCGGGGCTGTTCCGCGATATTTGTGCGCATGGGTGCCTGCTCAGCGAGTACCCGCCGGGAACGCCTGCACTCGGCGCACATTTCCCGGTGCGAAACCGCATTTTGAGCGGTCTGGCGCTCGGTGTTCTGGTCGTGGAAGCGCCGCGTAAGAGCGGCGCGCTCATCACTGCGAACCACGCGCTCGAGCAGGGGCGCGATGTGTTCACCCTCCCGGCAAACGTCGGCAGCCCCACCTGCGAGGGTAATCTCCAGCTGCTGAAGGACGGCGCGATTTTAGTAGAAGAGGGCTGGGACGTGATGCGCGAATATGTGCATCTGTACCCCGACAAGATCGTGCGCCGCTCGCGCCCGATCCCCATGAGCCTGACGGCGGAGGAACAGGCACAGCAGGCGCAGCAGGCACGCCGCGCAGAGCGCTCGGTGGCGGAAAAGCCGCCTGTGACGGAAAAAGACGACAAAAAAGTCATTGACAAGCCGCAAAAGAGACACTATATTGACCTACATGGACTTTTGGACACGCTTTCCGCGGACGAACGCGCCGCGGCGGAGTGTTTGCAGGAAGGACCTGCGCACGTCGATGAGATCATCGACAAAACGCAGATCGCCGCCGGGCGGATCTTAGCCGCGCTGACGCTGCTGGAGCTCAAGGGCTATGTCACCCGGCTGCCGGGGCGGCGCTTCTCGCTTGCAGAGCATAAATAACAGGAAACATTGGAGGCACTTCATGCCGAACGGAAAAACAAATCTGGTGATCGTGGAATCGCCGTCCAAGGCAAAAACGATCGCCAAATATCTTGGATCGGACTATCAGGTCAAGGCGAGCATGGGTCATCTGCGCGATTTGCAGAAGAGCGCCATGAGCGTGGACATTGAACACGATTTCGAGCCGCAGTATTACCCCATCCCCGGAAAGGAAGCTATCATTTCTGAGCTGCGCGCCGCTGCGAAAAACAGCGAGCACGTCTATCTCGCAACTGACCCGGATCGCGAGGGTGAGGCGATCTCGTGGCACTTAAAATATCTGCTGGACATCCCGGACGAGCAGACGCAGCGCGTGACGTTCCACGAGATCACGAAGGACGTTGTGCGCAAGGCGATCGCCCAGCCGCGCCCGATCGACCAAAACCTGGTCGATGCGCAGCAGGCGCGCCGCGTGCTCGACCGCATCGTCGGCTATCAGCTCAGCCCGTTTCTTTGGAAAAAGGTGCGGCGCGGGTTGTCTGCCGGACGCGTGCAGTCGGTGGCGACGCGGCTGGTCGTGGATCGCGAAAATGAGATCCGCGCGTTCGTGCCGCAGGAATATTGGACGCTGGACGTTGCGCTCGATCGCGTGGGAAAGCCCGGCAGCTTTACCGCGCACTACTACGGCAGCCCCAAAAAGCGGGAACTGGCGAGCGAGACGGATGTGCAGCGCATCATTTCCGATGTGCAGGGAAAGCCGTTTGCCGTGCAGAGCGTGAAAAACAGCGAGAAAAAGCGCAATCCCGCGCCGCCGTTCATCACGTCCACGCTTCAGCAGGAAGCATCGCGCAAGCTCAATATGACCCCGCGCCGCACGATGATGATCGCGCAGCAGCTGTATGAAGGCGTGGAGATCACGGGCGAGGGCTCGGTCGGCCTCATCACCTATATGCGTACCGACTCGCTGCGTATTTCGGAAGAAGCGCTCGCGGCGGCGGGCGAGGTCATTAAAAGCCGCTACGGCGCGGCGTATTATCCCGGCGCGCCCCGGCGCTACAAGCCCAAGAGCAGCGCGCAGGACGCGCACGAAGCCATCCGTCCGAGCAACGTTGCGCTCTACCCGGAGCTGGTCGAGCACGACCTGACGAAGGACCAGTTCCGGCTGTATAAGCTCATCTGGAGCAGGTTCATCGCCTCGCAGATGGAGAACGCCGTGTACGATGTGACGGCGATCGAAGCTGTGTGCGGCGACCATGTGTTCCGCGCCACACACCAGAGCCTGCGCTTTGCGGGCTTCACGGCGATCTACGAGGAGGGGCGCGACGACGAACAGGAGGAGGCGCTCTCCGCGCTGCCCGATCTTGCGCAGGGCGAGGCACTGAGCCTCAAAAAAACCGACCCGCAGCAGCACTTTACGCAGCCGCCCGCGCGCTATACCGAGGCGACGCTCGTGCGCGCGATGGAGGAAAAGGGCGTCGGTCGCCCGTCTACCTATGCGACCATCGTCTCCACTATTCAGGACCGCGAGTATGTGGTCAAAAAGGACAAGCGCCTGTCGCCCACGCCGCTCGGCGAGGTGGTGAACGGGCTGATGATGGAGCATTTTCAGAATATCATCAGTGTGGAATTTACCGCCGGCATGGAACATCAGCTCGACGAGGTCGAGGAGGGCAAGCTCCGCTGGAAAAAGGTTTTGGAGGACTTCTACGCGGGCTTCCATCAGGAAATGCTCGACGCGGAGGAGGCTCTGAAAAACACGCGCCTGAAAGTGCCCGACGAGGTCACGGATGAGGTCTGCGAGCTGTGCGGGCGCAATATGGTCATCAAATCCGGGCGCTTCGGCAAATTCCTTGCCTGCCCGGGCTATCCCGAATGCTCCAACACAAAGCCCATCGTAGAGCGGATGCCGGGTCGCTGCCCGAAGTGCGGCAGCACCATCTTAAAGCGCAAATCCAAGCGCGGCTATGCCTACTACGCGTGCGAGCGCGGGCAGGAGTGCGGCTTTATGACGTGGGA
Source organism: uncultured Bacillota bacterium (assembly GCA_937890735.1). Taxonomy (GTDB): domain Bacteria; phylum Bacillota; class Clostridia; order Oscillospirales; family Oscillospiraceae; genus CAG-170. Next base: position 6,679 of record CALACZ010000131.1, read on the forward strand.
CGTGCCCACGGAGCACGACTGCCCGGCGTGCGGGCAGACGATGTTCAAGCGCGCCGGAAAGGGCGCGATGAAGCCGTTCTGCATCAACGAGAGCTGCCCGAACTTCCTGCCGGAGGATCAGCGCGGCTATCGCCGCAAGCCGTCCGAGGCGGCGGCAGAAAAGACCGGCGAGGACGCGGCACAGGCGGAAGCACCGGCGGAGGAAAAGAAGACGGCAAAGAAAACAGCCGCCAAAAAGCCCGCCGCGAAAAAGACAGCGGCTGCGAAGAAGCCTGCGGCAAAAAAGACCACCGCCGCCGCAAAAAAGCCGGCGGCTAAGAAAAAGGATACGGAATGATGGAAACAGTCAGGGTCATCGGCGCGGGACTGGCAGGGTGTGAGGCGGCATGGCAGCTCGCCGAGCGCGGCTTTGCGGTCACGCTGTATGAAATGAAGCCGCAGAAGATGTCTCCCGCGCACCACAGCCCGGATTTTGCCGAGCTGGTGTGCTCGAACTCTCTGCGCGGCGACCGGCTGGAAAACGCCGTGGGACTTCTGAAAGAGGAGCTGCGGCGGCTGGGCAGCCTCATCCTCGCCTGCGCGGAGGAACACCGCGTGGAGGCGGGCGGTGCGCTGGCGGTGGACCGCTTCGGATTTTCCGGCGCGGTGACGCAGAAGATCCGCAGCCACCCGAACATCACGGTCGTGGAGGGCGAGGTCACGGAAATTCCCGAAAAGCCCGTCATCATCGCAACCGGGCCGCTGACGAGCGACGCGCTCAGCCACGCGATCCAAAACTACTTCGGCGGCGCGGACTACATGAGCTTTTTTGACGCAGCGGCGCCGCTGGTGAGCTTTGATACCATCGACATGAGCCGTGCCTGGTTCGCGTCCCGCTACGACCGCGGGACTGCGGATTATGTAAACTGTGCGATGGAGCGCGACGAATACGCCGCATTTGTCGAAGCGCTCGTAAGCGCCGAGGAGGCGGAGGTCCACGGCTTTGAGGACGCAAAGGTCTTTGAGGGCTGTATGCCCGTGGAGGTCATGGCGCGGCGCGGCTTTGACA
>CALACZ010000132.1 GCA_937890735.1 uncultured Bacillota bacterium
ACGTACTGCTGCGTGACCACGTCCACCACGCCGCGGGTGGTGATGCGCAGCGTCGGGATGACGGGCAGCGCCATGAAGCTGAGCGTCATGAACGGGTCGATGCCGCGGCTCACGCCGAGCTTGAACGCCGCGTCCTTCGCCGCCTCCAGCTCCGTGTTCACCGCCGTAAGCGGGCGGTCGCTCATGATGCCGGCGATCTCCAGCACCACGCCCGCCTTGACCTCGCCGTTTTCCACCACGACGATGCCGCCGTGATGCTCCACAATGTAATTGGCGGCAGCTGCCATGTCTTTGGAGTTCGTGCCGACGACGATGATGTTGTGCGAGTCGTGCGAGATGCTCGTCGCCACCGCGCCGGACTTCAGCCCGTAGCCCTGGATGTAGCCGATGCCGATGTGCCCGGTCTGCTTATGGCGCTCGATGACGGCGATCTTGAGGATGTCCTTTTGCAGATCGACGTGATCGGCGTAGCCGTTGTCGGTGGTGATGATCTCGCCGGGAACCATGCCGATCACGCCGCGCTGGCGCTGGTCGCGGAAATCGTCCTCGCTGAGGTGGGCGACGTGGAAGGTGTCGTGCGCGCGCTCGTCCAGATACGGCTCGACCGCGGGCGCTTCAAAGGCGCGGAGCTGACCATGGTCGCTGTACAGCTTCCCCTTTTTGAACACATACTCGACGTTAAAGTCCTGAAAGTTGTCGATGACGGCAAAGTCCGCCAGATACCCCGGTGCGATCGCGCCGCGGTTGTTGAGCAGGAAGTAGCGCGCCGCGTGATGAGAGGACGCCTTGATGGCGATGATCGGATCGACGCCGTATTTATTGATGGCTTCCTTCACGATGTAGTCGATGTGCCCGAGCTCCAGCAGGTCGCTGGGATGCTTGTCGTCGGTGCAGAACATACAGCGGTCGGCGTACTGCGGCGTGAGCAGCGGGGCGAGCGCCTCGAGATTGCGCGCTGCCGTGCCCTCGCGGATCATGATGAACTGCCCGCGCTGGAGCTTGGCGATGGCTTCCTCCGGCGTGGCGCACTCGTGGTCGGAGTACACGCCGGCGGCGATGTAGGTGTCCAGCTCCTTGCCGCAGAGCCCGGGCGCGTGCCCGTCGATCTTCTTGTGGTGCGCCTGCGAGGCGACGATCTTGGAAACGACCTCGGCGTCGTTATGTGTCACGCCGTAGGCGTTCATCATTTCCGCCAGACCCTGCACGCGCGGATAGTCGTAGAACGAGTCGATGGCGCGGTAATCGAGGTTCGCGCCGGATTCGTCCAGCGGCGTCGCCGGGACGCACGAGGGCAGCATGAACCGCACGTCGATCGGCAGCCCCTCGGTCGCCTGGAACATATAGTCGATGCCGTCCGTGCCCATGACGTTGGTGATCTCATGGGGATCTGTAATGACGGTGGTCGTGCCGTGCGGCAGCGTCGCGCGCACAAATTCGCGCGGCGAGACGAGGCTCGATTCCAGATGGATGTGCGCGTCGATAAAGCCCGGGCAGACGATCTTGCCGGTCATATCCATCTCGCGCTCGCCCTCATACTGCCCCAGGCCCACGATCAGTCCGTTGGCAACGGCGATGTCGCAGGTGCACAGCTCGTTGGAAAAGACGTTCACATAGGTGGCGTTTTTCAGCACCAGATCCGCCTTTTCGCGCCCGGACGCCGCCTCGATCACACGCTTTTTGCGCAGCAGCTTGCGCTGGATCTTTGCTGCGTAGCTCTCCTTGGGGTATGCCATATGGATCATCCTTTCTACGTTCAGTTTTGCTACTGTCCTATATTAGCAAGAATTATAGCACTGCTTGCCGCGCTTGTCTATGTCCAAAATGACCGAAGTTCGCGCGGCATTTTTTGCAATCTGTACAGACGGCGTTCGGTATGGTAGAATAGACGCGAAAGAAGGGAACGCTATGAAGCTGCTCATGCACATCTGCTGCGCGCCGTGCGCGAATATGCCCATCGACGCGCTGCGCGCCGCGGGCATCGACCTGACCGGCTACTGGTACAATCCGAACATCCACCCGTTCACCGAATACCGCGCGCGGCGAAACTGTTTGCAGGAGTATGCCAAAACGATCGACCTGCCGCTCGTGATGCAGGACGAGTACGCCCTGCGCCCGTTCATCCGCGCCGTGGCGGAGGACATTGACGGCCGGTGCGTCAAATGCTATGAGATGCGCCTGTACGCCGCCGCGCAGGCGGCAAAGGACGGCGGGTTCGACGCGTTCACATCGTCGCTGTTCATCAGCCCCTATCAGAACCACGAGCTGCTGCGCGACGTCGCCTACCGCGCCGCCGAGGAGATCGGCACAAAGTTCTATTACGAGGACTTCCGCCCCATGTTCCGCGACGGACAGGCGCGCGCCCGCGAGCTGGGCTTCTACATCCAAAAATACTGCGGCTGCGTCTTTTCCGAGCAGGAGCGATACCAGAAGGCGAGTAAGATCATTCGGTGAGGGAGCATCCCGCAAGGCGGGTTGCAGCTGCAAATCCCGCACGCACGCCGCGCGAAACGCCCCGCCCCCGACGGATGTACTGCAAACAAAAAAAGCTGCGGCGTTTAGCCGTGTGCCGATAAGACAGTAATTTGAGAAAACTACAAAATCGGCATCTGCTAAGCAGGATTGGACAACAAAACAGACGGCACTCAGCTTCGGTTGAGTGCCGCCTGTTTTTGTACATCTAAGGGTTGAAAATCACCGATTTTCTGCCCTGTAAAGCAAGAATAATGAAAAGGGTGAAGTAGTTATCGCTCTCATACAGTTCCTTTGTGAAACAGCGAATCGCTGTATAGTGCATACGGTTCGCTTGAGAGTGCGTATATTTGCGGTCGTGCAAAACACCCCACAAAACCGTCAAGTCGATAGCTGCACATTTCGATGCAGAGTACGCTGAACTTCGCCAAAATCGCCATATCGCCCTTGGTTCATAGAAAAGTTACACTTTAATGCGGTAAATTTCGGTGAACCTATTGAAAAAAGCCACATCTTTATGCTATAATGTGTGTACACACATTGAGTATGAATGGAGGTAAGGCAGATGAAAAAGTTGTTGTCTTGTGAGTTCAATATGGATAGCGGTTGTGTGGAACTGAAAATTAATGATGGCAGTACGATTGCCATTAACTGCACTGCCGTGGAAAATGAAATTGCTGACAATATGTATCAGCGGTCAGAGCTTGACTATCTTATCTACAATGAACCGCTGGCGTATGCCGACCTCGTTTTGAATGGCGACCCGGAGGCATATCTCAAAACAGTTACTGAGTACAAGCCTTTGGATTAGTATGCGAGGACAAAGTTGATAAAAATGTGAAGGTGAGAACGATGAATATGTGCGAATGGTGTGATTACAAAGACAGCAAATGGCTACTGCACAGATCATTGCATTGGTCTGTTTATTTAGCGGATGTGCAGGACTATATTGGCAGATGTATTTTGGTGCTGAATAGGCATTGCGGAAGTCTTTCGGAACTAAATAATTCTGAGTGGATTGAATTGAAAACAATCATAGACAGATTAGAGTTCGTCTATAAGGAAGTATTAGGAGCTGACCGACAAATAGGGGATATTTTCATCCAGACAAAATACTATAACTCTGCACGCGGCTCTCTCGAAGCCTGTTTTAATCCGGAAACTGGGCAGTACCGCTATATGAGCGACGGAAAACCCATGCAACTTGAAGTGCCAAAAGACCAATATGAAAAGGTGGTAGAAGGCTTTAGAAGAAAAATAGAGAACGGAAAAGTACCGGGAGTTACCGATCCAAATGAAGCTGCAAATATCGTTCGTAAAAGGCAGGAGACCATCCCTAATTTTGTGTAAACCTCCAATGTGGTGTGCCTATTATACACCACATTGGAGGTTTACACAGAGTACGGGATAGTCTCTCTGTTCTCCTTTGCGGTTTTTTCTATTCCTGAAACATATAATGTTGCTTCTCGCAAAAT
>CALACZ010000133.1 GCA_937890735.1 uncultured Bacillota bacterium
CATCGGCGCTCGCCGCATTATTGGGTAAGAAAATGATCAAAAAGCCTTCCCCGAACGGGGAAGGCTTTTTGTGCGCGTAGGCGTGCTGGTGAATAATGAATGATGAATGATGAAAAATGAATAATTTTGCGTAGGGGCGGGGTTCTACCCCGCCCGCGCAGGGTGCAATCGCAAAATCGCACAATGTGCAGCGACCACGCAAAATCTCTGTAGGGGCGGACGCCTCTGTCCGCCCGTTGGGCAATGACAAATTTGCCGCAACGTTTCGTAAAAACGATCGTCCCCCGTGCGGGTCGATGTGGGCATCGACCCCTACAAACGGTGTACTTTTTCGCATCGGTGCATTCGTTTTTTCGGGCGCATACCGCCGGGCGGACAGGGTCGTCCGCCCCTACGGGTGCGTGCGTGTTCGCATTGGTGCGTGCGGGTTTGTAACGCTGTACCGCCGGGAGGGGCAAGCCCCTCCCCTACGTTACGACGAAATCTGCCATCGCGCACAAAATCGCGTGCTTTCCGTTTGGAAAGCACGCGTCCTTTTTATTCTGCTGACAATTCCACCGCGTGGCGAACAAACGACATCGGCGGGACGTACTGCGGCAGTTTTGCACGAAAGCGCATCTGCGGCGTGCGCGGCTCGGTCAAGGGCAGTCCCTCCAGGTCCTCCATCGCGCCGACCGTCCACAAAAACGGCTTGCAGTCAGGTCCGACCAGCTCCACCGTATCGCCGCACGCAAACTTGTTGCGCAGGCTCAAAACGGCGTTCCCTTCCTCGTCGCACGACTCCACCACCGCGCAGATCTGCCAGTCGCGGATGTACCGCGACGAGGCGGTGTACTGCCCCGGATAGCCGTAGAAAAAGCCTGTGGCGTAATGCCGGTGCGAAACATGCTCGACCTCGTCGCGCCAGACCGGGTCGATGGGCTTGCCCGCCGCGACCTCATCCAGCACATGGCGGTACGCGCCCGTCACGATCGCCGCATAATAGGCGGATTTGGCGCGCCCTTCGATCTTCAGGCAGTCCACGCCCGCGTCCATCAGATCGTCCAGATGGTCGATCATGCACAGGTCGCGGGAGTTCATGATATATGTGCCCTTTTCGTCCTCAAACACGGGAAAATACTCGCCGGGGCGTTTTTCCTCCATCAGCGCGTACGCATACCGGCACGGCTGCGCGCACGCGCCGCGGTTGGAGTCGCGCCCGGTCATATAGTTGCTGAGCAGGCATCTGCCGGAATACGACACGCACATCGCGCCGTGGCAAAATACCTCCAGCTCCAGCTCGGGCGGCGTATTGTCGCGGATGACGCGAATTTCCGCCAGCGACAGCTCGCGCGCCAGCACCACGCGCTGCGCGCCCAGCGCGTGCCAGGCAGACGCGCACGGGGCGTTTGCGATGGACTGCTGCGTGGAGATATGCCGCTCACAATTCGGGGCGTACTGCCCCGCCATCGTAAAGACGCCGAGATCCGCGATGATGAGCGCATCCACACCCGCGCGGTCGAGGTGCTTCAGGTGCTCCGGGAGCTTTCCGACCTCGTCGCCGCGCGGCATCGTGTTGACCGTGACATGAACGCGCACGCCGCGCGCGTGTGCATAACGCACCGCCTCCGGCAGCTCCTCCGGCGAAAAATTCCCGGCAAACGAGCGCATACCAAAGCTCGTCCCCGCCAGATACACCGCGTCCGCGCCGTAGGCGACCGCCATTTTCAGCCGCTCCATATCCCCCGCCGGACAGAGCAGCTCAGGTCTCTTCCGCATTGCCGCCCTCCGTGGCTGTATCGCCGGTGTCGGCAGGCGCGTCGGACGGCGCTTCGTCCGTCTGCGCGCCCTGCGCGATCAGAAATTCCTGGTGCTCGTAGTACGTTGTGGAGAATTTATGCACGCCGTCTGTGCCGAGCGCGTAGAAATAGTAGTCCGTCTCGGCGGGATACAGCGCCGCGCGGATGGAGTTAAGACCGGGATTTGCGATCGGTCCGACCGGCAGACCCGCGTTCGTGTAGGTGTTATACGGACTAATGATCGCCTTGTCGGCATTCGAGAGCTGCTCCTTGCGCTCCGCCAGCGCGTACTGGATCGTCGCGTCGATCTGAAGGCACGGATAGAGCTTGCTGCAAAGGCGGTTATAGATGACCGATGCGATATTCGCGGACTCGGACGAGCGCGCCGTCTCTTTTTCGACCAGCGACGCGACCGTGATGACGTCGTGCAGCGTCAGGCGGTTATTGGCGATCTGCTCGGCGGTAAAGTCGTTCGCCGCCATCTGCTCGGCAAGACGCTCATTGAGCACGTCCACCTGGTCGCGCAGGTCCTGCGTGAGCTTGCGGTCGAAATTGCGCAGGAAGCGATCCAGCGCCTCTTCCGGCTCTTCGCCGAGATAAAATTCATAAGTGTCCGGGAACAGATAGCCCTCCAGACGGTTCTTTTCGCCATACGGTATATCTTTCAGGAAATCATAATCAAATTCGGAGCTTGCCGACGCCTCCTCCAGCGCCTGCGCCGTACAGACGCCGTTTTCCTCCAGCAGGGCGAAAATGTCCTCACACTCGTAGCCCTCCGGGATGGTCAGCGTCACGGACGCGCGCACGCCGGTCGAGGCGATCATGCCGTTTACCAGCGCGTGATAGTCATAGAGATTGTTGAGCTCGTACGTTCCGGGGTCGATCTTATCCTCGGCGTGCGAGTACCAGCAGTAGAACTTGAACAGCCACGGATAATCGACCAGACCCTTTTCGTGCAGCTCCTGCGTGAGGTCGGCGATGGACATATTCTCCTCCACCGTGACCGTGACCTTGCGGTCAGGCTTTGTCAGCGCGAGCACGTCCTGCGCGCAGCGCCAGCCGCCCACGGCAAGCCCCACCGACACAAACAGCACCACGCACACATACAGCAGCACGCGCAGCGGCGCGGACAGGCGCGCGCGATGGGCGTGCTCCTGCTCCTCCTCTGCCGGTACCGGCTGCTCCGGCGCGGTATATCCCCCGCGCGGCTGCGGCTGGAATGCCTCCGGCGCATCCTCCGGCGCGCCCGCATTCTCCTGCGAAGGCTCGTCGATCAGGCGGTCGGCGCGCGCCAGCTCTTCCTTTGCGCTGCGCAGCAGATCGTCCAGCGACAGACCGTCAAAGTCCCCGCCTGCGCCGTCCTGCGGCAGCTTTTCATCAAAATCGGACATAATACCCCCAATTGCGCCTTACCGGGCGCAGCTTACGATCTCCTGCGCCACGCGCTGTGCCGTCTCGTCTCCGCGCAGCGCGGCAAGAAGCGCCAGACCGAACGCCTCGGCGCTGCCCATGGCGCGCCCGGTGATGACCGCGCCGTCGCACACGACGCCCGCGTCCTGCATCAAAGCACCGCCCATTGCCGTCTCCACGCCGGGATAGCACGTCGCCCTGCGCCCGTCAGTGATGCCGAGCTTCGCCAGGATCTGCGGCGCGGCACAGATCGCGCCGATGAGCTTGCCCGCGTCATACGCGCGGCGCACCAGCGCGAGTGCCTTATCGCACGCAAGGATGGAATGCACGCCGCCGAGCCCGCCCGGCAGCACGACCATTTCGAGCTTTTCTTCATCCAGCTCGGAGAGCCGGCAGTCCGCCTCCACGCGGATGCCGTGACCGCCCTCGACCACGCGTCCTTCCAGCGCGGTGAGCTTCACCTCCACGCCGCCGCGGCGCAGAATATCACACGGCGCAAGCGCCTCGACCGGCTCAAATCCAGTGCCCAATAAGATCGTGACCATGTTTATTCCTCCAGACACGCCTGCACGCAGGCGTAGATTTCGTTGTGAATATCCTCAATGCTCCGCACACGCCCGTCCTTCGCGCAGTGGATGACGTGCCAGCCGTAATACGCCGCCGCGCGCAGCGCCGTCTCGCGGCAAAGGCGCAGGTACGCGCCGTCTTTTTCGTGAATATCGGCGTGCGTCTGCGTCTGCGCCTCGCGCCGGCGCATGAGCTGCTCGGTCAGCTCGATGGGCATATCGAGGCACAGCACCAGATCGGGCTTCGGCAGCCCAAAGCGGACGTGCTCAAAGTCATACAGCCAGCCGAAAAATCCCGCCTGCTCCTCAGGCGGCAGCTTGCTGCCCTGATGCACGGCGTTGGAGGTCGTGTAGCGGTCAGACAGGATCAGCCCGCCCGCCTCATAGTCCCTCTGCCACACACGCTTGTAGGACGCGTAGCGGTCCACCGCGTAAAACGCTGAAGCGGCGTAGGGATTCACCGCGTCGGGCGAGTCGCCGAAGTCGCCGTTGAGATACATCCGAATGAGCGCCGATGACGGCTCGAGATACTGCGGAAACTGTAATTTTCGGAACGGGCGCTTTTCCGTCTCCAGCCGGTGCGTGAGCTGCGCGAACTGCGTGGACTTGCCGCTGCCGTCCGTCCCCTCGAATACGATCAGTTTTCCCATTTTTTCTTCCCTCTTATCCGTTCGCAGACCGCCGCCCAGATATATTTGGGCAGCCGGAGCATCCGCCCGAAGCGGCTGGGCTGCTTGATGAGCCGGTACAGCCACTCCAGATTCATGCGGATCATCCAGCGCGGCGCGCGCTTGACCGTCCCGGCGAAGCTGTCAAGGCTGCCGCCGAGACCCGCCATCAGGCGCACGTTCAGCGCCTCGCGGTGCGCCTGCATGAACCGCTCCTGCTTCGGCGCGCCGAGGCAGACGAACAGCACGTCCGGCGCAGCGGCGTTGATCTTCTCTACCACGGCGGCTTCGTCCTTAAAATAGCCGTCGGCAATGCCGCAGACGTTCAGCCTGGGGTGCTTTTCGCGCATTTTTTCTGCCGCCAGCTCGCCGATGCCGGGCTTGCTGCCGAGCAGGTACAGCTTCCCGCCGGTCTCTTCCAGTACGCCCAGCAGCCCGTCCGCAAAATCGACGCCCGCGACTTTCTGCCGCAGCGGGGTCTTGAGAATTTTTGCCGCCAGCACCACGCCGCTGCCGTCCGGCAGCATGAGGTCGGCGGAATTGAGCAGCGCGCGCAGCTCCTCGGACTTGAGCGCCTCGTACGCGATCTCCGCGTTCGGCGTGACCACCATCGCGGCATGATCGCCGCGCAGCAGCTCACGCGCCCGCGAGAGCGCCTCGTCCATCGTGACATTGTCAAACTGCAAGCCCAGAACCCCGGTTTTCATACGCACGCATACCCCACCACTTTATTGATCATAGGCGTATTTTACCACACGCCCCCGCGTTTGTCTATCGCCGCGCGAGAAAACGCGGGCGGAAGTTTCACATTTTGCCGTGCCGGCATAAACTGTTATGAAAGCCTACGCTCTTGGGGCGCGCCGGAACGCGGCGCAGCTCCGACAAAGCCGATGCTTAATCTTTCGATCAGGAGGGAATCCGATGTCCGATACCAATTCTGTCAAGCCGGTCTGTGATCTGCATGGGATCAAGGAAGCCGTCTGCGTACACACGGACAAAGTCACGGACAGCTGTCTGGCAAAGGACTGCATAGAGGATCTGCGCGTGTACTTAACGCTGGAATCGCAGCGCGTGCTCGACCAGTCCACGAGCGCCAAGGCGCGCTATGTGGAGCTGATGCACGTCTGCATCCAGGTGGAGGCTGTGCCCTACAACACCGGCTATTACACCGCCGAGATCACCTATTACTACCGCGTGCTGGGCGAGGCGTCGAACGGCTGCGGCCGCCCGGTCACCATCTCGGGGCTTGCCGTGTTCACAAAGCGGCTGATCCTCTTTGGCGGCGAGAGCAGCGCCAAGACCTACTACAGCCGCGACTGCGGCTGCGAGAGCCGCCGTCAGATCGAAAACTGCGGCGTGCCGACCGTCGCCGTGGAGGTCGTCGATCCGATCATCCTCGGCTCGGGACTTTGCGACGTGTGCAGCTGCTGCTGTCCGCCGGAAACGCCGCAGATCCCCGAGGCGATCCTCGCCTGCTTTGACGACGAGCTTGTCTTGCAGGGCGAGACGAAGCGTTTGCAGGTCACGATCGGGCAGTTTTCCATCACGCGGATGCAGCGCAGCACGCAGCTGCTCATCCCGGCGTTCGACTACTGCGTCCCCACGAAATCCTGCACGCCCAGCGCCGTGGACGCCGCGCAGAGCCCCTGCGAGCTGTTCAGCCAGATCGACTTCCCCATCGACGCGTTCTTCCCCACGCGGGAATCTTCTTGCATCCCGTCCGACAAGAGCTGCACGAACTGCGCCCGCACGGAAAGCAAAAGCTAAGCCGCACAGAAAAAGCACAGCCAAAGGCAGGACCACATAAGAAAACAATGAAAAAAGCCCGCCGGGTCTCCAGCGGGCTTTTTCGCGCAGCGCCACAGGCAGAAGATTTTTCGTTCCTGACAAGCAGATTTTTTGCAGCGCTACTTTGTGTAACGCAAGGAAAATCTGCACAGTCAGGGGCGAAAAAGCTCTGTCTGGGGGCATTGGGTTTCTTATGTGGTGCTGCCAAAAAGGCTGCGCTTTTTTGTGTTTCAGTTTGTCATCTGATAAAACCCACTCTGTCCGTTTTCGGCGCGGCGGAGCGCCGCGAGGGCGCACAGCGCCTGCTCACTCGCCATGGAGTCCGTGCCGCCGTCCTGCGTGTGGGCATAGCTGCCGTCCGCCTGCGCAAAGCGCGCCAGCACATCCGTGAGCGCCGCGCCGTTTTTGACGAACCGCGCGTCATCCGGCGCAATGCCAAGCGACGTGAGCGCCAGGAGCGCCTGGCAGACCGTCTCACAGTTCTCCGCGCCGTAGGCGGTGAAGCCGCCGTCTGCCTCCTGTAGGCTGGACAGGCACGAAAGCCCGCGCTCGACCGCCGCCGCGGCATCCGCCTGCTCATCGCGGTACGGCGCGAGCGCGCACAGCGCCATCGCCGTCAGGTCCGCGTCGGCGCTGCCGCCCGCGAGCGACCAGCCGCCATCGGGAAGCTGCGCGTCCAGAATGTATCGCAGATACCCCCCGCGCGTCGCCTGCACGGCGGCGTCCGGGTTTTGCGGCACGTCATAGCCGCCGCTGTCCAGCGCCAGCAGCGCGAAGATCGTGCCGTTGATGCCCTGCAAATTCACCGCGTCAAAATCGCCGAGCGGGCGCAGCAGGTCGTATCCCGCCACGTCGCGCGGGTCTTTGCCGATCGCCGTCAGTGTGAGGACGAGGCGCGAATACTCCGTATACTTGCGCTCATGCAGCACGCCGCCCTTTTCCGTGACATACGCCTCCACGTCCGCATAGTAGCCGTCAAAATATCCTTCCGGCACCTCCGCGCCGCCGCGCGCGAGCGCCATGACCGACCAGTCCGCCGCGCACGCCTCCGGCTGCGCATATTTTTCAAGTGCGTATGCCGCCGCCTGTTCAAACGGCGTCTTTGCCTGCGGCGCGGCGCACGCGCAGAGCGTCACCAGCGCCAGCAGAAGCGGCAGCAGCCGCAGTTTGATCGTTTTCACCGTATTACTTCACCGTCCGTTCGACTGCCGCGCACAGCGGCGTTTGTGCAGCAGCGCTCAGCATAAAGCAGCGCACCGTATCGCCCGCCGCAGGCTGCGTGTCAAAGCGCACCGAAATAGTCTGTGCGCCCGCCTGCACCGCAGCCGTTTTCGTCTCGACCAGCCGCCACGCGCCGTCATACCGCGCGCAAACGACCGTTGCCGCCTGCGCGGGATTCACGCGCAGCGTGAGCGTCTGGTTGACCTGATCCGTGATGATCATGCCATCCTCCGCCAGCTCCGTCACGCGCACCGGGATCGTGACCGGCTTCCACGCCGTCGTGACCCCCGCGTTCATCGCCCTGTCGTTCGGCTCGTTGTGATACGTCCCCCAGCCGTCCGCCGGATACAGCGTCAGCCCGTTTTCGCCGTCCTGCGCGGTCAGCACACGCGCGGGCGCGGTAAAGAGCTTGGTAATATCGCGCGTCAGCCCGTTTTCGAGCGTCGCCGTGACCTGCATCCCGGTAAGATCCAACGTTTCACCCGTCGCATAGTCCATCTTATCTGGTTCTTCTGTCAGCTCCAGGCTTTTCACCGCGCTGCCATACGCCATCAGATAGCCCGAGTCGTTCTTAAAATACAGCGTGCCGTACTGGTCGGCGATGGGGCTGCAAATGGCATACGCCGCGTGCTGCGAGACGGGCGTAAAGAGCGCATACGCAACGTCATAAGACGCCTCCGCCGTCCGCCGGTCGTCCGGCAAGGTCTTGCTGTCGCGCAGGACGCGCAGCTTGCCGGGCGTGTAGTTGTCGATAAAATACACATAATTGCAGCCGTCGTCCGACGTATAAGCGGTCGTGAGCAGCCCGCTCGTCTGCGGATAGCCCTGCGTGGGAACGGTATAAGCGATCTGCGGCGCATCCTGCTCCAGATCAATGACCGCGATGCAGTGCCCGGAATACTGCTTGAACTGCCCTGAGCCCTGCACGCCGACATACGCGCGCCCGTTTGCAACCACGGGCGTTGACGTGCTCGCGCCGCCGAGCGCCAGTTTCTGCATCTCGCCAAACTTCCAGCCATCGCCGTCCTGCCCGACCGTCACGCGGTAAAAGTACCCGCCCTTGGTCGTAAAGCTGAACGCCTGCCCGTCATAGCAGATCGTGGAACGGATGTCGCCCACGCAGTCGTCGATCGTATCCAGCACTGCGCCGCTGCGCGCGTCAAAGAGGTACAGTGTGGACGCGCCCGCCTTTCCCTCCGCCGCGCCGTCGTCTGAGCCGACGATCACATAGTCCGCGCACGCATACGCGCCCGCCCAGTAAAAGCCGCCCGTGTGCGCATAGCGCCATGCGGCGGTTTTTGCCTCGTGCGTCTGCGACGGATCTTCATCGGTAACAGTCAGGCAGACAAACTCCGCCGGCTTTTCCTCGCCCGTCCAGAAGCCGGTGTATAAATATCCGTCACAGACCGTGATCGGGCAGTTGGGCTGCCCGCCGCGTTCGTTCTGATAGACCCACAGCGATTCGAGCGTTACGGCGTCAAATGCCTGCACGCGCCCGCCTGCCAGACCCACGAACACCATGCCGTCGTAATACGTCGGCGAGTTGATGGAATACGACGAGCTCGCCGCCATAGGCGCTTTGGCAAGCGTCGCGCCCGTGTCCGGGTCAACACGGTAGAGCGTGCTCCCGGCGTAGACGATGAGCGCGCCGTCCGCCAAAATCGGGCTGCCGAGCGCATTTCCGCCCACGCTGCCGCCCGCGTCCGCGCTCTCGCCGAGCTTGCTCGCCCAAAGGAGCGTGCCCTCGTCGGCGTTTATCGGCGTGCGGAGCGAGACCGCACCGTTGTTGCTGCCCGCCGTGCCGCCGACGGTCGTGCCCGTATAGGACGTGCCGCGAAAATCCGCCCACTCAGCGCTCAGGTCATGCCGCAGCGTTGTGTTTTCCGGCGCTTTGGTCAGCGTGAGCGTGAGCAGCTCCGTTTTGCCGCCCGTGAGTTCGCCGCTCTGGGCAGCGTAGCCCTTGCAGGTGAGCGTGTAGCCGTAGCTTGCGCCCTCGTTCAGGCTGTATACACCGTCCTGCGGAAGTACGCGCCGCCCAGTGGTCGCGTCGTAGAGGTACAGCACCGCGTCCTGCGGCGACAGGCTGACCTGCATCTGCGCCGCACGCGCCTTGTGAACGGTGATTGTATAGTCCGTTGCCAGCTCCGGCGCATACTCGTTGCGCACCGTGACCGTAACAGTCTCCGTCTGCGCATTCGTATCCAGCGGGAGGCTCACGCTCTGTGCCGTGACCGCTTCCCCGTTCACGGATACCGCGTAGCCGTTGCCGCGATCGCCGTATTTGCCGCCGCTCACGTGCGTCTGCACATCCAGCGTCAGCGCCTCCGACGCGGCGGGGACAGTCACGGCATAGTCCGTCACGCTGCCCGCAAAGCTCGCACCGCCCTCAAACGGCACGGCGTCGCCGCCGCACAAAACGTTCAGGTCTTTCAGGCTGAGCGCGCGCACGACGTTCACCGTGTAATCGGTGTAGTGCGCCACGCCGTCGATCGTTACATCCACCCGCACCGTCAGGGTATTGCCGTAACCGCTGCCGGAGAGCAGCGCCGAGGCGAGCCCCTTGCCGTTTTTCGCCGTGGCATTATTATTCGGCGTGACGCTCACGGTCTCCGGCGGGGCGCTCTCCGTCATGGTGTCATAGCGCACCACGCAGGTATCCGCGCTGTTCGTCTGCCAGACGGCGATGCCGCCGTCCGCATCCGGCACGGTGACGGTATAGCTGTGCTCCGACGCGGAGAACGCCGGGCTCATCGCAAACGTCGTATCCTCCGCCGCGCGCGGGCCGGGGCGGAAACTGAGGCTCGTCAGCCAGTCCGCCGCCTGCACGGTGATCGTGCTCGCGTAAATGCCGTTACTGCCCGCACTCACGGTAAAATCATCCGTGGAATGGTAGACCTCATCCTTCGTCGCCGTGTAGGTATATTCCCCCACGGGGAGCGAAAAAAGGTATTGCGTCCCCGCGCGCGTGCCTGTGTATTCCTTGCCGTCCGCGTCCGTAACGGTCATCGTCACGCCGCTTTCCGTGTGGAAGATAATCGTCCCCATCTGCGCGTCCGCCGCGCCGCAGGTCAGGCACAGCGTCAGCAGCAGCACCGCAAGCACGCCGCAAAGGCGCAGTTTTTTCAGTAAAGACATTCCAGCCACCTCATTTTCAGCCGCCGGAGCGCTCCGGCATGGGTCTTGACCTGTGTGAGCGTCGCGTCATACAGCCGCTGCATCCGCTGCCGCTCGTCCTCCTGCGCACCGTGCGAGGAAAACCGCGCCCGCGCGTTGAGCATCGTCATCTGCTCCAGCAGCGCGCCGTACTCCGCGCCGAAGCGCGCCGACGCGTCCACGCACAGCGGCAGCATCGAGCCGTGTCCGCGCGAAAGCCCCAGCCGCGCCAGCAGCGCCGCCGTGTCGGCGTAGATCGCGCAGACCGCGTCCGTGCAGGAAAGCGCGGCAAGCCGCCGCGCGCGCCGGCGCAGTAAGATCGTCCGCCGCAAAACCAACGCCAGCGCCAGCAGCACCAGGATCGCCGCGACGAGCAAGATCGTCAGCAGAACGCCGCTCGTGTGCTCGCGCTGCGGCAGACGCACCGGCTGGGTATTCGGCTGTTCGTCCTTCTGCTCCGCGCCCTCGGGGGCAGCGGTCTCCTGCGCGCCGGATGTGCCGTTCGTGCCGCCGCTTGCTGCGCCGCCCTGCGTGCCGCGCCCGGAGAGCGTCTCAAAGCCCGGTGTCAGATCGACCGGCAGCCAGCCCGCGCCGTCCTGATACACCTCCGCCCAAGCCGTGGCGCAGGTGTCGGGCACGGGCACAGTGCTGCCCGCGCGAAGCAGCGATGCCGGGACGAGCACGCCCTCAGCATACCGCGCCGGAACGCCGTAATATCGCAGCGCCAGCGTCTGGACGGCGGCATAGTCATACGCGCTCTCGGGCGCGCTGTCGTAAACCGCCTTCAAAAACGACGCCACCGAAGCCGGAGCGCTCTGCGCATTCTCGCAGCGCGCCAGCAGCGCGCCGTACTGCGCCAAAAACGCCTCCGGCACATCCAGCGCGTAGGTGCGCACAAAGTCGCGGTATGCGCTTTCCATCTGCAAATAGTCCTGCGTCTGAGCAGACTCGTCCGTCTGCAAGAAGTCCAGCAGCGCAGAAATGTCTGCCGCGCCGCCGGAGACGCAGGTATAGGCATACTCCGTCTCGCCGCGAAGCCCCGCCGTCTTGACCGCAGAGGGCACAAGCCGCGTATCCGATACGCCATTCGTCGCCTGCGTGACGCTGAACGGCTCATAGCGGTAGGCGCGGCAGGCGTCCAGAACCTCGATCGTGACCGTATTCTCCTCCGCCGCGCCCATGCACGCGCGCGCCAGCGCAAACTGGCTCTGCGCGTCAAAGCCGGAGCGGTGCAGCCAGTAGAAAAGGTCTTTTTCCGCCGCCGCGTCGGCGCTCGGCAGTTCCGTCCAGCGCGCGCCGTCATAGCGGTCGCCGATGAAGCCGCGCAGGTAGAGCGTTTCCGGCGTCTCGGCGGTGACGGTCAGGATCGTCCGCCCGTCCGCCGCCGTAAGTTCGCGTGAGGGGTCGCCCTCCGGCTGGAGCGCCGTGGATTCATAGCGCGCCGCGTGCAGCGCCGCCTGCGTCTGCGCCGGAAGCGCCTCCATATTCAGCCCCGCGCAAAGCGCTGCCGTCAGCGCGAGCGCCAGCACGCAGAAGCCCGCCGCCGAAAGCCTGCGCGCCGCATCCGCGCCGCCGAAGCACAAAAACGCCGCCGCGCACACGCCGCAAAGCGTCAGCCACACGGCTGCCGGGGCGAGAACGATCGCCGCCAAAGCGCCGCAAAGCACGCACAAAAGCGCCGCGAAACGCGGTTTCTGTGCAAAAAAGCCGCACAAAAGCGCCAGCAGAACGCCGACCAGCGCGCCCGTCAAAATCAGACTGCCCGCGCCTGCGTTTCCCACGTCCGCCAGCGGCAGCAGCACGCCGCGTGCGGCGCACAGCGTCTCGCGCAGCGCGTTCTGCGCCTGCGCCAGTCCCACGCGCACCAAGCTGCCGCCAAAAATCGCGCAAAGCGCCGCCAAAAACAGCATCGCGGGCGCGAAATACACGTTTTTCCCGAATTTCTGCGCCGCCGCGCGCAGCAGCAGACACAAAAGCCCTGCCATGAGCATCGCCCAGCGCAGCGGCGCAAGCATATTGAGCCCCGCCGCGTGCACAAGCAGCCCGTCCAGCGTCAAAAACAGCGCCGCGCCGCCCAAAAACGCCCACAGGATCGACTGCCACGCCGTGTTTGCCGGGGTGCGCTCCAGGCGCAGCGCACTGTTCGGTTTGTTCATGGGCTGCGCCCCCTTTCAGATCATCAGCGTTTCGAGCTGCCGCGCGTACTGCGCCGCGTCAAAGCGGACGCCGTCTGCCGTCTCCGCGCCGCCGCAGTGCAAAATACTAAGCTCCCCAAACCGCCGCAGCGCGCTCCGCGCGGCAGCGTCCGGGATCGTATCATTTGTTATGTAAATCAAATGTGCAGCAGCGGGCAGCTCCTCCGCCTGCGCCAGCAGCGTATACCCCGGCGCGCCGGTGACCGCCGCCGCCGACAGCAGACGCGGCAGCACGCCGATCAGGTCGTCCAGCTCGCGCAGGGTGAACGACACGCAGCGCGCGCTGCCCGCCTCGTTCCACGCCAGCGTGAACGGCGCGCCCTGCGACAGCAGACCTCGGCAGAGCGTCACGAGCACCTCTGCCTGTGCGTCCGTCCGCGCGGCATCGGGCGCGCCTTCCGTCCGCTCCCAGAATACCAGAATATTCTGCTGCACGGGCAGCGACGCGTCCTTGACAAGCAGACGGTCGTATTTTCCGCTCAGCTTCCACAGAATTTGCCTCCGGCTGTCGCCGGGGACATACTCGCGGATCTGGTACGGCTCGGTCAGGTCCGAACCGGGGCAGTCGGGCGCATACTGCTCCGCGTCCAGATTCGGCGCACCGGCGGGCGAAATGATGAGAGTTTGCGCAAACGTATCCGGCTGCACGGTCACGCCCGCGGACGCATTCGCGTTCGCACGCACGCTGATGAGCCCGAATGCGTCATACAGCCGCAGGCGCTCCACGCGCACCTGAAGCCGACCGCTGTGCTCCGCGCACAGCGTCAGCTGGGTCGTCTTTTCCCGGCGCGGCAGCAGACCGCATTCCGCGCACAAAAGCGCCGTCTCGCCGGTGAGAAGGTTCTCTACCTCCACACGGCAGACTACCCGGCTGACCGGCAGGCGCGACCCATTTTGCAGCGTCAGGCGCAGTACGCCCGGCGTATTTTTTTGCAGATTGACGGGCGCAGAGATCGTGCAGCGCACGCGCCGCGCCGCCGCCAGATCGCACCCCAGCGCCAGCAGCGGCAGCAGGAGCAGCGCCAGCGCCAGCACGGCAGCCGCCGCGCTCCCGGTGAGGAGTGTCAGCGCAAGCGCCGCCGCCAATAAAAGCACCCAGAGAAGTCTTGCCGCAAGCATCCGCGTCACCGCTCGCGCAGGACGGGCATATCCACCGCGTCCAGAATCTCGCGCAGCACCGCGTCCGCTGGCTGCTCCAGCATCCGCGCCTTGGCGCTGAGCACCAGACGGTGCGTGCACACGTCCGGGAAGATCGCCGCGACGTCCTCCGGCATCACAAAATCGCGCCCGTGCAAAAATGCGTACGCCTTCGACATCCGGCACACCGCCAGCGCGCCGCGCGGGCTCACGCCCAGCTCCACGAGCGGATGCGTGCGCGTTGCCTCGGCAAGGTGCGTCACATAGGCGTAGATGCGGTCGTGTACCTCCACCTGTGCCGCCTGCTGCTGCAAGCTCTGCAATTCCTCGCGGCTCACCACCGCGCGCACATCCGCCAGCGGGTCGCGGTCGTGGCGGTCGCGCAGGATGCTGATCTGGCTCTCAAAATCCGGGTAGCCCATGCTCACGCGGATGAGGAAGCGGTCAAGCTGCGAGTTCGGCAGCAGCATCGTACCCGCCGAGCCGACGGGGTTCTGCGTCGCCAGCACGATGAACGGCTGCGGCAGATCATACGTCCTGCCGTCCACGCTCACACGCCGCTCCTCCATCGCCTCCAGCAGTGCGGACTGCGTCTTGCTGGACGTGCGGTTAATTTCATCCGCCAGCAGCAAATTCGTCATCACCGCGCCGGGCTTATACACGAACGTGCCTGTGGATTTTTCGTAGACCGAAAAGCCGAGGATGTCGGACGGCATGGTGTCGGAGGTGAACTGCACGCGGCGGCTGTCCAGCCCCAGAACGCGCGCGAACGCCATCGCGGTGGTCGTTTTGCCCACGCCCGGCACGTCCTCCATCAGGATGTGCCCCGAGGCGAGGATCGCCATCAAAATCTTTTCCACGATCTCGTTTTTGCCGACCACAACGTGCTCGATCTCCCGCAAAATCTGACTGATCTTCTCGTTCATAGTATTGTCCTCACTTTTTATTCATCGCCGGAATCGTCCTCTTCGCCGTCCTCATCCGGGAACTCCTTCTTGCCGCAAATGACGCATTCGCCGTTTTCAAACTCATGGAACTCGCCCGTGCGCGTGAGCGTGCGCCCGCACAGGTCGCAGGTGAATGTCTGGCGGTAGCAGTTCGTATTCGCCTCGTCGGGCGTCAGCACTGCGCCGAGGCACGCAAACATATGCGGCACTTCGCAGCGGCGGCACGTCCAGTCATCGCCGTCCTGCCGGTAGTCGTGCTCGCCGCGCGTGTCCTCCAGAACGCCGCAGCGGCTGCATTCCTGCCAGTGCTCCTGCGTGTCGTAGCACCAGTGCGCGTCGTGCCCGAGCGCAGGAGAATCCTCGTCCTTTTCCGCGCCGCAGGCGCACGTCAGATGTACCGTGCCGGGCTCTAAACACGTCGCCGTATCCTCGCCGCGCTGCCAGTCATGCGCAAGCTCAGCGGCAAAGCCGCAGCGGCTGCACACGGCGCTGTGCTGTTCGGCGGCATCGGGGTCATCGGTGTCCAGCTGCGTCAGGGTAAACGCGTGCGCCTCCGCCTCCCCGACCTGCTCGCCGCAGTCCGGGTTTGCGCAGAACAGCGCGCAGGTCTTGTCGTCAATAGTGCGGTACTCGGTTTTCAGGTGCGGGCACTTCGTGACCGCGCCGCAGCAATGGCAGACGTACTGCACCGTGCCGTCCGGCTGCGTGACCTCTTCGTACTGGTGCTCCACCGTCCACTCGCCGCCGATCGCGCGCACGCAGTAGCCGACGGAGTTGCCGTAATCGCCCTGCGGCGCGCCCACATCGCAGCCGTAGGCAAGCGTAAAGCGCAGCGCGAGCTGGTCGCCGTCCTTCAGCCGGTAGGCAGACATCGCCGTGCCGGGATAATAGCTGCCGTTGAGGCTATACAGCCAGCCGGACGCCATTGTAAAGTCAAATTCGCCCGCGCCGGGATGGCTGGATGTGCCGGAGAGCGGGATGCCGTTGCGTAGGATGCAGCGCCAGAGCGCCGCCTGCGGCGTATCCGCGCCAAATTCGCGGTCGATCGCCGCGAGCTGCTCTTCCTCCGTCGCGCCGTAGTCCGACCAGTCGCCGGTCAGCACATCCGCATGGGCGGCAAAGTTTGAGCCGTCGTCGAGGCGCTGTAAGTAAAATTGGTCGCTGAGCGTGCCGGAATAGGTGCAGCGCGCGGCGGGCCAGTTCAGCGTCTGCTTCGCCGCCGCCTTGCCGAAGGGCTCGCCCGTGTCCTCATTCCACACCGCCTTGGCGATGGTGTAGGAGATCGGCTCACCCGCGAGCACATCCACCTCGACCGTGCGGCTGACGTCCAGCCCCAGCACGGTCAGATCAACGTAAAGCGTCGCCGTGCCGATCTTTGTGCCGGGTTCGGCGCGCACGCCGCGGAACTTGACGGTCTTTTCGCCGTAGTTGCCGTATTCGTCCTCGGCGTAGACATACAGCGTGTGTTCGTTTTCGTCCAGCCCCTCGGTATTTTCCGGGGTCACGAGATATTGCTGCGCATTGCCGCTCGTGCTCTCCAACCGGCAGTCCACGCCGTCAAGCTGCACGGTGAGCGTGGTGTTCACGCCCGTGGCGGTGAGATAGCGATCCTTTTCGCCGTTTTCCCCCAGCACGCGCGCGGTCACGACCAGGTCGTTTTCCGCCTCGTTGATGAGCGTCGCGCCCTCCTCGGGGTCGGTCGTGATGACGATGCAGTTTTTGCCGCGCTGCTTATACGGCAGGCGGAACGTAAAGGTATATGCGCCGCCCGATGCGTCCTGCGCGTGCACGGTCAGGGTATTTTCGCCCACCGAGCCGTCCTCCCGCGCGCGCAGCGTCACGCTGCCGTCCGGCACAGCCGCAGACTCGCTTCGCGCAGTCGATTCGGCGACGTATTCCGCGCCGGTGAGCGTCAGCTCGCCGCCGTCGGCGCGCAGGTGATACGAAAGAAGCCCCTCCGTGAGCTGATCGCTGTAAATTTCCGCCGCGGCGGCAGTCTTGCCGTTTTCGCAGTACAGAGTGCGCGAGACCGCCTCGCCGTCCGCGTTCACACTATACTCCAGCGCCAGCCGCACGCCCGCGCTGTAGCGGATCGTCAGGGAAAACGGCACATCCTGCTCCGCGCCGGAGACAAGGCGCACACGCGCCGTGACGAGGAGCGTATATTCCTTCGTGCCGCTCTCACCCGTTTCCAGCAGGACGCTTCCCTGCCCGTCGGTGCGCAGCGCGGTCTCGTTTAGGGTCGCCGACACGATCTGCGCATTTTCGGCGTCGCGCCCGGTAAGCGTGAGGGCATAGCGCAGCTCGTCGCCGCGAAGCTGCTCGCGGTAGATCATCAGCGCCGTGCGCGTATCGGGCTGGCAGGTCTGCACCGTCGCCTGCGTGCCGTTCTGATACCAGGTAAATTCCAACCCAAGCTCATACGGCTGCTCGATGTAAGTGAGCGTCACATCATACGCCGTATCCTGCCCGTCGGCGGTCTGCGCGCGTACGGTCAGGTGATACGTCTGACGATCCGAGCCGTCCGCCGGGTGCATTTGCAGGCGTCCGTTTTGCAGGAGCTTGCCGCTCTCACCGCCGTCGGTCCAGTATTCGCAGGAGACAAAGCGCGCGCCCTCGGCATCCAGCCCCTCAAAAGCGAAAGAATAGGCAAACACGCCGTCCGCCAGCTCTTCGCCCGCGAGGTCGGCATTGGCGCTGCCGTTCGCAGTGCAGCGCAGATCGTCGCTCGCCTCGCGCGTGCGCCAGCTCAGGCACAGGTCAAGGTCGAGTTCGTTTTTGATGACGAGCTGGAACGTGAACGTCACCATCTGCGCGTCCTCGTCCGGGCGCTGCAAAAGCGCCTCAACGGTAAAGAGATAGCCGCGCGACTTGCCGCCCTCCGGGAGGTCCAGATGCACCGTGCCGCTCTCGTCCGCGTCGCGGCTCTGCCCGTCCTCCGCGCCGAAGCGCACGGCGGTGATCTGCGCGTTTTCCGCATCCGCGCCGTCAAGCGCCAGCGCGTAGCGCAGCGCGCCGTCCTGCGCGAGCTGCGCCGCCGGGATGGTCCGTCGGACGGTCTCGTCCCCGCCGCACACGACGCTTGCGCGGCGCGTGCCGTAGCGATACCACGTCAGCACGGCGGACAGGTCTGCGTCCTCAACGCCGGGCTTTTCCGTCGTTTGCGTGCTCTGCGGCGCATCGGATGACGGCTGCGCCGTAGGCGTTTGTGCATTTTCGGGTATATCCTGCGCGGGCGCATCCTGCTGTGGTTCCTCCGGCTGCGGCTCTTCGGGCTGCGGCTGTTCGTCGGGCAGGCTCTGCTCGGGCAGCTGCACGGCGTCCGCGCCCGCACCGCCGCCCGTTTCCAGCACGGTCAGCGCCTGCGCGTGCGCAAGCAGAATGGGGTTTTCCGGCTGCGCCGCCGGGCTGCTTCCGAGCGGCAGCAGCAGCCCCGCCAGCAGCGCGGCGCATAAAACGGCGCACAGCACGGCTCTGATCCACGGTTTTTGCGTCAAAAGGTCTTTCATATCGGCTCATTTCCACGCCGTAAGCGGCGATTTTTCTTCGATTGCATGGGGTTTATCTGCATCTTTACGCGGCGCGTAAAAACACAGATAAGCCACACGCCCGCGCGGTGATCCGCACGTTCGTCCGGCTTGTCTGCGGTTTTCAGGTTTTGGTCCGGGGCGCGTAACGCGCCCCGGAGAAAACTGGTTTTATCATTTTACAATGTTCGTCAGGAATCTGTCAAGGATGACTGCGATTTCCGCACGCGTGGCGTATGCCTGCGGCGCGAGCTGATCACCGCGACCCTGTACAAGACCGGCGTTCACAGCCCAGCCCATCGCGTCCAGCGCATAGGCAGAGATGCTGCTGTAGTCGTCATACTCGCGGATCGCCATGCCGCCCTGCGTGGTGTCGTAATCCTTCAGCTGCGCGTAGCGGTAGAGCATCGCGCAGAGCTGCTCGCGGGTGATCTTGCCGTCCATGTTCGTGCCGTCGGACACGCCGTTCTCCATCGCCCAGGCTCTGCCCGCGGCGTACCACGGCGTGCCGGAGGTCTTTTCGCCGTCCAGACGCGCCAGGATCGTGACGATCATCGCGCGGGTGGTATCGGCGTTCGGAGAGAACTTGCCGCTGCCCGTGCCGGACATCAAGCCCAGCTCGGAAACGTAGTACACGGAATCGGCGAACCAGTCATTGCTGCGCACGTCGGTGTAGGAGATGTCCTCCTCTTCGCCTTCGCCCGCGTCCTCGCGCACGGAGGATTTGCCGACAACGCCGGCGTTATTCGCCTTGAGGAGGTTCTCATAGCGGCGCTCGGCGCTTTCCAGCGTGCCGAGGTTGCCGACGAGCTCCTTCTGCGCGTCGGTCAGGGATTCATACAGCTCGCGCAGCGCCGCCAGCGCTTCGCCGCTGTTCTTGGAGATGCTGCCGATGGAGGCGATCTTCTTTTCGACCTCTTCCGCCGCGATCTTGTCGGCGGTACGGGTGAGGGTGATGGTGAAGTCGAGCGCGGACTCGCTCACGGCGAGCGTGCCGTTTGCCGCCTCATAGCCCGCCTTGCTGACGGCGTAGGCAAAGTCGCCCGCGACCGCGCCGAACTTGTTCTCCGCAGTCAGCATGGACTTGACGTTCTCGCTGTCCTGGATGCTGATCTCATCGGAGGATACGGCGACGGTCTTGCCCGTCTCATCCACAAAGTGGAGCTGGACCTTCAGCAGGTCGGAGCTGTCCACCGTCAGAGAGAGCTCCGGCAGACGGCTGAGGTTCATGCCGACGTTCGGTGCATCGCCAACCATACCCGTGCCGACCGTGTAGCTCACGTCGCGGTGCGTCAGACGACCTGGGTAACCACCCATCTTGATCAGACCAGTCAGATCATAAGTATCCTCGATCCAGTACTTCGGGAGGGTGATGCTGATTAGCTGACGCGTCGGGTTGCCGCTGAAATCATACACACCGAAGCTGCCGCCAGGAATGGAGCGGAATGACGTGCCATCTTCGCCAGTGTAGTAGACAGAGGCGTTGAAGTTGTATACGCCGGAGAGCTTTTCCTTCGGATTCACAAGATTGTGGAACTGGAGCTTGACCGTATCGCCAGCCTTAACAGTGCTGGGATCAGCGATCGCAGCGCCGGTGCTGTCCTGAAGGTCATAGGTGACTTCGCGCGTCGTGATGACCTGATAGTTCGCCACACCGCCCTTTTCGACCTTGATGATGTGGCGACCCGTGGTCAGCCCAGATACCGTGACCTCACCCGTTGCGGCGTTCGTCGTAACGCCCTCCGAGGTAAAGCCCGCAAAGGTCATCGTATCACCCACCACAGAGCGATCTACCGTCACGGTGCTGCCCTTTTCGGGGGTAAAGCTGTATTCCGCGCCTTCATCGCCCAGATAGAACAGGATGTCATGCTCCGCATCCAGCGCGGTGGTCTTGCCGCCTGTGCGGTCGATGAGCATATTCTTTTCAATATGCGTGCCGTCCTCGCCGACTGTCACCACGAACACACCCGTGCACTCCGGCCAGATGGCGGAGAACTGCTTGCTCGCCGTGCTGGACTGAGCCTGCATATGGGTCATGGCATCGTAGGTGACCAGTACGATCGCCGTGCCGGTTTTGTTGGCGGTGATGTAGGACAGGCTGGAGTTATACTCCGTCGGCTCGACGGTGATGATGTCGCTGGGGTTGCCCGCCTCGTCGATCACGCTGTAGTGCATATCCGGCAGAGCGACCTTTGCGTTCATGAAGCTCTCGATCGCCATCCAGTTGCGGAACACATTCAGCTCGAACGTCTCGCCGACGTCCATACTGAGGTAGCCGTCGCCGTTCACGCCCAGATAAATATCCGCGCGGTCGTAAATGTTTTTCTCGAAGTTATGGAACACGGTGTCCTTCGTAAACTCGCTGCTGCCGATGTACAGGTCGTCCGCAGTCACGGTAACGCCGTCCGCAGGCAGAGCGGTATAGAAATCCCACCACGTCACGCCATCGGGATGCTGCACGCGTACAAAGTAGTTGCCCTTGCTCTTTTCCGGGACGGTCAGCGTCACAGACGTTTCCCCGTCCGCAACCGTCTGGCAGTCGGCAACATCATACACATAATAGGTGTGGAATGCGCCCGCCGTCACGGTCGAACCCGCCGGGGCGTTCACGGTCAGGTTGAGCTTCTGCGCGACCTTGCCGGTCAGGTCGATCGCCAAGGTCGTCTGGTTGCCGCTCTTGGAAACAGTCGTCTCCAGAAAGTCATCCGCGCGCTCGCCGATCGGGGTGAAGGTTGCCGCAACGGTATCGCCGCTCATGAACAGGCAGCTCGTATATATTGTGCCGTAGTTATCGGCTTTCCCAAGCGTCCCCTCACGCACCGTGCCGTCTGTGCCGGTGATCTTCATGGAGATCGTGTAGTCCGTGCCCTCGACCCAGCCGGAGTTCGTCGCGTGGATCTCATACGCGCGGCAGAAGGTAAAGGTCTGCTCCGCGTCCTGCGTCACGGTGAACGCGAGGCCGCCGTTGCAGTCGTTATTCTCATCATAGCCGTCCACCCAGTACTCGCCCGGGGTCAGCTCGATGTTTTCGTACATTTTCTGATAGCCGTTCGGGACGGTCGAAACGCCGTCCAGCAGGTCGGTCTCGCCCTTGACGCCGCCGTCATAGGTGTAGAGCTTGACGTCGCTGAGCTGCGCGTCGTGCAGCCCCTTGATGTCCACGCTCACCTTGTCCGCGGCAAAGACCATCACGGTCATGGTGCTGAGCACCATGACCAGCACTAGTACCAGCGCTGCGGCGCGGCGGACGCGGAATGTTTTCTTGTCCATGTTGTGTTCTCCTTCTTTCTATTTCCGGGCGGCTCAGCCGCCAAGTTTACCTGTGAATGCCTTCTCCGAAACAGCCCCGCTCTCATTTATTAAGAAGAGCTTGACGGTATCGCCGTCCGCCGGGAGGGTGATGCTCTGCACGCCCGCCGCCGTGACATCCCGTACGGCTGCCGAGACGAGCCGCCCTTCGCGGTACGTCGCCGCGAGGAGCTGCCCGCCGGACTCGTTCAGCACGCATTGCAGCCGGACGCTGCCGCCGGACTGCTGCACGGTCGTGTTGACAAGCCCCGCCTCCTGCGCCGCCGTGACCACGACCTTTGCGACCGCGGGCGCGGTGTGCGCCGCAGACTTGCCCCAGTTGGGATCGTGCCCCATCAGATAATACATACCCGCCTGCGGGAAGGTCACGGTGTACCAGCCGTCGCCGGTCTCTTCCGGCGTGAGGGTGACGCCGTCGGCTTTGTACCACTCGTCGTCATAGACCGCCGCGGTCAGCGAAGTCGCAGGCTGGTAGTCATCGCTTCCTTCGCCCTCGACGGGGAAGCTCGGCTTTTTCAGCATCTGCACGCGGAGCGTCTGCCCCGCCTCGACCTCGCAGGTATCCTGCGCGAAGCACGCGAACGCGCCGTCACTATAAAAATCCAGGTCGGAGTGGAGTGAGAAGTCCAGCGTGTCGCCGTCGGACAGGAGCTGATAGTCGAGCGTGCTGCCGTAGTCCTCATACATCAGCGGATAGGTATGATTGCGGAAGTACATCAGGTTCGCGTCGTGCCCCCAGAAATTCGACATATACAGGGACATCGCGTCCTGATCCGCCAGCACAAGCGCCTCCTGTTCGTTGGCGTATTTGTTGTCGTTCAGATCCGTCATGGACTTGCCGGAATTGGCAAAGTTTTTCGCGCTCTTTGCCCAGCCCTTGCCGCACTGGCTTTCCGGCAGACCATAATAATAGCGCTCCAACAGGTAAATCACTGCGTGCAGCGCCGTGGGGCGTGCAATGACATCGCTGCCCCGGTCATAAACAACGCTCTGCTTACCGTCGCCGGTGGGGATGGTGTGCGCCGGATAGCGGTCATATTTCTCCAGCCCGTAAAGCGCCAGATCAAAATACGGTACGGTGACGTCCAGATGGGCAAGCGCCGTCTGGTCGGTATCGCAGCCCAGCAGCGGCACGCCGTCATTCGAGATCGTCACGGTGATGGTAACTTCATCGGCTGGCGTTTCGTCGTAGCCATACGCGTCGCCGAATTTTGCACCCGCCGGGACGCACAGCAGCGAGACGATCAGCGCCGCGAGAAGCAGCAGCGCGCAAAGCCGTTTTTTCAACTTACATTCCTCCTAAAATCTGCGTGCACGGGCTTCGGCGTTCCCAGTACCGAAGCCCGTGGGCAGTAGACCGCGTGCCCCACACACGGTCCGTCGGCAGTCGGTCTCAGGGGGATGAGACCGGGTCTGTATCGGCACGCTCCGTCTGGCAGGACGGCGCGTGACTAGTAACACTACGGACGTGCGGCAGCACACAAAAATACCGCCTGTTTTCCAAGAAAACGGCGGCTTTATGGCGCAGAAACAAAACGCCGGTCAGATGACCGGCGTGCACTGCGAATTTCCTGCATTCGGAGAAGCACGCCCGAATGCGCTCACCTGCATAGGCAGACCCGTGCATACGCACGGGGGACAGCAAGTCTTCCGTCTCACTCCACGGCAGTTTCCTGCCACGTTTGCAACCTGTCTTCTCACAGAAAGATCTGCAATGACGGGCTTTCGCCCCAGCGGTCATACCGCCTCGGTGCATTCTTGAGTCCACGGCGCCGGTCGCGCGGGTTTGGTTACCCCTTCCTTTTTCACCCGGGTCTGGCGAAGCATACCCGGATTACACGTCCCTGAGCACATCTATGAAGTTTTAAACCATTACTAAATATAGCATTTCTATAGAAAAAGTCAAGACCTGATCGCGACCCTTTTCGTATTCGCGTCCTTATGCACCTGCCGGTCAATCTTACGGTTGCGGAAATAGACGAGCAGGTTCAGGCTCACCGCAAAGAGATTGAAGAAATAGACGATCAGCACATAGTTGACCTTTCCGGCGATGATCTTGGCGGTGATGCCGCAGAGATAGCCAAACAGGATGAGCAGGATGAACGGCAGGCTCATGCCGTGCGCCGTGCGCGTGCGGTAGTTGTTGATCAGCGAGATCGGCCACGAAAAGCCAAAACAAATGAGCATCATCGCCTCGAGCAGATTCTGCATTGCGAAACCCTCCCAGTTCCCTTTTCATGCTTATCATAGCGCTTTGGGGCGCAAATGCAACCTCATTTCCCCGCTTTTTGCGCAAAACCCGGCAAAATCGACATTTTGCCCGAATGGTGCGCGGTGCAGTGGCTAAAACTGCACTTATTGTACAAACCAGAACTTTTTTGCCCGGAAGTTCGCGTTTAAAAGTTGACGTAACGTCGTTTACGCTCCATAATTCGCTTCCAGAGTCTTACTTTTGTTACCGATTTCCGCGCCGAAAAATTCCCTTCCCGTGCCTGTGCATAAACTGTGCATGATGTGAATAACTCCCGAAAATCAAGAGTTATTCACATCTTCAACAGGTTTATCCACAGGAACATTTTCCGCCGAATACAAAAATTTTTAGATAATCTGCTTGACATAATGTCAAAAAACATTATGCCAGAAAACACGGCACATCCTCCAGCCGCAGTCCGCGGTGCAGCGCGAGGTCCAGCGCGTAGCCGATCGCCTGCGCCGTTTCGCGCACGCGCGCGTCAATATCGCGCGGGGTGACGATCAGCCCCGGCTCGCACGTCTGACCCTCGGGAAGGAGCGTCTGCGCGTCTACGACCGTGGGGACGCCGATCGCAAGCACCGGCGCGCCAAGCGTCTCGCGGTTGAACGCGGCGCGGCTGTTGCCCACGCCTGAACCCGGCACGATGCCGGTGTCGGTGAGCTGGATGCTGGCGCAGATGCGCGCGGGGTCAGCCGCGGCGAGCGCGTCGATCACCACGATCTGCTCCGGCTGCGTGCAGTCCGCCACCGCGCGGACGGTCTCGGCGCTCTCCATGCCGGTCGTCCCGAGCACGCCCGGCTCGAACGCGCTGACGCTGCAAAAGCCGCCGTGCTGTGTGAGGACCGACAGGTGGCGCGTTACGATCAGGCTGCGCAGCGCGAGCGGTCCGACGGCATCGGGCGTGACGGCGGCATTGCCCAGCCCCACGACAAGCGTGTGCTTTTCGTGGTCAAGAAAGTTTCCCAGTTCTGCCGCCATCACGCGCACCGTGCGCGCAAAGCCGCTCGGCTCTCGCCGCCGCAAAGGGTCTGTCTCCAGCGTCAGATATGTCCCAATGGGCTTATGGAGCTGTCGTGCGCCCTCTTTATCCAGAATTTTTACCGTGTGCACACCCACGCCGCGCACCTCACGGCGGCTCGCCTGCACGCCCGCGAGCGCAGTCTGCGCCCCCGCCGAGCGCTCCCAGAGCGCGTGTTCCTCGACCGCAAGGTCCGTTCTGACTGCCAAGATCCATCACCTCGCAGCTATTTTGCGCGCCGCCGGAAACAATATGCGAAATTTTTTGGCAAAAGCTGAAAAAAGGGATTGATTTTATAGAAGAAGCCCGTTATAATGTGTTTCTGCATGGAGCAAAAACGCTGTTCCGCGTAAACGCTATTGGAGGAGGTGTAGTCATGCCCAACATTAAGTCTGCCAAGAAGAGAG
>CALACZ010000134.1 GCA_937890735.1 uncultured Bacillota bacterium
GCGTGCCGGTGTCGTTTTTGATGGAGACGTGTCATGTGCAGGGCAAGGCTGCGCCGATCCTGGCGCGCTGCGCAGCGGATGTGCCGGTTTTCTGTGCGCCGCTGGACGTGCTCACGCAGCTCACGGGCTTTCACCTCACGCGCGGGATGCTCTGCGCCATGCGCCGCCCCGCGCCGCGCACGCCGGAGGATGTTCTGGCGGGAGCGCGCCGGGTGGCGGTGCTGGAAAATGTGATGAATCCCACGAACATCGGCGCGATCTTCCGCTCGGCGGCGGCGCTGGGCGTGGACGCGGTGCTGCTGACGAGCGCGGGCAGCGACCCGCTGTATCGCCGCGCGCTGCGCGTGAGCATGGGCACGGTGTTCCAGATCCCGTGGGCGTATCTGCCGGAAAATGGCGACTGGCAGGCGTTTTTGCACGCGCACGGCTTTCTGACGGCGGCGATGGCGCTGCGGAACGACAGCCTGTCCATCGCGGACGCGCGGCTGAATGCCATCGAGCGCTTGGCGATCGTCCTCGGGACGGAGGGCGACGGGCTGGCGGACGGCACGATCGCGGGCTGCGACTATACGGTGCGCATCCCGATGGCGCACGGCGTGGACTCGCTGAACGTGGCGGCGGCAAGCGCCGTGGCGTTTTATCAGCTTTGCAGACGATAGGCGACATTTTGGATTGTTTTTCGGCGAATGCTGTGGTATGATGGAGAAAATCAGGAAGGCGCAGGAGGTCAGAATATGGCTGATTTTTCAAAATTCCGTTCCGCGCTCGGCGGCTTTAACCGCGAGGACGTGGCGAACTTTATCGAGTCGCAGTCGATCGCGCACCAGAAGGAGCTGCGCGCGCTGCGGGAGGAAAACGCAAAGCTGACCGCCGAGCGCGACGAGGCGCGGCAGGCGCTTGCCGCCTTGCAGGAGCAGATGGCAGCGGAAACCGAAGTAAGTGCTGAAGAAGCGCCGCAGGAGATCGCTCCCCAGCAGCCGCTCGATCTGCCCGCCGACGAGCTGGAGGCATACCGCCGTGCGGAGGCGGTGGAGCGCAATGCCCGCGAGCGCGCGGAAAAGCTCCGGGAGCAGGTGAGCGCCCTGTGCGCCGACGCGGGCGCGCGGTTTGCGCTGCGCGGCGAAAAGGTCGGCGTGCTCGCCGAGCAGACGGAGGAACAGCTCCGCCAGCTTATGCAGGCGCTCACCGAGCTGCGCGAGGGCATCGACCTGACGCAGGCAGAGTTTTCCAAGGTCGAGACAGAATAAATGCGGATAAAAATTCCCCGTTTGCAAGCAAACGGGGAATTTTTTTGCTTATTCAAGCTCAAAAGCGCCGGTGTAGAGCTGGTAATAGACACCCTTTGCGGCGATGAGATCGTCGTGCGTGCCGCGCTCGATGATCCTGCCGTGGTCAAGGACCATGATGGCGTCGCTGTTCTGCACCGTGGACAGGCGGTGCGCGATGACAAACACCGTGCGTCCCTGCATGAGCGCGTCCATGCCGCGCTGCACGAGCAGCTCCGTGCGTGTGTCGATGGAGCTCGTCGCCTCGTCCAAAATCATGACGGGCGGGTCTGCCACCGCCGCGCGGGCGATGGAGATGAGCTGCCGCTGACCCTGCGAGAGGTTCGCGCCGTTCGACGTGAGCATGGTGTTGTAGCCGTCGGGCAGGCGGGTGATGAAGTCGTGCGCATTCGCCAGCTTCGCCGCGCGGATGCACTCGTCGTCCGTTGCGTCGAGCTTGCCGTAGCGGATGTTTTCCATCACCGTGCCGGTAAACAGGTTCACGTCCTGCAAAACAACGCCCAGCGAGCGGCGCAGATCCGCCTTTTTGATGCGGTTGATGTTCACGCCGTCATACTTGATCTTGCCGTCGGCAATGTCGTAAAAGCGGTTGAGAAGATTCGTGATGGTCGTTTTGCCGGCGCCCGTTGCGCCCACAAAGGCGAGCTTCTGCCCGGGCTTTGCGTAAAGCGTGATGTCATGCAGAACGGTCTTGCCCGGCTCATAAGCAAAGTCTACATTGTAGAAGCGCACATCGCCGCGCAGCTTTATGAGCGTTTCCTGCCCGTCCAGCGGGGGGTATTTCCACGCCCACGTCTGCGTTACCTCGGGGCACTGCGTGAGCGTGCCGTCGGCGTTTTCGCGGCAGTTGACAAGCGTCACATCGCCGCGGTCGTCCTCGGGCTTCTGGTCGATGAGCTCAAAAATGCGCTCCGCGCCCGCCGCCGCCATGACAACGGCGTTGATCTGCTGCGAGACCTGGCTGATATTGCCGGTGAACTGCTTGGTCATGCCGAGGAACGACGCGACCACCGATATGGACAGCACGCCCGCGAACGAGCCGGTATGGAACAGATTCTCAAACGAAATATTCAGCACGTTTCCGCCGGAGCATACCAGAATGCCGCCGAGAAACGCCGTGAAGACGTAGAGAAGGTTTCCGATGTTGTTCATGATGGGCATGAAGATGTTCGCATAGCGGTTGGCATTGCGTGCGTCGGAATACAGCTGCTCATTGAGCGCGTCGAAGTCACGCTCCGACGCCTGCTCATGGCAGAACACCTTGATGACCTTCTGCCCGTTCATCATTTCCTCAATAAAGCCCTCGGTCTTACCGAGCGAATTTTGATGACGCAGAAAATAGCGGGCAGATCTGCCGCCGACGGACTTTGTAACGCGCGACATCGCAAAAATGCCGAGAATGACCACGAGCATCAGGGGGACAGAGTAATAGAGCATGATGCACAGCAGCCCCACGACCGTCAGCGCCGACGCGAACAGCTGCGGGAGGCTCTGCGAGATGACCTGCCGGAGCGTGTCGGTGTCGTTGGTGTAGTAGCTCATGATGTCGCCGCGCGCGTTGCGGTCAAAGTAGGAGATGGGCAGCTTCTGCATCCCGGCGAACATCCGCGTGCGCGTTTTGTGCAGGAAGCCCTGCGTCACGCGCGCCATGAGCTGTGTGTAGAGCGTGCTGCACGCAAGCCCGCAGACGTACAGGACGATCATGGTGAGGATCGCGGAGAAAATTTTGCCGCTCACGGCGTCCCAAGAGGAGGTGAGCCCTTCCTCAATGTAGCCCGTGATGGTCTCGATATACACCGCCGGAGCGATGCCGATGAGCGCGGAGAGTGCGATGCAGAGGAGCACCACGGTCAGCTGGACGGGATAGTCGCGGAAGAGCTGCTTTGCAAGCCGCTTTAACGCCTTGCCGTTGACCTTCTGACCTGCCATCGGCGCGCCCTTCATGCCGCGCGGTCCTCTTGCGTTATTCGCCATCGTCAGCCCCTCCTTTCCGATTCTGCGAGTCGTAGACCTCGCGGTAGATCGCGCTGCTTTGCAGCAGCTGCTCATGCGTGCCGCTGGCGCTGATGCGCCCGCCGTCGAGCACCACGATCAGGTCAGCGTCCTGAATGGAGCTGACGCGCTGGGCGATGATGATCTTGGTGGTGTCGGGGATCTCGGTCGCCATCGCCTGCCGGATGCGCGCGTCGGTGCGCGTATCCACGGCGGAGGTGGAGTCGTCCAAAATCAGAATTTTCGGCTTTTTTAACAGTGCCCGCGCGATGCAGAGCCGCTGCTTCTGCCCGCCGGAGACGTTCGTGCCGCCCTGCTCGATGTAGGTGTCGTACTTGGCGGGGAAGGTCTGGATGAACTCATCCGCCTGCGCAAGTTTGCATACGCGCACCATTTCCTCATCCGACGCGTTTGCGTCGCCCCAGCGGAGGTTTTCCTTGATCGTGCCGGAGAAGAGGATGTTCTTTTGCAGCACCACCGCGACCTGATCGCGCAGCGCCTCCAGATCGTATTTGCGCACGTCGATGCCGCCGACGCGCACCGTGCCCTCCGTTGCATCGTACAGACGCGAGATGAGCTGAATGAGCGTCGTTTTGGCAGAGCCGGTACCGCCGAGAATGCCCACGGTCGCGCCGGAGGGGATGTGCAGGTCAATATCCTCGAGCACGTTCCGCTCGGCATGGGAGGAGTATTTGAAGCTCACATCGTCAAAATCAACTGAGCCGTTCGGGACAGTCTCGATGGGGTCAGCCGGGTTCTGAAGGTCGCTTTCGGTGTCCAGTACCTCGGCAACACGCTTGGCGGACGCCGATGCCATCGTGACCATCACGAATACCATCGAGAGCATCATGAGGCTCATCAGGATCTGCATGGAGTAGGTGATCATGCTCGTCAGGCTGCCGACGTTTAAGTATGTGCCGCCGGAGGAGATGATGAGGCGCGAGGCAAAGTACGAGATCAGGATCATCGACGCATACACGCAGAACTGCATGAGCGGCGTGTTGAAGGCGAGGATCTTTTCCGCCTTCAAAAAGTCTTTGCGCACATCGTCGGACGCGGCGGAGAAGCGCTTTGTCTCGTAATCCTCGCGCACAAAGCTCTTGACCACGCGCATCGCCTGAATGTTTTCCTGCACGGAGTTATTCAGCCGGTCGTATTTTTTGAACACTGCCTGAAACAGCGGCGTGACCGCGCGGATCATCAAAAACAGCCCAAAGGCAAGGATGGGGATCGACCCGGCAAAAACAAACGCGAGCTGTTTGCCGACGCGCACGGACATAATGACCGCAAACACAAGCATCATCGGCGCGCGCACGGCGGTGCGGATGAGCATCATGAACGCGTTCTGGATGTTGGTAATATCGGTCGTCAGACGGGTGACGAGCGAGGTGGCGGAGAAGCTGTCAATGTTGGAAAAGCTGAAGCCCTGCACCTTGTAGTAAAGATCGTGCCGCAGATTTTTGGCAAAGCCCGCCGCCGCGTCCGCACAGAACCAGCCGGACAGCACGCCGAAGCCGAGCGAGCACATGGCGATGAGAAACAGCTTCCAGCCATAGCTGACGATGACGTCCACCGTGCAGTGCGTCTGGATTGCGTTGATGAGGTTGGCGGTCAGCAGGGGGATGATACACTCGCACACGACCTCGCCCACCATAAAAACCGGCGTGAGGACGGTCGAGCGCTTATATTCCCGGAT
>CALACZ010000135.1 GCA_937890735.1 uncultured Bacillota bacterium
CCGTCATCACGAAGGCGAAGGCGGCCAATATGCCGAACGACAACATCAAGCGCGTGCTCGAAAAGGCGGCTGCCGCCGGCACGGGCGACGCGTATGAAGCCATCACCTACGAAGGGCACGGTCCGTGCGGCGTGGCGGTGATCGTGGAAACGATGACCGATAACCGCAACCGCACCGCGGGCAGCGTCCGCCATCATTTTGATAAATTCGGCGGCAGCCTCGGCACGAACGGCTGCGTGAGCTGGTCGTTTGACAAGAAGGGCGTCATCGTCATCGACAACGAAGACGAAGAGCTGGACGAGGACACCGTGATGATGGACGCGCTGGACGCCGGCGCGGCGGATTTCCAGCCGGAAGAGGGCTGCTACACCGTCTATACCGACCCGGCGGACTTCAACGCCGTTGCCAAGGCGCTGGAGGACAAGGGCTACAAGTTCGAGTCCGCGCAGATCGAAATGGTCCCGCAGACCTACCAGAAGCTCGAAAAGCCCGAGGACATCGCCAACATGGAAAAAATGCTCGACCTCTTTGAAGAGGACGACGATGTCCAGAACGTCTGGCACAACTGGGAGCAGGATTAAAAGAAAAAACGACCGCCCCGGAACGAGTTGTTCCGGGGCGGCTTTTCATGCAAAATCGAACGCACCCGTAGGGGCGGACGACTCTGTCCGCCCGGCAGGACGCACCGCCGTTTTTACAAAACGTTGCGGCGAAACCGTAATGCCCAACGGGCGGACAGAGCCGTCCGCCCCTACAAGACATTGTGCGAGGTCGCCGTTTGTTGTACGGGATGGTTGGTGCGTCCTGCGCAGGCGGGGTAGAGTCCCTCCCCAACGGCGTTGGGGGAGATTTTACGAGTTTGCCGGGGCTTCTGACTGAACGGCGGCGTTAGGTTCAGACGGCTGCTGAGTCTCTATGTTGGCACTTTCTGCGGCGGAGGCTTCAGCGGTGGATGGTGTGATGGTGTACTTCTGCGCTTGATGAGTGCGCATTACGATGAGGATTTCACGCAGCGCAAGCAGGAGCGAGCCTTCGATTGCTGCAAAAAGCCAGGCAAGAAAGGCGAGAGCCCAGGAAAAATCATATCCACCGAATTGTTCTCCCAGACCGATGCCGGCGATGAATCCACCGCAAAAAATGATGATCGCAAATACTAATAACCAGTCTGGTAAGCCAGTTCCAGCACCTTTAATCTTTCTCGGGGAAATGGTATATTGCCTGTCTTGCATGATACAACGCTCCCTTTTCTTTCTATTTTGGCGGTGATCCGTCAGGAAAATAGTAGCATAATATGCTGCAAATGTCAATAAAACTATACATAAAATGATAATTAAATATCCGCGTCCGCAAATTATACTAGCATCGAGAGGTGATGCTATGATTTGCGACAAGATCAAGGAGCTGCGGGAGCGGGCGGGGCTATCGCAGGCGGCGCTGGCAAAAAAGGTCGGCGTGACGCGCTCGGCGGTGAACGCATGGGAGATGGGGCTGTCGATCCCGACTACGCAGTATGTCGCAGAGCTGGCGCAGCTATTTCATGTTTCGGCGGACTATATGCTGGGGCTGGACAGCACGGAGTCGATCTGCATCGGCAGCCTGAGCGACGAGGAAAAACGCATTCTCTACACGCTCATCAGCTATTTTGAAAACAAGTAAACGACCGCCCCGGAACGAGCTGTTCCGGGGCGGCTTTGCTGATTCAGCGTGCGGTTTTGCGCTTGCAGGAGTGGATGACGATCCCGACGGCAAAGCCGACGGCGGCGGGGAGAAGCCAGCCAAGGTTATCGTCAAACAGCGGCAGGTACTTTTTGGCAAAGCCGATGGGGATGTCCAGACGCAGCGCGTTCTGCACGCTCTGCGGGAGCGTTTTCATGCAGTCGAAGATGGCGGCGAACCAGGTGCCGACCATCGTTGCAATGTACACGGCGCGGTCATGGCGGAAGAACTTGCCCACGAGCGCCAGCACGATGAGCGCGATGGCGGGCGGGTAGATGAGCATCAGCATGGGGATGGAATACTCAATGATGGCGCTTAAGCCTACATTGGACACGGCAAACGAGAACACCGTGAAGATGACCGCCCAGACGGGGTAGGAAATTTTGCCCTTCGTCATTTTGGTGAACGTCTCCGAGCAGGAGGTGACAAGCCCGATGGAGGTCTTGAGGCAGGCGAAGGTGATGGTGATGGCGAGGATGATCTGCCCGGCGCTGCCGAAGTAGTGCCCGGCGAGCTGCGTGAGGGCGATGCCGCCGTTTTCGGACGTTTCAAACAGCCCGCGCGACTGCGCGCCCATGAGGATGGTGAGCACATAGATGACCGCCATCAGGATGCCCGCCAGCACGCCGGAGGAGAGCACGTCGCGCGCGACGATGTCGTCGTTATTCACGCCCATGCGGCGGATGACGTCGATGACCACGATGCCAAACGCGAGACCTGCGATGGCGTCCATCGTGCCGTAGCCCTCAATGAACGACGCGGTGAACGCGCCGGTGCGGTAGCCTTCCGCCGGCTCGATGGTCGAGACGGACGCGCCGGGATTGATCAGCGCCGCGATGACGAGCACGGCGAGGAACACGAGGAACAGCGGGTTGATGATCTTGCCGATCCAGACGGTGATCTTGCCCGGACGCAGCGAGAAAAACAGCACGAATGCGAAGAACACCGCCGAGAAAAGCAGCAGCGCGAGTCCTTCCCGCTCCGCGCTCACCAGCGGCGCAAGCCCGGTCGTGAACGACACGGTGGCGCAGCGGGGGATGGCGAAGAGCGGCCCGATGGTGAGGTAGAGGATACAGGTGAAGAAAACGCCGTAGCCCTTGCTGACCTTGCCGGAGAGCGTTTGCAGTCCGTCGGAATGCGTGATGCCGATGGCGGCGACGCCGAAGATGGGAATGCCGACGGCGGTGATGATAAAGCCGATGATGGCGGGCAGGACGTTGCTGCCTGCCATCTGACCGAGATGCACGGGGAAGATGAGGTTGCCCGCGCCGAAGAACATCCCGAACAGGGTGCCTGCCACGAGGATCTTCTGGCGGAGGTTAAGTCTTTTGTCTGCCATGGTTTCGTCTCCTTTTTCTTTCTGTGCATCATTGTACCGAAAATGGTTGCAAATTGAAAGCGCCTGATTATAATAGATATATGACAATATGTCATAGAAGCGTTTTGAAACGGAAAGGCGGTGCGCGATGGACAGCAAAAAACTCGAAATTCTGGTGACGGCTGTAGACCTTGGCAGCTTTACCAAGGCCTCGGAGGTCGTGGGCTACACGCAGTCGGGGCTGACGCACCTGGTGGACAGCCTGGAGCGCGAGATCGGGCTGACGCTCGTCCGGCGCGACCGGCGGGGCATCTCGCTCACGCGCGAGGGCGAGGCGCTCATGCCGTCTATCCGCGAGTTTCTGCGCGCACACGCGCGGCTGGAAAACCGCATTGCCGACGTGACGGCGCACCGCGCGGAGACGATCCGCATCGCCGCCTACGCAAGCCTCGCCATGCACTGGATGCCGGAAATTCTATATCGCTTCCGGCGCGTCTGCCCGGACATCGTGGTCGATCTGCGGATGGTGGATCACGCGCTCGAGCCGTTTGAGCTGCTGGAAAAATGGCAGACAGACGTCATTTTCGGCGCGAAGCAGAGCGGCTTTGCGTGCGACTGGACGCCGCTGTGCGACGATCGGATGTACGCCATCCTGCCGCCCGACTATCCGGCGGCGGGCGACAGCTTCCCGATCGAGGAATTTGCGGGGCGGGAATTTCTCATGCCCTACGGGCGCTTTGACGTGGATGTGACGGCGGCGTTTGACCGGCACGGCGTAAAGCCCGTCATTCGCCCCTGCCGCGTGGACGACGAGACGGTCATCCGCATGGTGAGCAAGGGACTTGGCGTGACGATGATGGCGGAGATGATGCTCCGCGGGCGCACGGAGGGCGTGAAGGTCCTGCCCATCGCGCCGCGCACCTGCCGTGAGCTCGGCATGGGCTTGCAGCTGCGCGACGACCAGCCGGAGAGCATCCGGCAGCTCCGCAGGTGCGTGCTGGAATTTATACAGAAACGGTAAAGAACACGCCCGGAGGCGAAAGCATCCGGGCGCGGCTCTTATTTGCGGATGAAGAGAATGCCCAGCGTGTGCGGGCCGCAGTGGCACGAGACGGTGCAGCCGGCGTTCGTTTCGATGATCTCGTTGAACGCGCCGTATTTTGCGGCGGCGTCCTTTGCCGCCTGCACCACGGTCGGCTGCGCGGCGGGGTGGGTGATGAACGCCAGCTCCGGGCGGATGTCGCCGCGCCCCTCCAGCCGCTCCTGCACATACTGCGAAAATGCGTGCTCGGACGTGCCGCGGTATTTTTTGCTCACGCTCATTTTACCGTCTTTGACTTCGATGCACGGCTTGAGCTTCAGCATATTCGCGCCCAGCGCGGCGACGGCAGAGCAGCGCCCGCCCTTATAGAGATAGTCCAGCCGCTCCACAAGGAAGCTCGCCTCCACCTTGGGCACGAGCGCGCGCACCTGCGCGGCGATCTGCTCGCCGGAGAGCCCCTGCTGCGCCAGCCGCGCCGCGGTGATGACGAGCAGCCCCTGCCCGGTGCTCAGGTTTTCAGAATCAATGACGATGACATTCGGGAATGCCTGCGCCGCGAGGCACGCGTTCTGGTAGCAGGCGGAAAAGCCGGAGCCGATGGTGATCTGGATCACGGTGTCATAGTCGTGCGTGAAGCGCGCAAACATCTGCGAATATTCATACTCGCTTGCAGCGGCGGTGCTGCACAGCTTGCCTCCGGCGTCCACATGTGCAAAAATATCGGCGGGCGTGATGTCCACGCCATCGTGAAACTGCTTGCCGTCTTTGATGACGATCAGCGGGGTGAGGGTGATGTCATATTGCCGCAGCAGCGCCGGGGAGAGGTCGCAGGTGCTGTCAGCCAGAATTTTGACTCGTGCCATACGAAGCTCCTTACAAATCAGTGTTGCTGACA
This sequence comes from uncultured Bacillota bacterium, assembly GCA_937890735.1. Classification (GTDB taxonomy): domain Bacteria; phylum Bacillota; class Clostridia; order Oscillospirales; family Oscillospiraceae; genus CAG-170. The sequence goes on from CALACZ010000135.1 coordinate 4,972, forward strand.
GTGTATCATTGATTTGGCGATAGGGCAATGGGCAAAATGGAGAAAATGTCAGGAAGAGCACACAAAAAGCCTTCCCCATGTGGGGAAGGTGTCAGCCGAAGGCTGACGGATGAGGAGAAGGGCAGTACGTTCTGAGATGTTCAACGTTTGCATACAACCGCCAGATTTGCGTAGGGGAGGGGTTCTACCCCTCCCGTGCAGAAAGCAATTACAGAATCGCACGATGTGTGGCGACCCCGTACAACGTCCTGTAGGGGCGGACGCCTCTGTCCGCCCGTGGGGCAATTGCGAATTTGCCGCAATGTGTCATAAAAACGGATGTGCGGCGTGCGGGTCGATGTGGGCATCGACCCCTACAAACATGATGCGGATTCGCATTGGTACATTCGTGCTTGCGGGTGCGTCCTGCCGGGCGCACAGAGTCGTGCGCCCCTACGGGTGCGTGTCGTTTTGCATTGGTGCACCCGTATCCGCAACATTGTACCGCGCGGGCGGGGTAGAACCCCGCCCCTACGGCTTGATTAGTAGTGCAATAGAAACTTGCAGCAACGGGAGGAGCGCAGCCCCTCCCGCGTGTGCGATTTCCTCAGAACGCCCAGTTGCCGTTTTTGAAGATGGGCACAGTTTTGCCATCTTCGCAGAGGGCGTCGATGTTCATGTCGGCTGTGCCGATCATGAAGTCCTCGTGGATCATGGAATCGTTGACGCCGAGCTTGCGGCATTCCTCCAGCGTCTTGTCGGCGTAGCCGCGGATGGTGTCGGCAAAGCCCATGCCGAGCGCGAGGTGGCAGGCGGCGTTTTCGTCAAACAGGGTGTTATAGAACAGCAGCCCGGAGTTCTGGATGGGGGAGTCGTAGGGCACGAGCGCGCATTCGCCGAGATAGGCGCTGCCCTCGTCCATGGTGATGAGCTTGGTGAGCAGGCTCTCGTTCTGCGCCGCGTGCCACTCGACCGCCTTGCCGTTTTCAAATCGGATCCAGAAGCCGTCAATGAGCTGCCCCTGATACGACAGCGGTTTGGACGCGTACACGATACCCTCCGCCTTGCCGCGCATGGGGGAGATGAAGCACTCCTCAGACGGGATATTCGGGTTAAAATAGATGCCTTGCAGGCTGTATTCGCCGCCGCCCTTGAACTCTGCCTCCGGGATCATGCCCACGCGCAGGTCTGTGCCGTTGGACGCGGTATAGTGCAGCTCGCGGATGGCGAGGCTGTTGAGGTAATTGCAGCGCGCGAGCAGGTCCTCATTGTGCTGCTTCCACGCGGCGATGGGGTCGTCGTCCACGCGGCTGGTCTGCAAGATCGCCTCCCACAGCTTTTCCACCGCCTGACTGGCGCGCAGCTTCGGAAAGAGCTTCTTCGCCCATGCAACGCCCGGCACAGCGGCGATGCACCACTGGTATTTGTTCTCGATCTGGTCGCGGTAGCCCTTGATGATGGGATAGAGCTTCTGCTGGGATTTTGCCAATTTCTCCTGGTCAATGCCCGCGAGCCCGTCGGGGTCTTCGGAGAGCAGATAAATACGGCATGGGATGGTCTTGACGTAGTGCTGCCAGCGCATATCCTCATAATCGTCCAGCGTCGAGAGCGTGGCGAGGCTGCGGTAGCGGACGTGCGTCTTTTGCAGCGGCTGATAGCTCCAGTCCACAACGACCTTTTTCGCCTTGAGCTTATAGCACTCTTCCACGACCATTTTGACAAATTCGGGCTGGTCGAGGTCCGCCTGAATAAAGACTTCCTGCCCCTTCTGAACGTTCACACCGCAGCGCGCGATGAGCTGCGCGTATTTGTGAAGTACGGTTTTTTTCATTGCCTTGCGCCTCCTGTATGTTCTCACTGCGCATATCATACCACGTTTTGCCGGATTTGAAAACCACAATGTTGATTTGCGCCCGCGCGTGTGATAGGATACGGGAAAAGGGGGGGACGCTTATGAAAAACGTTCTGACAGATCGGATGCTGGACTTTATCGCCGCCAGCCCGTGCAGCTATTTTGCTGCGGCGAATGCCGCGTGGCGGCTGGACGAGGCGGGCTTTACACGCCTTTTGGAATCGCAGCCGTGGAAGCTCACGCCCGGCGGGCGCTACTATACCATGCGCGGCGGTTCGTCGCTCATCGCCTTTACGCTGCCCAAAACGGGGCTGCCGGGCTTTATCATCACGGCGAGCCACACAGACTCGCCCGCGTTTAAGCTCAAGCAGAATCCGCACCTGCCGGGAAAGGCGTATGTGCGCCTGAACACGGAAAAATACGGCGGGATGCTGTTTTCAAGCTGGTTTGACCGCCCGCTGGAGATCGCGGGGCGCGTGCTGGTGCGCACGGTGGAGGGCGGCATCGCGCAGCGGCTCGTGGAGCTGCCGGAGTGCCCGGTCGTCATCCCGAATGTGGCGATCCATATGAACCGCACGGCAAACGACGGCGCGAAGCTGCTGGCGAATATCGACCTGCCGCCGATCTTCGCGCCGGGCGGCGCGGAGGCATCCGCACTGGCGCTGGCGGCAGAGGCTGCGGGCGCGGCGGAGGCGGACGTGCTGGGGCACGATCTGCTGCTGTGCAACCGCCAGCCGGGGACGTATCTCGGTGCGGGTGCGCCATGGATCGGCTCGCCGCGGCTGGACGATCTGGAATGCGCGTTCGCGTGCCTGGAGGGCTTTTTGAGCGCGCCGGAGAGCGCGAGCGCACAGGTCTGCTGCCTGTTTGACAACGAGGAGGTCGGCAGTCAGACGCGGCAGGGCGCGGCGTCTACACTGCTGCGCGACGTGCTGCGGCGCGTCTGCGAGGGGCTCGGCATGGGCGAGGCGGACTACTGCCGCGCCGTGGCGGCGAGCTTCCTGCTGTCGGCGGACAACGCGCACGCGCTGCACCCGAACCACCCGGAGTATGCCGACGGCGAAAACTGCCCGGTGATGAACGGCGGCGTGGTGGTCAAGTTCAACGCCGCGCAGCACTATACGACCGACGGCGTGTCCGCCGCGCTGCTCGAGAGCGTCTGCCGCGACGAGCGCATCCCCACGCAGGTATATGCCAACCGCTCCGACCTTCCGGGCGGCTCGACGCTTGGCAACATCGCGCTCACGCAGGTATCGCTGCACAGCGCGGACGTGGGGCTGGCGCAGCTTGCGATGCACTCCGCGTTCGAGACCGCCGGAGCGGACGATCCGGCGCATCTGGTCAGCCTTTCGCGGGCGCTGTATGCGCGCACGCTGCGGCAATCCGATCACGGAGGTTGGACGTTCCAAGCGTAAAAAAACGGGGCGCGGTCAGAATGACCGCGCCCCTTGCACGTCATTTTGCGGGTCGTTTTCCAAATGAGAATTTCGGCTCAGTTCCGGCGAGGAGGCGGGCGATGTTGCTGCGGTGCATCACGGCGACGAGCACGAACGTGAATATGCCGAGAATGAGCTTTGGCGCAGACACCGCGAGCGCCAGCGCACATGCCGGGATCGCCGCTGCCGCGCACAGCGACGCGAGCGAGGCATAGCGGAACAGCACCGCCGCCAGCAGATACACCGCCAGCGCGATCACCAGCACGCGCCAGTCGATCATCAGCGCGACCGCCGCGCCGGTCGCCACCGCCTTGCCGCCGCGGAAGTGAAAATACAGCGGGAAGCAGTGCCCCAGCATACACGCTGCGCCGCCGACGCACATCCCAAGCTCGCCCGCAAGGGCGCGGGCGAGGAGCATCGAGAGCAGGCATTTTAGAAAATCGCCGAGCAGCGTCAGAAGTCCCGCGCCTACGCCGAATACGCGCGCGGTATTCGCCGCACCGGCGTTGCCGCTGCCGCTTTTTCGTACATCGCGGCGGAAAATATATTTGGAAATGAGGATGGAGGCGCTGAACGAGCCCAGCAAGTAGCCCAGAACGGCGCATAGAATATATCGCGGCAGGAAAACCAGCTCCTTTGCAGTCAATACGAGTAGTATAGCATCTGCGCACGCTGCTGACAAGCCATTTTATGCGCTGCGGCGGGAAAAGAATTGACAAGCCGCGACAGAGTTCTTATAATAGAATTACTATGTCGCGCTGCGGCAAAAAGGGAGAAGAATCGACATGAAGCATGAAATGAAGATCGCAGGACTCACACGGCAGCTTCCGCTGTGCAAGGTGGCGGATGATCTTTATATCGGTGCGTTTATTATGTTCGGCGACGCGCAGATCACCGTCGCCTGCGCAAAAGAGCTGCTGGCGCGCGCGCCGAAGGATTACGACTATCTGCTTACCGCCGAGGCAAAAAGCATCCCGCTCATCCACGAGATGGCGCGCCAGAGCGGCGCGAGCACCTATTTTGTGGCGCGCAAGGGCATGAAGGTCTACCTGACCGACCCCATCCATGTGAAGGTGCGCTCCATCACCACCCAGCGCGAGCAGGAGCTGTTTCTGGGCGGCGAGGACGCGGCAAAGATCCGCGGCAAGAAGATCCTGATCGTGGACGACGTCATCTCTACGGGCGAATCGCTGCACGCGATGGAGCAGCTCGTGGAGCAGGCGGGCGGCACGGTCGCCGGGCGCATGGCGGTGCTCGCCGAGGGCGCGGCGCAGCAGCGTGACGACATTATCTACCTGGAAAAGCTGCCGGTCTTTCATGCCGACGGCACGGTGCAGGAATGATCGCACACCCCTCGACCGGCGGCAGGCTTCTGTCGCCGGCTTTTAACGCGAGAGAGCAAAGCGGGCTGTGCTGGAACAGGGTAAATCACAGCTCCCTGTGGAGGCGTCTATGACACTGGGGCAGAAAATTCGCCAGACGCGCCTGGCGCGCGGGCTGACGCAGACGGAGCTGGCGGGCGGGCAGATCACGCGCAATATGCTCTCGCAGATCGAGCACGACGCGGCGCAGCCGTCCATGCGGACGCTGGAGCATCTGGCGGCGATGCTGAATGTGGACGCCGGGTGGCTGCTCAGCGGGGCGGATGGCGGCGGCGCGGAGGACCGTCTGGCGCGTGCGCGGGCGCTGCTTCGCGAGGGCAAATGGCGTGCTTGCTGGGAGCTGCTGCATGAGGACGCGGCGCAGGCGGGCGACGAGGAACTGCTGATCCTCTCGCGCGCGGCGATGCGCCTGGCGTGGGAGCATCTGAACAGAGAGGAATTTGACGCTGCGCTGGCGCTCTCGCAGCAGGCGGCGGACTGCGACGCGCGGGGGCTGTATTCCGACCCGGCGCTGCAAGCGGCGGCGCTGGAGCTGGCGGCGCGCGCGGCGCTGGCGCAGCGGCAGGACGCAGACGTGCAGGCGGAGGCGTACCGGCGGCAGCATTTACAGCAGCAGGCGCAGGCGCGGTATCATCTGGTGATGGCGCGCTATCATCTGGCGCAGGAGCACATTCAGGCGGCAGAAAAGGAGATCTGGTCGATCTCAGAGCTTCCCGAGGCGCTTCAGGCGGAGTATCTGCTGCTGCGCGGACGCATCGCGCTGCGCAAGGAGCAGTTTGAAAACGCGCTGCTGTATTTGCAGCAGGCGGAGCAGTCCGGCGGCGCGAGCCGGTATCTGCTGCGGGAGCTGTATGCGAGCCTGGAGCAGTGCTGCCGCGAGCGCGAGGACTTTAGGGGCGCATATGAATACGCCACGCGCCAGAGAGAGCTTGACAATTTGTAGATAGCACGCCGCACGGTGCGTTATGAAGCAGGATAAAAACGCAACGCGGCTTTTACGAGCCGCCAGAGCTGGCAGGTAGCCCAGCCGTCTGTGCCGTATGGCGCAGGTAAGTAACCCTCCCCTCCGGGTCGTCCGTTCCTGTGAAATACTTTTCAGGGGGGGTCGTTATGGACAACATGGTAAAGCTGACGGTGTATTTTGAAGCGCCGTTCTGGGTCGGCGTGTTTGAGCGCGTTGCGAGCGGGAAGCTCGCGGTCTGCAAGGTCACGTTTGGCGCAGAGCCGAAGGACTATGCGGTCTGGGCGTATGTGCTGAAAAATTAAGGTCGGCTGCGGTTCAGTCCGGCTGTTGCGGCATCGGTCAAACCAGAAGCGGCAAATCCCAAGCGGCGGCAGCGCCAAATTCGGGACACGGCGGCACAGGGCGTTGGCACGCGGTCACAGCAGGCGCTGCAAATGCAGCGGGAGGAACACAAGCGCGAACGCAAAACCGTCAGCCGCGAGGCACGCGAAGCGGAGTGTCAGCGCCGGTTTGACCAGAAGCAGCAGAAACGAAAAGCAAAGCACCGGGGCAGATAATTCCCCAGCTTTGCAAAAAAGAGCACTCCGTTTTCCGACTGGAAAGCGGAGTGCTTTTCTGACCTATGATCCCTTTTAGCGTCTGCCGCCGCCAAAGCCGCCACGGCTTCCGCCGCCGCCAAAGCCGCCACGGCTGCCGCCGCCGCCAAAGCCGCCGCGACTACCGCCGCCGCCGAAGCCGCCGAAGCCGCCGAAGCCGCCGAAGCCGCCAAAGCCACCGAAGCCGCCGAAACCGCCCGGTCCGCCCGGACCGCGATGCGGAGGCGGGGGCGGGGGCGCACCGTGGAAGCCGCCGAACCAGCGCGGATGGCGGTGATAGAAGCCGCCCCACCACGGGCCCCAGAACGGACCAAAGAAGCCGTAGCCGCCGATGACGCGGCGCACGCCCGCGATGAGCGAGAGGACGAACGAAAGGATGACGAAGATAATGAACAGCGTCAGAATCAGCACAATGATCGCGCCCACGCCGGAGCTGCCCTTCTGCGGAGTCTGCGCCTGCTGCGCCGCCCGGTCGGAGACGGGCACGTTTTTCGCATACCAGCCGGACACCTGCGTAAAGAGCGTGGTGATCGCACTGTCGGGATCGTCCCAGAAGCTCTCGCCGAGGTTCTGCGTGAAGATGATCTCCAGATTGTCGTTCAGGTAGTAGCTGATGTCGTCGCCGGGGCTGACGTACCACTGCCCGGACTCCTCGTCGATCAGCAGCACGAGGTCGCCGTTGCCGTAGGTGTCCGTGCCGTAGCAAATTTTGTCGGAGTAGGATGTGATGGTCTCTCCGTCCAGATCGGGCACGGTGACGACGCCCAGAATGCTGCCGTATCGGTAATCGAGCGCAGCGTTCTCCTCCGCCAGCGTTTGCTTTGTAGCGGCAGAGAACAGACCGGCTTCGTCCTGCACATAGGCGGTGTAGCTGTCGGCGTGCTCCTTTGTCCAGCTCTGCGCGGCGGCGCTGGACTCCGGCTTGTAGGTCTCATCGACGGACGGCTTTGTGAGCTGCCCGATGAAGATGGCGGCAATCACCGCCAGAATAAGGACGGTGACGGCAACGCCGCGTTTTTTAAATACGTTCATAGTTGCTCCTTTTGGGTGCGCTTACTGCACCTTGCGCGTTTCCAGCAGCTTCTGCTTGAGCTCGCCCTCGATGCGGCGCAGCTCGCGCTCCGCCTCGGCGCGCTTCTGCGCACCCTCGGTCTGAATTTGCAGAACCTCGTCGAGCGTGGAGATCAGGCTCTCATTTGTGTGCTGGAGCGTTTCGATGTCTACGATGCCGCGCTCGGACTCGCGCGCGGTCTCGACCGTTGCCATCTTGAGCATATCGGCGTTTTTCTTCAGCAGCTCGTTCGTTGTGTCGGTGACCTTGCGCTGCGCCTGCATGGCGCGGCGGGAATTTTCAATGCCGAGCGTGAGCACGAGCTGGTTTTTCCACAGCGGGATGGTGTTCATGATGGAGGTCTGGATCTTCTCCATCATCGCCGCGTCGTTGTTCTGGATCATCCGAATTTGCGGCGCGGTCTGAAGCGAGATGACGCGCGTCAGCTCCAGATCGTGCAGGCGCTTTTCAAAGCGCTGGCACTTGTTTTCAAAATCATTCGCCGCCTGCGCGTCCTCGGGAAGCCCGGACTTCTCCGCCTTGATGCGCAGCTCTGCGAGGGTGGTGTTGCGCGCCTTTTCAAGGCTCTGCTTACCTGCAAGCAGGTACATCGTCAGCTCCTTGAAATATTGCAGGTTCTTGTCATACATCTGATCCATCACGGCGACGTCCTTCATGAGCTTTCGCTGATGCACTTCCAGCTCGCCCGCGATGCGGTCCACGTTTTCCTCCGCCTTGCCATAGCGCGCGCGGAGCGTCTCGGCACTCTTTTTCGCCTTGCCGAACAGCCCGCCGATGCCCTTCTTTTCCGGCTCGTCCAGCGTTTTGAGCTCCACCAGCAGCCCGGAGAGCATCGTGCCGACCTCGCCCATGTCGCTCATTTTGACCTTATCGAGCGCCGCCTGCGAAAAATCGGCGATGTTTTTCTGCGCCGCCGCGCCGTACTGAATGATGATATTCGCGTCGCTCAGGTCGATCTGCTCGGCAAAATCCGCCACCGCCTTCTGCTCTGCTTCGGAGAGGTTAGAGAGCTCAGGACCGGCTTCGGGCGCGGGCTCGGACTGCTTGAGCTCGGTCTCGGGCTTTACCTGCGGGGCAGCAGGCTCGTCCAGATCGGGCGTGAGGGTGAGCTGGGGGATCTTCTGTTCATCCATAGTGGTGTTCTCCTTTACTTTGTGTCAAAGTCGCGGCCGCCGCTGAGTCCTTCGGCAGCCATCATATTTTCCATGACCTGAATATCCGCGGTGATGTCCACCACGCTGCTTTCAAACAGACTGTCAAGCTGCCGCTGGAACGCAACGGCGACCTTGTCGAGCAGGTCTTCGATCTGGCGCATTCCCTCGTCGATGTTGCCCACGCGCAGCTGCTGATTTTGCAGCTCCACATATTTTTCAAGCAGGCTCAGCGTGGTGGGGAGGTAGTAATTGAGGAACTGGCGAATTTCGCCGAGCTGCTCGGGGTGCTCGCGCACATAGTCGAAAATCTTCTCGGTCAGCAGCTCGATCTGCTTGAGCTGGGCGGAAATTTTGTAGTCGGGGATCTCGTCGTTGCGCAGGCGGATTTGCCGGATGGCGTCCTCGCCCTGACGCAGCACGGCGTCCAGCTCCGCATTGCCGGTGCTCTCCGGCTTCTTCGGCTCGTCCGGCTTCGGCTCGGGCTGCGGCTGGGGTTTGGCAGGCTCAGGCTGCTGTTCGGGCTGCGTTTCCGCCGCCTCGGCGTCCTTCTGCGACGCCGCCTTATCGGGGAAGAAGAGCTTGACCCCGAAATACACCACGACCGACAGCGCGATCGTTTTGAAAATATCGCCGAAGCTGCTGAGATTGCCCGTCAGCGCACGCCCCAGCCACAGCGCCGCGACCACATACAGCGGGACGGTCGAACGGGTCTTTTTCTGTTTCATGGCATTCCTTGCCCTTTCGTTCGCAAAAATAAATACACTGTTTACATTGTATATCCTGCGGCGCGCAAAGTCAAGAAATGCAGGGAATTGACATGGTCGTTCCGTGTGCGTATAATATTCACGGCGCACGCTTCCAATGGGGCTGCCGTGCGGCAGCCCCTATCTCAAGCGGTCCGCTCCGCCCGCGCGGGATGAGAGCCTTGCGGCGGCGTGGTTTCCGCACATCCATTTCTATGCCGCAGGCGGCAGGGTGTGTGCCGTTTTTTACAAATTTCGTTTTTTGGAGGCATCCAGCTATGAACAAACTTTCTCCGTCGATCCTCGCCGCCGATTTTGTGAACCTGGAACGCGACATCCGCGCGCTCAAGACCGCCGGGGCGGATTATGTGCACGTTGACGTGATGGACGGGCTTTTTGTGCCCAATATTTCGATCGGCATTCCCGTGGTCGCCGCCATCCGCGGCATCACCGATCTGCCGCTGGATGTACATTTGATGATCGAGCGCCCCATCCGCTACGTTGAGCGCTTCTGCAAGGCGGGCGCGGATATTCTGACCGTCCATGTGGAGGCGGACACCGAGGAAAATACGCGCCGCGCGCTGGAGATCATCCGCGACCTCGGCGTGCGCCCCGCCATCTGCGTCAAGCCCAAGACGCCGGCGGAGGCGGTGCTGCCGTTTATCGATCTGTGCAGCCTGATTCTGGTGATGACGGTCGAGCCGGGCTTCGGCGGGCAGTCGTT
>CALACZ010000136.1 GCA_937890735.1 uncultured Bacillota bacterium
TGTAGGAGTTCTCGTTGTCGTACCAGGAAACGACCTGAACCTGCGTGTCGCCGTTCGGCAGCGGCAGAACCATGGTCTGCGTGGCGTCAAACAGAGAGCCGAAGCGCATGCCGATGATGTCGGAGGAGACGATCTCGTCGGTGTTGTAGCCGAAGGACTCGGTGGCTTCCGCCTTCATCTGGGCGTTGATCTGCTCAACCGTGACAGACCCCTTCACAACGGCGTTCAGGATGGTGGTAGAGCCGGTGGGGGTGGGAACACGCTGCGCCGCGCCGATGAGCTTGCCGTTGAGCTCGGGGATGACCAGACCGATCGCCTTGGCGGCGCCGGTGGAGTTCGGAACGATGTTCACAGCGCAGGCGCGGCTGCGGCGAAGGTCGCCCTTCTTCTGCGGGCCGTCGAGCGGCATCTGGTCGCCGGTGTAGGCGTGGATGGTGCACATAATGCCGGACTCGATGGGAGCCAGGTCGTTCAGAGCCTTCGCCATCGGTGCCAGGCAGTTGGTGGTGCAGGACGCGGCGGAGATGATGGTGTCGTCCTTGGTCAGCGTCTTGTGGTTGACATTATAAACGATGGTAGGCAGGTCGTTGCCGGCAGGCGCGGAGATGACGACCTTGCGGGCGCCGGCGTCGATGTGCGCCTGTGCCTTTGCCTTGCTGGTGTAGAAGCCGGTGCACTCGAGCACAACGTCAACGCCCAGCTTGCCCCAGGGCAGATCGGCAGCGTTCGGCATCTTGTAGATGACGATCTTCTTGCCATCGACAACGATGTAGTTGTCTTCGCCTTCGCCCTCATGGAAATCGACGGTATGACCCTGCGCAACGTAGTTGCCCTGCGTGGAGTCGTACTTCAGCAGATGCGCCAGCATCTTCGCGGAGGTCAGATCGTTGATGGCAACAACGTCGTACCCCTCGGCGCCGAACATCTGACGGAACGCCAGACGGCCGATACGTCCAAAACCATTGATCGCTACTTTCACAGACATGAGAATTTCCTCCTTCAGTTTCCGCCGGCTGCGGCCTTCACGCCCCGCCGCCGTCGGTATTAAGTACTTTTCATACTTTTTCGGCTAGATTATACTGTATTATTGCCACTCTGTCCAGAGTTAAAATCACAAAAAAAGCGCCGGAAAGAAATTTTTTCCGGCGCGTTCCCGTCATTTTTCACAAAGCGCGGCTGTCAGTCGATGTCGCGGACGATCTCCCCCGCCGGCTCATCCAGCCGCTCCGGGTGCGCCAGCAGACGCTTGAGGTACTTGAGCGCGGTGGCAAAATAGAAGCCGTCACAGATGCGCTCGTCGGTGTTGACGGTATAGTCTACATATTTCCTCTGCACGACCGTGCCGTCCGCCTCGATCTCATTGCGGTGATATTTGCAGCCGAAGGCGCAGAAAACCGGCAAATTTCCGAAATCATACAGGTGATGCACGACCGGCTGGATACCGAGCGAGCCCATGGAGGTGAAGAACACTGAGCCGTGGAACGGGCTGACCTCCAGCAGAAATCGCGGCAGCAGCCCGAAATAGTCCATTGTCTTGAGCACCCACACTACGAACTTAAATACCACGCCCGGGATGAGCGAGAGAAGCTTGGCGGTCTTGTCAAAGTCGCTGGCGTCCTTCGCGCCCTTGATGCGGGCGACCTCCTCGTTCATCCTGCGGTATATGTCCTCGGCGGTGTCGCTGGGGCGCAGATGCAGCTTCAGCGCGCTCTCGGGCGCTTCGGTGGTCATTTCCTCTTTGATCATCATGCAGAACTGGATGTCGTCGTCGCGCGTGTAGACCTGCTGACCCGACAAAAAGCGGTTGATTGCCGGGTATTTTGCCACGCAGCGCACATAGGCGGCGAGGAAAACGTGCGTGATGCCGAAGCCCGTCAGACCCTGACGGCGCTTTTCGCGGATGTATTTTTCCATGTTCGTGATCTCGACGGTGTCGCGCACGAAGTTGGAGGCGGGCACGCGGTTCGGCATGATGTAGTTCGCCACCACCTGCACCGGGTCGAGCGTGCGAAGCCGCCGCCCGTCCGGGCGGTCGCCCCAGGTGGGGTGATAGGCGTTGTCGAGGTAAATTTTCGTGCCGGTCATCGTCAGCAGCCCCGCCAGCAGCAGCAGAATATCCGGCAGCGCGGGCAGCACGGCGGCAGACGACGCGCCGAGCAGCGCGCGGCAGTCATACAGCGCCACCCCCAGCGCCGCCGCGTGCATCAGCACCAGAAACCACGCGTGGCGCGAGTAGCCGGAGATGGTGAAGCCGTACACGGCGGCAAACGCCGCGTAGGCGATCCAGCACAGCAGCGTATAGCGCGTGCCGGCGCCCACCGACGCGATGCGCGCGCAGAAATACACTGCCAGCAGCACCACCGGCACGGTCGTGCGGTATAAGCGGCGTTCCGCGTGGAACGCCAGCGTCAGCGCGTAACTCAGGCACGCAAAAACCGGCAGAACGATTTGAAGCCACACCGTCGCTGCATCTGCGCCTTTCCCGCAGGAATATGCGATGCGGAGCACTGCCGAGGCTGCCAGAGCCGCCACTGCGAGCCAGACCAGAACACTCTTCCGGCTGGCATAGTACGAAACTTTTCTGTTCATAGGAGCATCATAGCACATCCCAAGGGAGATTGCCAACAAAAATCTCCAATTATTCGTCGGTCGATTGTAAAATGAAGTTGGACACCTAAGAAAAAATCCATAGTGATTTACC
>CALACZ010000137.1 GCA_937890735.1 uncultured Bacillota bacterium
CCCCCGACCTGCTGATTACAAATCAGCTGCTCTACCAACTGAGCTATACCAGCATCGCAACAGCAGAAATGATTATAACCGAGCACGGGCGAAATGTCAACAGGTTTTGCAACATTTTTTGCGCCGGCGCAGTTTTTATTCGCCTGCCGCCCCGGCGCTCTGCGAAAGCAGGCGCTCGATGGGGTAGCTGCCGCGGAACATTTGCAGCAGCACCGTGCAGATCGACCCCAGCATCGGCGCTTCGTCGCCAAAGCTGGAGCAGACAAAGCGCGGGCGGGTGCGGTTCTGGTGCATGGCGACGTTCATGCGCACGACCAGCTTTTCCATCTCGCCGAGCAGTTCCTCGGGCAGAAACACGCCGTCGTGCCCCAGAATGACCAGCGGCACGCTGATGAGGTTGAGATAATTATTGATGCCGTACGCCAGGCGGCTGGCGGCGTTATAAAAGATCGTATACGCCGTGCGGTCGCGCATGGCAAGCTGCGCCGCCTGCGCGAGATCCGTCAGATGCACGCCGCATTCCTGCCCGATGCGGCGCAGGATGGCGGTCGTGCTGGCGTAGAGCTCCAGGCAGCCGTTGCTGCCGCAGTTGCAGTGCGGACCGTCGGAATCGACGGAGATGTGCCCCATTTCGCCGCAGGCGTCCAGCGGCTCGTGGTGCATGACCGTCGCAGCGCCGAGACCGTTCGTCACGCCGACGTAGAGAAAGCTCTCCTCCTGCCGCCCCCAGCCGAAATACAGCTCGCATAGCCCCGCCGCCTGCATATCATTATAAACATACACGGGAAAGCCGAAGCGCGTCTCCAGCGGCTCACGCAGCTCCATGGACTGAACGCCGAAAAAGTCGGTGATATAGGCGATGCCGCTGTTTTCGGGGTTCACGACGCCGGCGGCGGAGATGCCCAGCCCGCAGCACGGGCGCGTGGTGCAGGCGAGAAGCTGCCGGACGATCGAAAAGATCTTTTTGAGGATGGACTGCTCCGTCTCGCCTTCGTCCAGCGTGCAGTGCGCGCGTCCGAGCGGGTGCAGCGACAGATCGCTGAGGATGCCGAACACATGGCATTTCGTCAGCAGCACGCCCGCTACGACCGGCGAATCCGGCGCGATGCGCAGGAGCATCGGCGTGCGCCCCGGCGCTTTGACGTGCGAGAGCGGCGTGACCTCCTCGATGAGGCGCGCGCCAAGCAATTCGCTGGTGATATTCGTGACGGTCATCGGGGAGAGGCACAGCTGCTCCGACAGCTCGCTGCGCGTGATGGACGGCGCGGTGCACAGCAGCCGCAGCACGGACGCGCGGTTGCGCTCCTTGACCTCGCTGAGATTGATCCCGGGTTTTTTCATTGTTCCGCGCCTCCTTTACGCCGCGCCGCAGCCCCAATACCCGAAAACCCCCGGTTTTTGCACCGGGGGTTTCGGAATGAATGGGAAATGAAGAAAATGAAAATGGTGGATTTTTAAATCGCTAAGGGCAAGACCGCGCAATTCGGCAAGCAGATTCGCCGAGAGATTTTTCGCCAAGGCAAGATTTGAAGCGCGCAGGAATACTTTGTGTATTTCAAGCGTTTCAAAGCGCGGCATTGGCGGAAAAGATCCGGCGAAGCGCGCCGACGCAATTGCGCGGGGTTGCCATATTTAGTTGGTATCCGCGCAGAGAGGACCTGCCAGCTCTTCCATGTAGAACAGCTTGCCGGGCATGGTGGGGATGTTGCTGGAGGTGACGTAGCGGCACGGGCCGTAGCGCAGCGTCATCCAGAAGCTCATGCCCTGCCACTGCATCCCGCGGGACAGAACGCCGTCCGCGCCGCCGATGGCGTAGTCGGAGTTGAAGATGATCCACGGACCGATGGTGTTGGCATAGCACGGAATGAGCGGCCAGGAGGAGCGGAACGACGTGATGGCGTTCTGCTCGATGGTGAACGGATGCAGGCGCGCGCCGACGCGATAGGGCGCAGCCTTCCACTCGTCGTCAGACTTGTAGTCGCCGGCAAAGTGCGGCTCCCAGAACGCGATGTGGCACATCCGCCCGATGCCGTACACCAGCACCTGCTTCGCGCCCTCAGCCTTGAGCGCCTTGATCTTTTCGGGGTAGGTGGGGAGGTTCTCTTTCGTTGCGAAGTTGCGCTGTTCGGGCGGGACGGTCAGCTCGCCCAGCGGGTTATAGAACGCGCCGAGCATGGCGTTCTGGAACGCGGCGGGGTCGGAGGCGGGGAGGGTGTTGCCCTCGGCGTCGGACCACTCGTCCATGTTGAAGCCGTAGACGTGCTTGCAGTCCACGTTCCAAGCCTTCAGGAAATAGACCGCCCACTTGTACATACCCATCGGACCGACCGGCAGGATGAGGATGAGCTTACGACCCTCTTCCTTGGTGAGCTTGATCTGCATGGCGATCTCGTGACCCATGTAGACGCCGAACTCTTCGAGGTTCGTGCACTTGACGGGCGCGAACTCCTTGTTCCAGAAGCTCTGGCGCTCTTCCACGGACGCGGGATCGTTCGTGACGCATTTGTAGATCTTTTCAATGTCCCAGCCTTCCGGCAGGACCTCGCTGAAATAGGAGCCCTTCAGGGTGTCAAGCATATTCATAGTAGTTCCTCCTTTTGCCCTGCCGGAGCAGGGGACTTTTTTCCTTGTGCGTCCATCATATCACCGGCACGGGGGCGCTGTCAATGATTTATAAATAGAATTTAAGAATTGTTTTTTAGGCAGTTTTCACAGTTTTGCGAAAAACCATCGTCTTTTGCACCACGAAAAATCGATGCTTGCAGCCGTAAAACAACTTCAGCACAGCGACCATGCGCGTTTTGCCGAATCCAAACGGAAACAAACGGACAATTTTTGTAAAATATTCCTTGCGGCGCGGTACACTTTCTAAAAAACGTGGAAATAAACTGGCATTCTGAACGCACAATAGGCTCTAGTTCATTTGTTCTATAAAATAAATGCACGAAATTTGCTGCGGAATCGGCGATCTTCTCGGCGAAATAGCCAATCACCCCCTGGGTGATTTCGATCATAATCCACAAAATTTGTGATTTCGTAAATAGATTTTAGAAAATATATTGACAGAAAAACGCTTTGAGGGGTATATTGCACATATAGCAAGCGCTCCGTCAGCGTTTCACTGCCGGTTTATTGCAGGATCATCTGACCGAAATCGCACGGGCGATGGAAGTCCGGCGTTTCGCTTGCAACGGGATTCCACGAGTAATAGTGCGGCTGCGGCGTCAGCTCGCCGCACTTGAAGCAGTTGGCGCGCAGCGTTTTTCCGGGCGTGAGCGCAAAGTCCGGCACAAAGCGCCGCACGAACGATACCGGCACGCGGAACGTCAGCTCCCAGCCGCCGTCAAAACGCGCGGGCTGCGGATCAAACAGCGCCTGCTCGTCCTGCACCAGCAGCCGGACGGAATCGTAGCGGTTCGGTCCGAAGCCGAGGTAGAGCTGGCCGTTGGGATTCCACTCAAAGTTGAAGTAGCGGTCATCGCCATTTGCCGGGCAGAAGAAAAACTCCATGCAGCTGTCCTCGCAGACCATGCAGCCCGGCGTTTTGTGTTCGGCGCGGATGTGCGGCTCACGGACAGAAAGGCGGACGTACAGCGCGGCGTCATCGTAACAGACCTGCGCCTGCATCGCGATCCCGGCGGGCGGCAGCCACAGGCATTCGCTGAGCTGAAGCGCGGGCACGTCCTGCCAGCTTTCATCGGCGGGGCGGCGGATGATGGTGTAAGTTTTCATAAAGACAGCCTCCGTTTTCTGTTTTCTTCACTGTAACGGTTTGACGGCGGCTTGTCCATACAGCAGGTTGCCTGTTTTTTGAAAGGGATTTTTGTACAATAGTGACGAAAAGGAGTACGAAACATGAAAGTTTTGGGCATCGGGTGTCATCCTGACGATCTGGAGATCGCCTGCGGCGGCACGCTGCGTAAGTATTTTGAGCAGGGCGCGGACGTATATATGTGCCATGTTGCCAACGGCAATCAGGGGCACGTCGTGATCGAGCCGGGCCCGCTGGCGGCGATCCGCACGAAGGAAGCCGAAGCCTCCGGCGCGATGCTGGGCGCGAAGGAAGTATTCAATATCAATGTGGGCGATATGCTGGTGGACAGCCACGACCCCGCAGTGATGGACGCGGTGGCGGATGTGGTGCGCTATGTCCGCCCGGACGTCATCATCACGCATAACCCGCAGGACTATATGCAGGATCATGTGGAAACGAGCCACATTGCGACCAACGCGAGCTTCTGCTCGGGGCTTGCCCACCGTCCGCGCAAGTATGAGCCGTACAACAGCTTCATCCCCGTGTTCTTTATGGACACGCTCGCGGGCGTGGACTTCCAGCCCACGCACTATGTGGACATCAGCGCCCAGATCGAGACGAAGCTGAACGCCCTGCGCTGCCACGAGTCGCAGCTCAAGTGGATGTATGAGCACGACGGCATCGACTTTGCCGATATGGTCAAAACGTGCTCGAAGTACCGCGGCTATCAGTGCGGCGTGGCGTTCGCCGAGGGCTTCCGCCCGTATAACGTCTATCCCCGGTACAGCACGAAGCATCTGCTGCCGGACTGAGCGGGAGGGAACGGTTATGAAATTCAGCTGTGGTTCTGTGGTCATCACCGCGCCCATCGGCGTGCCGCTGGCGGGCAACGGTCGTGCCGACGCCGCCTCGCGCGGCATCCACGACGATCTGCGCGCCAATATCCTGTACTTGGAGTCTCAGGGGCAGAAGCTGCTGTTTATCAGCCTGGATCTTTTGGGTCTGCTGCAAACGCACTGTGACGCCATCAAAGACCGTATCTGCGCGGGCAGCGATATTCCGCGCGAGGGCATCAACATTTTTGCGACCCATACGCACTCCGGACCAAACACGCTGCGTATTTTCGACTATTTTCTGACGGAAGAGCAGCTCGGCGAGTGCGACCGCTATCTCGACTGGCTCGTCCCGACCGTCGCGGACGCTGCGCTGGACGTCATCACGAAGGCGCAGCCCGGCAGGATGGCATACGGGCACGATGTGC
This sequence comes from uncultured Bacillota bacterium, assembly GCA_937890735.1. GTDB lineage: Bacteria > Bacillota > Clostridia > Oscillospirales > Oscillospiraceae > CAG-170. The sequence continues at coordinate 5,016 of CALACZ010000137.1, forward strand.
TGGAGGGCTTCTCGTTCTGCCGCCGTATCGTGCTGAAGGACGGCAGCTTCCGCATGGTCTTTGAGGACTATGACCCCGCGCAGATCGACCATCTGGCAGGTCCGAACGGAAACCCGATCATGAGCGTGTTCGCCTTTGCCGACCCCGACGATACCGTCCGGGCGGTGATGGTGCACTACACCAGCCACCCCGCGGTCGTCTGCGGCGAGGACTGGCTGTATACGCGCGATTACATTGACGCCCTGAACGTAGAGCTGCAAAAGCGCTTCGGCAAGGACACCGTCGTTCTGTACGCCAACGGCGCGCAGGGCAATCAGGTCGCCGCCGACCCCTACCGCCCGTTCATCACCGGCTGGGCGGAGTCCGAGCGCGTCGGCAAGGCGCTTGCCGAGGGCGCGAAGCGCATCGTCTCGCGCCTGCTCATGGACAAGAAATTCACGGACGACGTGATTATCCGCGCCGAACGGCGCACGGTCACGCTGCCGGTGCGAAGCGTCGCGCAGGCGGATATTGACCGCGCGCATGCGCTGATGGAGCATATCCCCGACAAGGTCGTGCTGCACGGGCTCGACCCGCGCGTGGAGGCGAGCAGCATCCTCAAAATGGCGGAGTATCCGCTCAAAGAAGAAGAGGTCGTCATCCAGGGCGTGCGCATCGGCGAGCAGGTAATCGTCACCTTCCCCGGCGAGGTGTTTCTGGAGTACGGTCTGCGCGTCATGCACGCAAGCCAGCGCGACGTGATCGTATTTGGACTTGCGAACGCCTACGTCGGCTACATCCCCATCCCTGAGGCGTTCTCGCAGGGCGGCTACGAGGTCAAGACCTCCGTCGGCTCAAGCCGCTTCGCGCCGAACGCGGGCGATCTGCTCGCCGAGGGCTGCATCGCGCTCGTCCGCGAATTGGGCTGACCACAAAAAGACAGCGCCGATGAAACTCACCGGCGCTGTCCTAAATAAATCTCAGGTTCTTGAGAAAATTGCCTGTAGCGTCTGCATCACCGCCGCCTGACGCACATCCTCGGCGCGGCAGTCAAACAGCTGCAAGTCGAGCTGCTGCGACGCGGTGAGGACGTGAAATTCCTGCCGCAGCGTGCGCTGAAGCAGCAGCAGGAACGGCGACCCGAGCTGCTGCGGCAGCCCGCCGAGGCGCACCGCCCGCACGCCGAGCAGATTCACCAGCGACACGAGCGCGCAGTCCAGATCGCGCGCATACGCGTGCAGGCACGAGCGCACCGCCGCGTCACCGTCAGAAAAGGCTTTTGCAGTCTGCCGCAGCTGCGCGTCGAGCGGCTCGACGCCGTCGGGCACTTCGCAGTCCGGCGTAAAGCCCGCCGCCTTCAGCCGCGCAAGGAGCGCCGTCGCGGAACAGAACGTTTCCAGACACCCGCGGTTTCCGCAGTTACAGAGCGGGCCGCAGCGGTCGATCGAGATATGCCCCGCCTCCACCGGGATGCTCTGCCCGCCGGGCAGGATGACTCCGGCGTCGATGCCCTCCTGAATGGTCATTACCAGCAGCGGCAGCGGCGGCTCGCGCATATCGTGCACGAACGCAGAATACGCCGTGGCGGCGGCGCTGTTGGAGAGCATCACACGCGCGGCGGGGAACGCCTCGCGCAGATCGCACAGCAGCGTGGGGCTGCTCTTGCGCCAGTTTTCAATGACGGCGGAAAAGCCCAGCCGCCCCGACTCGCGGTCAAAAAGACCGGGGTAGAGCACATGGATGCCGAGCAGCTGCGCATTTGACAGCGTCAGCGCCTCCAGCTGCGCGTGAAGCTGCCGGATGACGGGCTCGCTCTCCTGCGCCATGCGATTGCTGCGAAGCTGCGCGAGCTTGCCGAGGCAGATGTCGTAAACACTCAGGATATAGCCCCCGCCGGTGATCTCCAGCGTGGCGACCGCGCCACGCCGGGCATTGACGGCGAGATTGACCGGGCGGCGGCCGCGCCGCTCTTCCGAAACGCTCACACCCAGCTCCACGAGCCAGCCGCCCTGTAACAGTTCATCCACGAGCACCGTCACCGTCGCCGGTGACAGCCCGGACGTTTTTGCCAGCGCCGCGCGCGAGATCGGTGCGAGACGCCGGACGAGATCGAACAGCAGCGTGGCGTTGCGGTCCTTGCCGGACTGGCGCGAAGCGTCTGCCTGAATGCGGATCATAGTGCCGCCCCCTTAATTCTTGAATTTTGGTTTTTCCCGCGGGGATCAGACGCGGGTCAAACTGGAAGAACTCATTCTAGCACATCCGCCGCCGGAAAGCAAGATTCCCGAAGCGCACTGAAAACCGGCTGCGGACAGCGCCGCCCGCCAGAAGCGGACGGGGGATCAGCAAACCATGGGTAAAGCCGCAACGGACCACGCGGCGCGGCCCGAGAAAGCAGGAGGAAAGAAAAAATGAATGCAAACAAAGCCACAACCCTCAACACCAAAAGCGTCGGCGCACTGCTGAAGGACTGGATGAGCCTCGTGGGCATCGCCATCCTGATCGTCGTGTTCTCGATCATCTCCTACGCCAAGTTCGGCGCGCAGTACTTCCTGACGTGGAGCAACTGGAAAAACATCCTGCTGCAAAGCTCGACAGTCGCCATCGTCGCGCTTGGTCAGTCCATCATGCTCCTGACGGGCAACTTTGACCTGTCGCTGGGTCGTATGGTGTGCCTCACGAGCTGCGTGGGCGCGACCCTGATGGTCAACCACAACATGGCGCCCGGTCTTGCCATTATCATCATGTTCGTCATCGGTCTCGTCGTGGGCGCGGTCAACGGTCTGATGGTCGCCTACGTCGGCGTCCCCGCCATGATCGCAACGCTCGGCACGCAGTACATCTGCTACGGTCTTGCAAAGCTCATCACGCAGGCTGTGCCCATCCCCAACATGCCGGAGAGCATCATGTTCCTCGGCCGCGGCTACCTCTTCAACACCATCCCCTTCTGCGTCATCCTGATGCTCGCAGTCTATATCATCGCGCAGTTCGTGACCTCCAAGACCCGCGTCGGTCGTAACCTCTACGCGGTCGGCGGCTCGCGCGAGGCGGCGTTCTTCTCCGGCATCAACGTCAAGGGCTATCAGTTCGGCACGTTCCTGCTCGGCAGCGTTCTGGCTACCTTCGGCGGTCTTGTCCTGATGTCCCGTCTTAATTCCGTGGCGGTCACCAACGGTCAGAACTACGAATTTGACGCCGTCATCGGCTCGATCATCGGCGGCGTGTCGCTGGCAGGCGGCAAGGGCCGCGTCATCGGCACGATGTTCGGCTGCATCTTCCTCAACACGCTCTTTAACGGCTTCTCCCAGATGGGTGTTGACCCGTTCGTGCAGGACGTTCTGAAGGGCATCGTCCTTGTGCTTGCCGTCACGCTTGACGTCGCCAGCAACAAGAAGAAGTCCTGATCGACCCGACTGTGAAACAAACAGGAAAGGTTGGGTGAACAAATGGATAATTACATCTTAACACTGAAAAACATTACGAAAGAGTTCCCTGGCGTCAAGGCGCTGGATGACGTCACCATCAACATCGAGCGCGGTACGATCCACGGTCTTGTAGGTGAGAACGGCGCAGGCAAATCGACGCTCATCAAGGTTCTTGCCGGCATCTATCAGCCGAACGCGGGCGAGGTCATTCTCGACGGCAAGAGCTGCCGCTTCCAGTCGCCGATCGAGGCGCGCCGCGCGGGCATCAGCGTGGTGCACCAGGAGATCAAGCTGGCAGAGCCGCTGACTGTTGCGGAAAATATGTTCCTCGGCAACCTCATGATGAAGGGCAAGCTCGTGGACTGGGCGGGTATGCGCCGCCGCGCGCAGGAGATCGTGGACGAGCTCGGCATGGACATCGACGTGAATGCGCAGGTCTCGTCGCTCACGGTCGCGCGCAAGCAGGTCGTGGAGATCATGCACGCCATCAACAATAACTCCCGCGTGCTCGTCATGGACGAACCGTCCGCCGTGCTGACCGACCGCGAGCTGGAGGTCATGTTCCGCATCGTCAAGCAGCTGCGCGAAAAGGGCATCACCATCATCTACATTTCGCACCGTCTGGACGAGGTGTTCGATCTCTGCGACAACGTCTCCATCCTGCGTGACGGCAAGCATATCAACACGCTCCCCATCGGCGAGGTGGACCGCAAGGGGCTCATCACCATGATGGTCGGACGTGAAATGGGTCAGGAATACCCCAAGGTCGCCGCCACGCCGGGCGATACGATCCTGGAGGTCAAGAACCTCAACTGCGGCATCCTGCGCGACATCAGCTTCTCCGTCCGCGCAGGCGAGGTGTTCGGCATCTCGGGTCTGGTCGGCGCGGGACGCACGGAGCTGGCGCGCGCCGTGCTCGGCATCGACCATATCGAGTCGGGCGAGGTGTATGTGCGCGGCAAGCGCGTGCACTATCATACCTTCTCCGACGCCATCCGCGACGGTCTGGGTCTCATCCCCGAGGACCGCAAGCTGCAGGGTCTGGTTCAGATCATGTCCGTCGAGCGCAATACCACGCTCGTGAACCTGCGGCGCGTCATCAAGGGCGGCGTCATCCGCAAGAGCCTGGAGCATTCGCTCAGCGAGGAATATGCCAAAAAGCTGCACGTCGTCACCCCCTCGATGGACACGGAGGTGCAGTACCTCTCCGGCGGCAACCAGCAGAAGGTCGTTATCGCCAAGTGGCTGTTCCAGGAGTCGGAGATCCTGTTCCTGGACGAGCCGACCCGCGGCATCGACGTCGGCGCGAAGGCGGAAATTTACCGCCTCATCAACCGGCTTGTCGAAGAAGGCAAGACCGTTATCATGATCTCTTCCGAAATGCCGGAGATCCTCGGTATGTGCGACCGCATCATGGTCATGCACGAGGGTCACAAAATGGGCGAGCTGGACGCGGCAGAAGCCACGCAGGAAAAGATCATGGCGCTTTGTACCTGATCTTGACGGGAAAGTTTACCCGTTAAAGATAAAAAATTTTGGGAGGACTAAAAAATGAAGAAACTCATCGCTCTGCTTCTGGCTGCGGTCATGCTGTTCGCGCTTGTCGCCTGCACCAGCAGCGCCCCCGCGACGGAGACCCCGGCTGCGACCGAGACTCCGGCTGCGACCGAGACCCCCGCGACCGAGACCCCCGCGACTGAGACCCCCGCAACGACCGATACCGAAGGCGCTGTCAAGACGGACGAGATCTCCGCAGACGCTGACGCCGCCGCGCTCGGCATTCCCGCTGCTGTCGTGCTGCAGGACACCGACGTTCTGAAGGGCAAGAAGCTCGGCTGCTCCATCTGCTACAAGGGCGACGAATGGTGCGCGGCGCTTGCGCAGGCTCTGGAAGCACTCGGCAAGTACTACGGCGCTGACCTCGTCTGCGAGGACGGCGACCTGAACGACGAGACTCAGACCAAGCAGATCGAGAACATGATCGCCAACGGCTGCGACGCCATCATGGTCGACCCGATCACGCCGGACGGATCTACTACCGCCCTGAACAAGGCTGTTGACGCAGGCATCCCCATCATCATCTACGACGGCTACTGGACGGAAGGCGCTGAGAAGGCTGTGACCACCGTTACCTGGGATCAGAAGGCGACCGGCACGCTCATCGGCGAATACTTTGTCAACTATGTCAAGGAGCACAACGATGGCAAGGCGCGTGTGGTCGAGCTGACCAACGCTGTCTCCACGCACTGCCAGGAGCGCTTTGTGGGTCTGCATGAGGTCATCGACGCTGCGAACGCCGACGGCTGCCAGATCGAGATCCTGAACAAGTACGACTCCCAGGGCAACCGCGAGACCGCTTACAACGCCATCTCTGCAATTGTCGAGCCCTATGACTATGTCATCTCCGACGTTGACAACGGCGCGATGGGCGCTGTGTCCGCGCTGCAGGCGACCGGCAACACGACTGTGAAGGTTCTCTCCATGGGCGCTTACGGTCAGGAGCCGTTCGGCATGCTGCACAACAACGACGTCAACTACCTCGCCTGCCTGAATGTGGACGCGTGGGTTCTGGCGCAGTTCATCTTCGACGGCACGATCGCGTACTTCGAGGGCAAGGAAGTTCCCACCCAGACCAACATCGACCTGTTCGTGGTTGACAACTCCAACGTTGAGAAGTTCTGGAGCTTCTAATTTCCAAGAATAACTGTCCAAAGGGAGAGGCGCAAGCCTCTCCCTTTGCTCTACAGAGCAGGACTCAAGCCTTCCCCTTGAGGGGAAGGTGGCGCGAAGCCCGGATGAGGAGAAGGGCAGTACGTTTTGAGCTGCTGCAACGTTTCGTCGTAATGTAGGGGAGGGGCAGGATAGGTAATAGTGAAGAGTGAATCGTGAATAAGTAATTATTTCGTCGTAATGTAGGGGAGGGGCTTGCCCCTCCCGGCAGCAAAACGTCGCAAACCAGCACGCACTAATGCGGAACGGTACGCACCCGTAGGGGCGGACAGAGGCGTCCGCCCCTACATTACGACGAAATATGCTTGCCTTTTTGCAAAAATCTACAGGCAAAAATTTATGAGTTATGCACAAACCGTAATGACCCCAAACATTCGCCATTTATTTTAGTAGACAAATTAAATCCAACGTGATACGCTGGCAGCACAGGGAAATACAGGTGGTCGGAGGACCGCAACGGACTAAAAAATGAGGTGTTACACAGTATGGAAAAGAAAGAACTCGCAATGAACGGCGCGGGCGTGGCGGAGCTTGGCTTCCCGATGTGGCCGCAGTTTGACCCCAAGACCAAGACGGAGATGGCGGAAGCCCTCGACTCCGGTCTGGTCAGCTACTGGACCGGCAAAAAGGGCATGGAATTTGAAGAGAAGTTCCGCCAGTGGTCCGGCGCGACGATGGCGATCTCCTGCTCCTGCGGCACGGCGGCGCTGCACATCGGCATCTCGTCGCTGGGCATCGGACCGGGGGATGAGGTGCTCGTCCCGTCCTACTCCTTCATCGCTTCGTCCTACGCCATCGTCCAGGCGGGCGCGATCCCCATTTTCTGCGACGTGACCGCCGACCATACCATCGACCCCGACGATATTGAGCGCAAGATCACCAAGCGCACCCGCGGCATCGTGTGCGTGCATCTGTACGGCGTCGTGTGCGACATGGGCCGCATCATGGACATCGCCAAAAAGCATAACCTGTACGTCATCGAGGACTGCGCGCAGGCGATCGGCGGCAAGTATAACGGCCGCAGCGTCGGCACGATCGGCAACGTCGGCTGCTTCAGCTTCTGCCAGTCCAAGCATTTCACCACCGCCGGTGAGGGCGGCATGGTGCTGACGATGGACGAGGATCTCGGCTGGGAATGCCGCTCGTTCCGCGACCACGGCTACGACGTCAAGGCGCGCATGAATATGCTCGCGCTGGAGGAGTCGCTGCCCTACATCCACACCCGCGTCGGCTTTAACTACCGCCTGACCGAGGTGCAGTCGATCTGCGGCATCAATGAGCTTGCCCGCTTCGACAGCTGGAATCTGCCGCGCCGCAAGGAATACGCCGCGATGTACGACAAAGCCCTCGGCTCTTTCAAGGGCGTCAAGGCGCTGCCGCTCAACACCAAAGAGCGCGAGAACGCGTACTGGTGGTATCCCGTCACGATCGACCTCGACGCGCTGAACATCGACGCGCCCGCGTTTGTGAAGGAGATGAAGGCGCGCAAGATCCCGTGCTATGGCATCCAGTGGCCCGAGGCATACGAGGAGCGCGCCTACAAGGAGCTCAACGGCTTCGGCACGGCGAAGTTCCCCTTCTGCTCCAAGGAGTATAACCCCGACGGCGTGAGCTACGAAGGCGTCCTGTGCCCCGTTGCCAAGAGCTTGCGCGCCTGCACCGTGAACCTCTTCCTGCATCCGACGTGGGAGAAGGAGCACATCCAGCGCGTGATCGACGCGTTCGTCGAGATCCACAACACACATTTGAAATAAGCAAAACGAGCGCCCCTTTCCCAGTGGGAAAGGGGCACTTTTTATTTCAAACGAAGCGGGGCTTCGTTTGAGAGGGCTTGCAGCCTGCGCGCGCATAATTTTTGCGCAAGCGCAAAAATTCCACACTTGCAGTCTGAGCAGAATTTTTGCCGACGTACACGCCGCCGGCAAAAATAATTATAATCGCTTTCGCGCTGCGGCGGCGAAACTCTGCGAGGCTTTTTTAAGATTTGAGCGACTTCGCGTATTCTGAAGGGCTGATCCCGGCGTATTTCTTAAAGAGATTGGAGAAATAGTAGATGCTCTCGATGCCGATGCGCTCGGCGATCTGCGTGAAGTTGAGCTCCCCGCGGCGGATGAGGCGCTTTGCCTCCTGCACGCGCAGGGAATTGAGATAGTGCACGGCGGTCTTGCCGACCTGCTCGCGAAACACGCGCTTGAGCTGCGATACGCTCACGCCCAGCGCGGCGGCGAGCGACGCGAGCGTGATCTTCTCGGCGTAGTGCACGGCGAGATAGTCGCACGCCTGCTGCGCGAGCGTCTGCCGCTGCTGAAGCTGCGCTTCGGTCACGGCGCGCTGCGAAAAGCCGATGGTATCGTCCCGGCGGGTGATGCAGATGAGAAACTGCTCCAGACAGACCTTGATGAGCTGGTCGCTGCCCCACGGCGCGTCGGCGCGCTTGGCGAGGTTGACGATGGGCGGCTCGCCCTCAAAATGCTCGTAGGCAAGCGCGGCTTCGTCCAGCAGCAGCCGCAGGCTCTGCTTTTCGCGCTGGTGCAGGCGCAGGACCTTTTCTTCCAAACGGTGCATGGCGGGGCTGGCGCAGCAGAACGAGACGACAAAAATATTTGCTTCGCCCATGGCGCGGAACGAGTGAAATTCATCCGGGCGGTGGAAGGCAAGCTCGCCCGCGTGGAGCTGATAGCGGTCCGCGCCCGCCGTGACCACGACGCTGCCGCGATCGACGTAGAGAAACTCCCAGAACGGGTGCTGCTCGCCGGAGAACGCATAGTCCTGCGGCAGGCGGTAATAGCTGAGATTGACCACGGCGGTCACGTCAAAAACGGTTTGCAGGGCAACGGGCTGATAGTCCGCCATCTGGCTTACCTCCTCATGTCCGATTTTATAAATCTTGGGGCTGATTTTATATGGAAAGACCATGATCGACCTTTATAATAGACATATAAGCACAAAAAACGGAGCTTGTAAACAGGGGAATTTGTTAAACTGGAAAAGGAGCGTGAATCCATGAAAAAATCCATCAGTTTCTGGTCTTTTAACGGAAAGACCGCCGCCGAGGCGATGCAGCTCGCCAGGGACGCCGGGTTTGACGGCATCGAGCTGACGCTGGACGCCGCGGGCGATCTGACCATGGACACCACGGACGAGCAGGTGCTCGCCCTGAAGCAGACTGCCGAGCGCATCGGCATCGCGCTGCCGAGTGTCGCCAGCAGCCTCTACTGGGCGCATTCCTTCACGTCCGACGACGCCGCCGAGCGCGAGCAGGCGCACAACGTCGCCGTGCGGCAGCTGCACATCGCAAAGCTCCTCGGCGCGGACACCATTCTGGTCGTGCCGGGCAGCGTCTCGGTCGAGTTCGTGCCGGAGCGCCCGGTCGTTGCATACGACGTGGCGTATGACCGCGCGCTGGCGGAGATGAAGCGTCTTGCGCCCATCGCCGAGGCGGAGGGCGTGAGCATCGGCGTGGAAAACGTCTGGAACAAGCTCCTGCTCTCGCCGCTGGAGGAGCGGGACTTTATCGACAAGATCGGCAGCCCCTTCGTCGGCGCGTATTTTGACGTGGGCAACGTCGTGTACGCGGGCTACCCCGAGCACTGGATCAGCATCCTCGGCAGCCGCATCAAAAAGGTCCACTTCAAGGACTTCCGCCGCAACCCCGGCGGGCTGAACGCGTTCGTCGATCTGCTGGCGGGCGACGTGGACTGGAAGGCGGTCATGCAGGCATTTAAGGCTGTCGGTTACGACGATTGGGCGACCGGCGAAATGATCCCCGCCTACGCGCAGGCGTCGGATCAGATCATCTATAACACCGCCGCTTCGATGGCGAGAATTTTGGGAGGGGAACTGTAATGATCAAGATCGGTCTTGCCGGATGCGGCTTTATGGGCGATATGCACGCGGCGTGCTACCGCGCGCTGGCGGAGCTGGGCGTGCAGGTCACGGCGGTGGCGGACGTGCGCCCCGAATTTGCGCAGAAACTCGCCGACACCTACGGCGCAAAGCTCTATGAAACGGCGGAGGATATGATCGAACACGCCGATGTGGACGTGATCGACATCTGCCTGCCCACGCATCTGCACGCGAAGCTCGCCGTGCAGGCGATGAAAAAGGGGCGCGACGTGTTCCTAGAAAAGCCCGTCTGCATCCGCGAGGATGAGATGGAGCTGCTGCTGGCGACCGAGCGCGAGACGGGCAGCAAGGTGCAGGTCGGGCAGGTCATCCGCCTGTGGGACGAATACGCGTGGCTCAAGTGCGTGACGGCGCGCGGCGAGTTCGGCAAATTCCGCTCCGGCGTGTTCCAGCGCCTGAGCGCCAAGCCCACCTGGGCGAGCAACGGCTGGCTGCACAAGGCGGAGCTGAGCGGCGGCGTGGCGGTGGATATGCACGTCCACGATGTGGACTTTGTCCGCTACCTGCTGGGCGACCCTGACACCGTGCAGGCGGCTGCCAGCCGCGACGCAGACGGCGTCATTCAGGAGATCAGCGCGCTCTACGGCTACGGCAAGGACGTCGCCGTGTCGGTCGAGGCGGGCTGGGACTATCCCGCGGCGTTCCCGTTCACCGCGACGTACCGCATCCGCTTTGAAAAGGCGGCGGTCGTGTTCGCGGGCGGCGCGGTCACGGTGTACCCCTACGACGGCGAGCCGTACCAGCCGAAGATCGAGCCGCAGTATCACGGCGACAACGCCGTGGGCGGCAACATCTCCTCGCTCGGCGGGTATTATAACGAACTGAAATATTTCATCGAGGGCGTCAAGGGCGAGCATCCGCTCGAGATCGCCACGCTGGAAGAGGCGGTAAAGTCCGTGCGCCTGGTCAAAAAAGAGATCGAGACCGCCGGCGGGCTGTTTGCAAAATAAGAAGAGAGCAAAACAGGCACAGGATGAACTCCTGTGCCTGCTTTTTTACGTTTTTGCAGAAGTTCCTTGGCTCTCCCTTTGGGAGAGCTGTCAGCGAAGCTGACGAAGCTGACTGAGAGGGTCGGTGTGGTCGTCGTTGACTGACCCTCTCCGTCCTTCGCTGCGCTCGGCCACCTCCCCCAAAGGGGGAGGCAAGGCTGCGTGCCGTGCTGGCGGGTTTGCAAAAGTCCAAGGCTTCCCCTCGGGGGGAAGCTGTCGGCGAAGCCGACTGATGAGGGGAAGGGCTCTTATTTCTGAGCTGCCGCTACGTTTGCTGCATCCAAAGGCTCCCCTTGGTCACCAAGGGGAGGCTTGGGTGCGGTCAAAACGCGTCACATCTCAAAACGTACTACCCTTCTCCTCATCCGGCGCTTCGCGCCACCTTCCCCTCAAGGGGAAGGCTTTGGGCGCTACTTTCGAGGCATAAATCGACCGTTCGGGCATATGTTCGTAAAATAAATATACAAACTCAGAAAAAATAGCAAAATCAAGCTGGCATAATAGACAAAAGTGTCGAAACGAAATTGGTTGATTCTAACTATCCTTGCTTTATTTATAAAAATACTTTAATAATTATATTGACAAACAAGCGCTTCTCGTCCTATCATGTATGGAGGAAAAGTCTCTGTTTCCAACTGAAAAGAGCATCCAAAATGAACTGAATGAAAAGGAGCTTCACTATGAAAAAAATTCGTTGGGGCGTGATCGGCGCGGGCGGTATTGCTGACCGTCGGACGATCCCGGGCATGATGCTGGCGGACAACGCCGAACTGATCGCTGTGATGGAGATCAACATGGAGCTGGCAGAAAAATGCCGCGCCAAGTGGGGCTGCAAGCGCGCGTATGATAACGAGGCGGCGCTGCTCGCCGACCCGGAGATCGACGCCGTTTACATCGCGTCTCCCGTTGTTCTGCACGCGCGGCAGGCTATGGCCGCTGCGGACGCAGGCAAGCACATCCTCATTGAAAAGCCTCTCGCCATGACCTCGGAAGAGGGCGAGAAGGTCGTTGCCTATTGCGAGAGCAAGGGCGTGAAGATCGCCGCCGGTCTCATGATGCGCTTCGGCGCGTATGTGCAGGCGATGAAAAAGGCGATCGCTGAGGGTAAGATCGGTCACGTTGTGTCCGGTTACTCGCAGTTCACCTGCTGGTATCCCGATATGCCGGGCAACTGGCGGCAGAGCAAGAAAAACGGCGGCGGCGGCGCCATGATGGACATGGGCGTGCACTGCATCGACCTCATGCAGTACGTCACCGGCTCGCGCGTCAAGCAGGTCGCGGCATTCCACGACACGCTGACGTTCCACTATGAGGTCGAGGACTCCTCCATGGTCATGCTGCGGCTGGAGAACGGCTGCCAGTGCGTGGTGCAGTCCAACTTCAACATCCCGGACGAAGCTGCCAAGTGGCGCCTGGAGTTCTTCGGCGACCAGGGCCGTCTGGCGGGTGAAAACATCATCGGTCAGATCGACGGCGGCACGCTCGACGCGCTGTTCTGCGGTGATGTCGGCGGCTACGATGCCCAGCAGGACACCAAAGACGTCAAGGGCGAAGAGATCAACGTGGAGTTCGGCAATATGTACACCCGCGAGATCGAGTCGTTCGGCAACTCCATCCTGCATGACCTTCCGCTGGAAGTCCCCGCGTCCGACGCGGTGCAGGTCCAGCGCGTCATGGAAGCGGCATACCGCTCCAATGACGAAAAATGTGTCATTGATTTGTAAGAAACCTCCGAATCAATCGCCTTCGACCTTCGCCGGATCTTTTGCCCCAATACCGCGGTTTGAAAACTTGAAATACACAAAGTATTCCTGCGTTTTCAAACCTTGTCTTGTGGCAAAATCTCTCGCCGAATGTTCTCGACAATTGAATCAGAGCTTTCTTATGTAGAAAAAATACCTGCGTCTGTCTACTATTCAGTTTGTAAGAGCCGGAAAGCCGGCGCTTGGGGCATCGTGCCAATCTGCATATGAGGTGAATGATATGAAACCACTGGATTATACGGTTGGTCTGTACAACTGCTGCCGCGATCCGTGACCGCGTGCCGCGCCCCCCGTTATCCCCAGTCACAATGACGAATATTACATGTTGAAATTGCAATATAAGGAGTTATGATCATGGAAAAGAAAAAAGCGTCGGATTTTCGTTACAATACCGGTGAGACCAAAGTGCCCTGGGCTGCTGTTGGTGAAAACTATAACGCCGAGGACCTGATGACCATCATCCGCTTTATGATGAAGGGCAAGGGCGCGGACTATGACAAGGCGATCGAAGCCGTGGAAAAGGACATTTATGCGCTGGACAAGGTCGCAGTCCCGCCCGCAAAGCTGTCGCTGGACGTCGAGGTCGCCAAGGCGGAGAATATGTGCGATGAGTACCTGCACACCAAGGGCTCTACCTTCCTCACCAACTGCACCGCGGGCTTTGAGATCGCCTGCAAGTACACCGGGCTGAAGCCCGGCGACGAGGTCATCGTCCCCGCCATCACCTTTGCGGCGACCATGGCATATCCGCTCTCCATCGGCTGCAAGCTGGTGTTCGCGGACGTCGATCCCATCACCCTCAACATGGACCCGAAGGACGTCGCCAGGAAGATCACCGACAAGACGAAGATGATCATCCCCGTGCACATCGGCGGCTACCCGGTCGATATGGACCCGATCCTCGAGCTCGCCAAAAAGCACGACATCGTCGTCCTCGAGGACGCGGCGCACGCCTTCGGCGGCGAGTACAAGCACCGCAAGCTCGGCACGATCGGCGACTTCGGTTCGTTCTCGTTCCACGAGGTCAAAAACATCACCTCCTTCGGCGAAGGCGGCATCCTCTGCTCCAACGTGACGGAGTTCCTGCCCGAAATGCGCCGTGCGCGCTTCCTCGGCACGGACTTTACCAAGCACATCAAGGATTGGCTGTATGAAGTCACCTCCATCCAGGGTAAGCGCGGACCGTTCGTCGCCACGAACTTCTCCACCACCGAAATTCAGGGTCTGGGTCTCCAGCTTCAGATCGCCCGCAACGACCAGATCATGAAGGCGCGCCGCGACGCCGCCGCGTACCTCAACAGCCGCCTGGAAGGCTGCAACGCGCTGCGCGTGCAGGACCTCGGCAACGACGACATCGTCCCGACCTTCCACCTCTATCAGCTCCAGATCGACCCCGAAAAAGCGGGCGGCGATGTGCAGCTGTTCAAGAAGAAGATCGGCGACAAGGGCGTGACGCAGATCGCGCACTTCGGCCCGCTCTATCGCTTCGCCATCCTGAAGGACTACGGCTACGACGAGGACGCCATCGCCGCGACCTGCCCGGTCTGCGAAGAGGTGTTCTACCGCCGCTTTACGCACTTCCCGATCTATGGTCTGACTAAAGAGCAGCTCGACTACATGGCGGATTCCATTCTGGAAGCCGTTGACGAGATGAAGCGCGGCGTGTAAACCGCAAAGCTCAGCTCCCGGAGTGACCCGTGGGGGCGGTACTTCGCGTACCGCCCTCACTTTGCCGTAAAGCCCAGCCTCGCAGAGTTTTGCGCCCGCAGGCGCAAAAGAGAATCTGATCATTTTCTGCGGCGGCGTGTACGTCGCAGAAAATACGGCTGCTCTGCAAGTGTGGAATTTTTGCGCTTGCGCAAAAATTATGCGCGCGGCAGAGTGCAAGCCTTTTCAAACGAAAGCCCAGCGAAGCGGGTTTCGTTTGAGAGCGTTTCAAAAACCTGTTTTTGAAACGCTCAGGTACCGCCCCCATTTTCAGGCGCCGGACAGAGCACATCGGCAGTTTACGGCGTTCAGAATCATCCGGGAGCGCCGGGTGAAAGGACCAGACCTATGAAAATTTCCGAAAAGGCGCGCCTGTGCGCGCTTTCTCCCATGCGCAAGTTCCATCCCTACGCCGTGGCAGCCCGGCAGGCGGGGAAGGAGATCTATCACCTGAACATCGGGCAGCCGGACATCGAAACGCCGCAGGCGCTGTTTGACGCGGTGCGGAATTTTGACCAGACGGTGCTCGAATACGCGCCCTCGCCCGGCATCCCGCCGCTCATCGGCGCGATCCGGGACTATTACGCCCGCATCGGCGTGGCGTTTGACGACGGCGATATTCTCATCACCACCGGCGGCAGCGAGGCGCTGCAAATTCTGATGTTCTGCATTCTGGATGAGGGCAGCGAGGTCGTCATCCCCGAGCCGTTCTACCCCAACTACAACACCATGATCCGCGCTGCGGGCGGCGTAATCCGCCCCATCCCCACCTGCCCCGAGGAGGGCTACTGCTACGCCACGCGCGAAAAGCTGGAGGCGGCGATCACCCCCAATACCTGCGCCATCATGGTCACGAATCCCGGCAACCCCACCGGCGTGGTGCTCACGCCGGAGCAGATGCGGCTGCTTGCGGATGTTGCGAAGGAGCACGGGCTGTACATCATCGGCGACGAAGTCTACCGCGAGTTCTGCTACGACGGCGATACCACGCCGCGCTCGATGGCGCAGTTTGCGGATGTCGCGGAGAACGTGGTCATCATCGACTCGGTCTCCAAGCGCTTTTCCGCCTGCGGCGCGCGCATCGGCGCGCTGCTGTCGAAAAACCGCGAGCTGATGGCGAACGCGCTCAAGTTCTGTCAGGCGCGGCTGTCGGTGGCAACGCTCGATCAGGTCGCGTCGGCGGCGCTGTACAGCGTGGGCGCGGACTATTTTGACGCCGTGCGCGAGGAGTATCAGCGCCGCCGCGACACCTGCTATCGCGCGCTGCTGAAAATTCCGGGCGTCGTGTGCGCCGCGCCGGAGGGCGCGTTCTACATGATGGCGAAGCTGCCAGTGGACGACACGGAAACATTCCAGCAGTGGCTGCTGGAAAAATTTGAGGACCGGGGCGAGACGGTCATGTTTGCGCCCGGCAGCGGCTTCTACGCCACCCCCGGCAGCGGCCGGCAGGAAATTCGCATCGCCTATGTGCTGGAGCAGGCGCGTCTGGAGCGCGCCATGGAGCTGCTGGAACCTGCCGTTGCGCAGTACCGGCGCGAGGTCCTGCACGAGACATAGAGGGAAACCAGGGAAATACAGGAGGGCGCGCGGCAACCCCGCGCGCCCTTTTGCGTCCGTAAAAAGCGCCCGCGGGAGATTCCCGCGGGCGCTGCCTATTCTCTTTAACCGACCGACTGGACTTCTTTATGCCGCTCCTTGACCTCCACGCGGCGGATCTGCGCGCCGAGGGCGGTGAGCTTGCCGATGATGTCCTCATAGCCGCGCTCGATGTAGTGCGCGTCCTCGATGGTGCTCAAGCCGTCGGCTGCCATGGCGGCGATGACCATCGCCGCGCCCGCGCGCAGGTCGCACGCACGTACCTCGCAGCCGTAGAGCCTGTCCACGCCGTCGATGACGGCGGTCTTGCTCTCCACCTGGATGTTCGCGCCCATGCGGCTCAGCTCCCCCGTGTAGCGGAAGCGGTTGTCGTAAATGCCTTCGGTGATGATGCTCGTCCCCTCCGCCAGCGCCATGCACACCGCGATCTGCGGCTGCATATCCGTGGGGAAGCCGGGGTAGGGCATCGTCTTGACATTTGCCCGGCGCAGGCGGCGCGTGGACTCGACGCGGATGGAATCGTCATATTCCGTCACGCGCACACCCATTTCGCGCAGCTTCGCGGTGATGCAGTCCAGATGCTTTGGGATGACGTTTTCAATGAGCACGCTGCCGCCCACGGCTGCCGCCGCGGTCATGTAGGTGCCCGCCTCGATCTGATCGGGAATGATGGAATAGAAGCCGCCCCGCAGGCTCTTCACGCCGCGCACCTTGATGACGTCCGTGCCCGCGCCCGAAATTTTCGCGCCCATGGCGTTGAGAAAGTTCGCAAGATCGACGATATGCGGCTCTTTCGCGCAGTTTTCGATCACGGTCATGCCGTTTGACAGCACCGCCGCGAGCAGGATGTTCATCGTCGCGCCGACGGACACGATGTCCAGATACACATGACCGCCCTGCAGACCGCCCTCGGGGGCGTCGGCGCAGACATAGCCGTCCGCCTGCTCCACATTCGCGCCCAGCGCGGCGAAACCCTTGATGTGCTGGTCGATGGGGCGGACGCCGAAATTGCAGCCGCCCGGCATGGCGACGCGCGCGTGCCCGAACCGCCCCAGCTCCACGCCGATGAGGTAGTACGACGCGCGGATGCGGCGCACAAGCTCGATGGGCGCGGTGGTGTTATGCACATGGGAGCAGTCGATCTGGAGCGTGTTGCGCCCCAGCCGCTGGATGCGCGCGCCCATATCCGCCAGAATTTCCAGCAGCAGACGCACGTCGGAAATATCCGGCACGTTCTCGATGCGGCACACGCCGTCCACCAGCAGCGTGGCGGGCAGCATGGCGACCGCGGCGTTTTTCGCGCCCGAGATCGTGACCGTGCCGTGCAGGGGCTTGCCGCCCTTTACTTCATATTGAATCAAAATAAATCCCTCTTTATTCCCGTCGGTATTAAGAGTTTTTGCAGAATGCAGATAAATAACAAAGTCAAAGCATGGAAAACGCGCGCGAACACCGCTGGAATCGTTTCCGGCGCAGTACGCGCAAACCACACCTTGCTAAGAATACCACATTCTTAAGAAAATGTAAAGAAAAAATGACAAACCGATACCAATTTACGCCTGCCGCGCTCACGCATCCTCACACGCCGTGACGGTGCGGTCGATGCCGCCGACGTAGAAGCTGCCCACGTCCGTGTCGATGCGCCACACGGGCGTCAGGCGGACCGCGCCGGAGGCGGTGTCGGCGTGGCGGTAGCCCTGACGGATGGCTGTGATGCTGCCGCCGACCCAGCCGAGCGTGTCGCGGCGCGCCAACAGCGCGATGACCGCGTCGGCGCAGGAGATGCACACGTCGTCCCCCACGCGCAGCGTGTCGTCCGCGCCGGGGTAGAACGTGCCGGTGATCTCGCGCAGCGCGCCCGCCTCGTCATAGCGCAGCGTCAGCCCGCCGCCGAAAACCGGCACATCCTGCGTCTGCTGCACGGCGTGCACGAGTGTGCCGCCGCCGTCGGCGTCGGCAAGGACGGTCAATTCCGCGCAGGAAAAGCCCATTTTGCGCAAAAGCTCCTTCGCCTGCGCCTCCGGCGAGCCGGACGCAGCTTCGCCCGTCAGAACCGCCTCAAAGCTCCCGCTCGCGCCGAACGTGCAGCGCCCGGCGGCGGAGGTAAAATTCTGCGTATAGCGCGTGGAGTCCTCCTCCAGCAGCACCGTCTGCCCCAAAAGCGCCCCGGCGGCGGTGCTTGCGGCGCTCTGCGCGTCGGCAAGCTCCAGCACGCACAGCCCGCGGCTCACAGGCAGCGCGTCCAGCGTCAGCTCCACGCCGTTTTCGGCAAGCAGTGTTTGCAGCCGGTCGTAGACCTCCTGCCGCTCCTGCCGCTGGGCAAGGCGCGGCGGCACGACCAGCAGCAGCAAAAACGCCGCCGCCAGCGCCAGAATGAGCAGGATCAGGTTTTTGAGCTTCGATACCGGCACATCCCGCGCCCCCTTTCGTCGAAAATCAAACTATTTTATGACCGTCCTATCCAGCCGGCAGTGAGCTGCCCGCCGGAGACCGCATAGCACAGCTCCATGCGCGTGTCGTCCGCCAGCAGCACCGCCGCCTGTGCGGCGGGCAGCAGCGTGAGCGTCTCGTCGGTGAGCGTATAGCCCGCGAGCACCGCGTCCGCCGCCGTGATGCGCCCGGAGCTGATGGTCACGCTCGCGCCGAAGCCCGACGCTTGCAGCACCCGCACGCCGTTGAGCACATAGTCGAATGTGCACACCGCGCCGGTGTCCGTCGGCGTGTAGCCGATGAGATACAGCCGCGCGTCGCTCTGCACGCCGGATAAAAGCTGCGTCAAAAGCTCCTGCGCCGCCCGGATCTGCCCGGCAGCGCCGCCGGACGCGGGCAGGCGCGCCCGGTCCTGACTGCGCAGGCGCAGCCGCCCGTCGGCGGAGATTTGGAGCGTATAGTTCGTCTCGCTGAAGAATGTGTTGCCCGCGTCGTCGGTGTACGTCGCGTCGCCGTAGGCGTTAAAGCCCAGGCGCGAGGCGAGCGCCGTGATGAACCGCCCGTCGCAGGGATTCGTCACCTGCGCGCCGCGCAGCGCGGGCGCGGCGGCGGGGATGAGCGCCGCGCCGTCCAGATGGGCATACGACCCGGCTGTGTTTTCAAACAAAAACTGACTGCCGTCCGGGTGATACGCCCCGGCGGCGTGCGTAATGGTTTCGGACGCGAGCTGCGTCCCGGCGACATACGCCGTCTCGCCCAGCAGATACAGCTGCGCCGTCTCGCCGCGCGCGCTGAGCACGAACAGCCACGCATTGCAGCCCGCCAGCGTCTCGCTGTCCGCGCCCAGCCACGACGCCACCGCGTCCGCCGGGAGCGTGCCGGGATAGAGAAACGCCACGCTCTCGCCGCCCAGCGCGTCATACAGCCGCGCGCGTGTCGCCTGCTGCGGCGCGTCCGCCGAATCGAGCGCCTGCGCCAGCAGTCCGCCGAGCGTTTCATAGCCCTCGTCCAGCGCGGCAAAATCATATGCCAGCGTCGAGCGCCCGCCGCCGGTCATGATGCTGATCTGCACCGGCTGCGCCGCGGGCGCGCTCGTCTCGTCTGCCTGTGCAATCGGCGCGGACGCGCGTTCGATCCCCAGCGTCTGCGCAAATGGCGACAGCAGCGCCGCCAGCCACGGCGTCTGCGTGAGCGTGCGCGTGGGCAGCGCCAGCAGCGTCAGCACGAGGATGGAGAGCGCCAGCAGCACAATCAGCAGACTTTTGCATAATTCGACTACTTTTTTGCGCATACCGCGCCTCCTTTCCTGCGAGTTTCCAACTTATTTTGCGATGGGCAAAGTAATAGTTACATCCGTACCCTCGCCGTAGACCGATTCGATGCGAATATCGCCCTTGTGTTCCTTGAGAATTTCGCGCGCGATCGACAGCCCCAGACCCGTGCCGCCCGATTCGCGCGAGCGCGCCTTGTCCACGCGATAGAAGCGCTCAAACAGGCGCGGCAGGTCCTTTTCGGGGATGCCGATGCCGTTATCCGACACGCGCACGAATACAGTTTTGCCGCTGACCCCGGCGGTGATCTGGATTTTGCCGCCGTCGGGCGTGTACTTGATGGCGTTGGAGACGATGTTCATGAGCACCTGCTCGATGCGCTCGCGGTCGCCGTCCACCTCGGGCAGGTCCTCCGGGCAATCGAGCGTGAGCGTGTGCCCGTGCGTCTGCTCGGCGTTGAGCTTCGCCGCCTCGTATACGCTGCGCACCGGGCGCGAGAACGGAAAGCGCGAGATGTTCATCTCCATCTTGCCGTAGTCGATCTTGCTGAGCGTCAGAAGGTCCTGCACGATGCGCGTCATGCGGTCAGCTTCGCCGATGATGACGCCCACGAACTGATTGCGCAGCTCCGGCGGCAGCTCGTCGCCGGCGGAGACGATGGTCTCGGCGTAGGATTTGATGTTCGTCAGCGGCGTGCGCAGCTCGTGCGACACGTTTGCCACGAACTCCCGGCGTGACTGCTCGCTGCGCCGCTGCTCGGTCACGTCGTGGATGACCACCATCACGCCGCCCTGCTCCTGCCCGGAGGAGAACGGCGCCATAAACAGCTCCAGCTCGCGCGAGCCGGCGGTCATCTGCGCCTCCAGATACTGCGGGCGGCGCAGCGCGAGCAGCTGCTCAAGATCCGCCTTGCCCGCAAACACCTCGTCAAAGCGCGTCGTGGGGTCGAGGCTGCGCGAGAGCATCTGCGTGGCGGCGGGGTTATAGTGGATGACCGTTCCGGCGGCGGAGAACGCCACCACGCCGTCGGTCATGTGCAGAAACAGCGTGGAGAGCTTGTTGCGCTCATTTTCCGCCTCCGAGAGCGTGTCCTGCAACACCTGCGCCATGTAGTTGAAGTTTTTCGTCAGCGTGCCGATCTCGTCGCGGCTCGTGACCTCCAGCTTCTGCGAAAAATCGCCCGCGGCGATCTCGCGCGTGCCGGTCGTGAGCGCGCGGATGGGCGTGATGAGGATCTGCGAGAGCAAAAACGACAGGATCAGGCAGATCACCAGCCCCAGCCCCAGCGCGCGCAGGATGATGCCCAGCACCTCGCCTGTCAGCGCGTCCACGGTGGTCTTGGCGTCGAGGATGTAGACGATGTAGCTGCCGCTGCTAGACTCAATGGGCACGGCGAGATCCATATAATCGTTTGTGATGGAGCGCTCCTGCCCGACCTCGCCGTTCATCGCGGCAAGCAGGTTCGGCGTAACGTCCACGCTTGTGCGCTGGTCAGAGCCGCTGAGGACCGTGCCCAGGGGGCTGAGAACATAGACGTTGCGGTTTGCGATGTCGATGCCGAGCCCCGCCTGCGCCATCAGAAGCTCCTTCATGCGCTCCGGCGCGTCCGGCGACTGCTCCGGCAGCCTCTGAAGCTGCGCGATGAAGCTCTGCGAAAACGTCTGCTCCATCTGCACATAAAATTCCGAGATGTAGAAATTTCCGACGCCGTTAATTAAAAACGCGCCGATGACCGTCATAAGCGCCAGGATCAGGATGACCATGACCATGACGACCTTCATGCGAAGCGAGCGCACACCGCCAGCCCCCTTTCCTGCAAATGTTCCGTCAGCCCTCGGCGAAATAATAGCCAACGCCCCGCCGCGTGAGGATGTAGGCAGGCTTTCCGGGGTCGTCCTCGATCTTTTCGCGCAGGCGGCGGACGGTCACGTCCACCGTGCGCATATCGCCGAAATAGTCATAGTTCCAGACCTTCGTCATCAGGTCCTCGCGCGTAAAGACCTTGCCCGGCTCGCGCATGAGGCTGTGCAGCAGGTCGTATTCCTTCTGCGTCAGCTCCACGGCAGCGCCGTTTTTCGTCACGGCGAACGTCGCGGGGTCGAGCGCCAGCGCGCCCGCGCGCAGCACGCGCCCGGCGGGATTTTCGGCATACGTCAGCGCCCGGCGGCGGATGTTCGCCTTCACGCGCGCCAGCAGCTCGCGCATGGAAAACGGCTTTGTGATGTAGTCATCCGCGCCGACCTCCAAGCCGAAAATTTTGTCCGGCTCTTCCTCACGCGCGGTCAGCATGATGATCGGCGTGACGCTGCCCTCCTCGCGCAGCGTCTTGCAGATGTCAAAGCCGTTCATCTTCGGCAGCATCACGTCCAGCAGGATGAGATCGGGGTCGCCGCTTCTCGCCAGCTCCAGACCCGCCTCGCCGTCCAGCGCCTCCTGCACGGCATAGCCCTCGCGCTTGAGGTTGAATTTGAGAATTTCTACGATTGCGCGCTCATCCTCCACGACCAGGACGGTCTTTTCCGAATTTTCCATACAAATCTCCTTTATAAACGCCGCAGCGCTTTGGGATAGTGATTTTTGAGCTGCTGCCCGTCACCCTTCGCCCAGCCGAGCGTGCAGCCTGCATAGCTCAGCAGCGTCCAGCCGCGCAGCGCGCTTTCCAGCGTCTGCCCCGCGAGATACCGCCGCGCCTGTTCGTCAGAAAGTGACATCGACGGCAGCGCAGCATTCAGCCACAGCGCCCAGGCGTGCGCCGGCAAAAAGCGCCCCTTGCGCGCCTGCCCCAGCTCCAAACCGGCACGCAGGACCTTCAGCCCGCGCAGCTCCGGCAGCTCGTCCGGCACGAGCAGAATGCTCTCACCGAACGCGGCAAAATGCCCCTCCGGCAGCGCCGCGCCGACCTGTGCGCAGAACTCCGTCAGCTCCTTCGGCGCTTTGACCGCCGCCTCCGGCGGCAGTTCCGCGCCCGACGCGTCGCCGCTTTTTTGCAGCACGGCGGCATAGTGTCCCTCGCCGCGCAGCTTGTGCGGAAACAGGCGGAGCGTATATTCCAGCCCCGGCGCGCCGTCTGCGACCCACTCCGGGCGACCGCGGTCAAACCACGGCGCGTCCACCGGCAGGACCGAAAAGTCCGCGTGCGCGTGCAAAAACGCGCTGATCGTGCCCTCGTTTTCCTCCGGGGAGAACGTGCACGTCGAATACACCAGCCGTCCGCCGGGGCGCAGCATCGCGGCGGCGGAGTGCAGAATTTCCTGCTGGCGGCGGCTGCACATGAGCACCGTCTCCTCGCTCCAGTCGGTCACGGCGGCGGCTTCCTTGCGGAACATCCCCTCGCCGGAGCACGGCGCGTCCACCAAAATGCGGTCAAAAAAGCCCGCGAAGCGCTCCGCCAGCCGCGCCGGATGCTCGCTCAGCACCAGCGCGTTTGCCACGCCCATGCGCTCGATGTTCCCGGCGAGAATTTTCGCGCGCTTGGGGTTAATTTCATTGCATACCAGCAGCCCGCGCCCCGCCATCGCGGCGGCAAGCTGTGTGGATTTTCCGCCCGGCGCGGCGCACAGGTCGAGCACGCGCTCGCCCGGCTGCGCGTCGAGCAGCCCCGCCGGCGCCATCGCGCTCGGCTCCTGCAAATAGTACGCGCCTGCGTCGTGCAACGGCGAGAGCCCGGGGCGCGTCAGCGGGTCATAGTAGTGCCCATCCCGCGCCCACGGCACGTCGGTGAGATGAAAGTCCGCCAGCGCTGCGGCGGGCGCGCGCTTGCGCGGATTTTCCCGCAGCCCCGGCGCGAGCGGGCGGTCGTAGGACGCCAGAAACGCGTCAAATTCCGCGCCCAAAAGCCGCTGCATTTTCTCCGCAAATCCATCCGGCAGCATCCAAACGCCTCCTCCCCCCGCGCGGGCAAACTCCCACATGATAAAAGTTAAATACATTATACAACATTTCACCAAACCCCGCAACCCGCAGCACTGGACGTATCAACAAAATAAGAAAAGCAGGCGCACGGGCTTTCCACGCGCCTGCCTTGCCTTATCCCTCCTGTGCCTCCAGCGCCTGCTGGAGCGCGGCGAGGGCTTTTTTCTCGATGCGCGAGACGTAGGAGCGCGAGATGCCGAGCTGGGCGGCGATCTCGCGCTGCGTTTTGGCGGGGCGGTCGCCCAGACCGTAGCGCAGGGCGATGACGGCGCGCTCGCGCGGGGTGAGCACGCGCTGCATGACCTCGTAGAGCTTCGCGTGCAGCTCGCGCGCGCTCAGGTCGTCGAACAGGTCCTCCTCCGAGCAGACCGTGTCCATGAGCGAGAGCGCATTGCCGTCCTTGCCGGTCTCAATGCAGTCCGACAGCGACACGTCCGAAGCCGTCTTCCGCTGCGCCCGGAAGTGCATGAGGATCTCATTTTCAACACACCGGGCGGCGTAGGTCGCCAGGCGCGCGCCTTTGGCGGCGTTAAATGTAGAGATGCCCTTGATGAGCCCGATCGTCCCGATCGAGATCAGGTCCTCCTGATCGGCGGTCTGCGTGTAGTATTTTTTATTCGGATGAAGCAAAAGGATACGATTTTTCCATAGGGAACGGGGGAATAACTGCTCAGCACAATCATATGACATCCAGAATCATTTGGACTGTAACGCTGTGCGTTCCAAATGTAATTGTTCGCTGAGAGCCGGGATTTCTTTTCAGGAGTCCCGGCTTTTTCGCGTTCTTGGAGGTGAACGATCATTGTAGATAAATCAAAGCACTGGAATCTGCATATCAGCCGGTGCGCGCCAGACTGCCCGCGCGATCCGCCGAAGCCGATGGTGTGCAGTGACTACGAGCGCTGTCAGCGCTGCAATTACATGGCACACGGTTTTCAGTGTGACCACGGACATGGGCGGTGTGTGCTGACAGATATGGAACAAATCAATGAAAGAAGGCAAACAAACATCTGAACACACAAATTCGCTATCTCTACTGCGACGCATCTAACTATAAGATGCACAACGAATGCGTGGTCGCCGGGGAACTCACTCCGGAGCAGATCATGCAGATCATGGACTGCTGCGATTCGGGCGAATTTTTCATTCCCTCGCAGGTCGGTCTACCGGAAGGGCGCTTTGACGACATTGCCCCAGAGGATGACCACTGCTGGTTCGAGCTTTCCGCAGACGGCTTTGAGCCGACTGCAAAACCTGCGACCGCCGAAGTCAGCACAGCGCAGCTCGTTGAGAACTTCGCCGCCGCGAAGGAACATTGGAGGGACTCTGCATTTCAGATGCAGAATCAGGAAATGACGTTATGAAAGAGGAAATCTCTATGGAAAAAGCGATCGTGATCACATTGGCTGTGCTGATCGGCATCGCCGGGATGCTTGCCATCGGCACACATCTGGCAGATACGGCAGCGCTGGTGCTGTATGAGCCGGAGGACGACGATGATGACACCTACTAATGAGCAAGTAGTTGGAAGCGTCAGCTTTCTGAATGGTGAAACCCTGCAATTCACGAATGCCACAGAATATCTAGACTGCATCCGTAAGGAACTGCCGCATGAGGCGACGACTGGCTTTCGGTTCCGCACGATCACGCAGAATCCTGCCGTGCGTAAAGCGGTGGATGATATTGTGTTTGACCTCTACGGCGAGGAAAACCTGTGCAGGGATGAGGAGTATGACTTGAGTCCATCCGAAGAAATGCAGATGGGCGGAATGTAAAGGAGCATATCATGGAATTTCAGATTATCAAACGAAACGGCAATGCCGTTATCCCGGACGCAATGTTTAAGCTCTGCGGAATGGAGACTGCAAAACAGATCTCCATGGTGCAGCTCAAGGGCGGTATTTTGCTTATGCCGGAAAGCGTCAGTACATATGAGCTCGTCACGCTCATCGACGCACTGAACACGCAGACGTGTGAGTTTCTGGAAACCATCGCCGCGGAATGCGGTCTGTGCGAAGAGGAGCACCGTGAGCTGTCCATGGAAGAGGTACTTTCCGAGTTTGAGGTCACCGTGCCGGACTGGGCGCGCGAGGGCGTCGGGATCGGCAAAACCGCCAAGCTGGAATGCAGTCCGGATGCAGACAGCGGCACGGTCACGCTCAGTCCCGCGCCGTACCGGCACAATTTGATGGACCTGCTGTATCCGGTCCTGCGGTACTTTCTGGACTTTGGCTACGACCTGTATGCCCTGAACGAACTGCTGGTCACCGAAAGCCAGGAGGACGCGGATGCAGAGTAGACTGCCGGTTTACCCTTACAGCGC